>JAAZAT010000173.1 GCA_012514185.1 Spirochaetales bacterium | reverse complement strand
CCGAAAATGATTGCAGGTGATGTTCTCAGGGATGCGATCGCTGCAGTTGCAACCCGGCCTTTCCGGATGGAGCCTTACTTCAACCCGGGAGTCTGGGGAGGTCAGTGGATGAAGCAGCATTTCGGTCTTCCGAACGAAGCACCTAATTATGCATGGTGTTTCGATGGGATTGTTGAAGAGAATTGCATCAATCTCGAATTTGGCGGTGAGATCATCAAAATTCCAGCCAATAATGTGGTCTTTTCAAAACCGCATGAACTTCTTGGGGAAAAGGTCCATGGACGATATGGCTTGGAGTTCCCGATACGATTCGACTTGCTTGACACCATGGGGGGAGGGAACCTGTCGCTTCAGGTACATCCCTTGACTGAGTACATCCAACAGGAATTCGGCATGCATTATACACAGGATGAGAGCTACTACATACTGGATGCAGGAGATGATTCTGTCGTGTATCTGGGAGTGAAAAACGATTGTGACAAAGAAACGATGCTCGCCGATCTCGATGCTGCAGAACATGCAGGTGCTTCGTTCCCAGTTCAAGCATACGTCAATGCATTCCCCGTACAAAAGCATGACCATATCCTGATCCCGGCAGGCACCATTCATTGTTCAGGCAAGGATACGATGGTTTTGGAAATCAGTGCCACCCCATACATTTTCACCTTCAAGCTCTGGGACTGGGGGCGATTGGGACTCGATGGACAACCCCGGCCGGTGCATCTGGCCCATGGGAAGAGAAACATCCAATGGGATCGAGATACCGATTGGGTGAAAGCCCAACTTCTCGAACAAGCACACACTGTGAGCAGAAACCCCGATTACGAGATTGAACAGACCGGCTTGCATATTCGCGAACCTATCATCACGTTCCGTTATACCGTGAGGACGGCATGTCCTGTAATCATGGATGACAGTGTTCAAGTGTTGAACTTGGTTGAGGGGGAACGTGCTCTCATCACAAGCCCAAGCAACGCTTTTACGCCGTTCGAAGTGCACTATGCACAAACGTTCATCATACCCGCTTCAGTACGCGAGTATTGTATTATCGCTCCTGATGATGATCCTGTAATCCTGATATGCGCTCAAATACGATGACTGTATGGAAAAGTGGGCCATCGTTTATTGCGTACACTTGATTGGATGCGTGAGGATACCAAATTTCTGATTTTATTGTATGCTACGATATGAAAACTTTTGAAGGAGCATTCATGCAGCACACCATTGTCATTCTTGATGGCTACACAGAAAACCCCGGAGACCTGAGTTGGGACGGTTTTGCCGGGCTCGGATCCTTGACTGTCTACGATCGTACCAAGGAAGAGGAAATTCTCTCACGTATCGGTGATGCCGATATCGTCATCACCAATAAGACGCCGCTTGGCAGGGAGATCATTGAGAAGGCTCCCAACATCAAGTACATCGGCGTTCTTGCCACCGGCTACAACGTAGTCGACACCCAGGCGGCGAAAGAGAAGGGTATTCCTGTTTGCAACATTCCCACCTACGGCACCGATGCAGTCGCCCAATTCGCCTTCGCCCTGTTGTTGGAGATAGCCCACCACGTCCAGCATCACAGTGATGCGGTGAAACAGGGACGCTGGACAAGCTGCCCGGATTTCTGCTTCTGGGACTATCCGCTCATTGAGCTTGCAGGAAAGACCATGGGCCTCATCGGCTACGGCAGGATCGGTCAGGCGGTGGCCAGAATCGCGCGTGCATTCGGCATGGTGGTCATTGCCTATGACTCCTATCAGGACCCGAAGCATCAGGATGTCTATGTATCGCTGGACGAATTGCTGCAGAGAAGCGATGTTGTCTCTCTGCACTGCCCGCTCTTTGAGGCGACCAAGGGAATCATCAACAAAGAGACCATTGCACAGATGAAGGACGGGGT
>JAAZAT010000006.1 GCA_012514185.1 Spirochaetales bacterium | reverse complement strand
TGCATTGGTTGGAAGCGAGGCGGCCCCTGCTTCCAGATATATGACAGTCTGTTCCATTCTGTCCATGATATAGAGAAGCGGCCGTTGCTGGCAAGAGCATTGTCAACGCAAAAGGCTCGGATAGGCAGGCTCGGCGATGCTCTTTGGAATGGTGATCGAGGCGTCAGGATGGTTTTGCAACAGGGTTACCGGAAAGGCGGCTGTTACAGTCCCGCATACAGCCTGCCTCACGACAGCACGATGCCAATCGCGGAAGCAGGCAAGATAAACCCGCTTCGCTGAAAGGATTTGTTGCATACCGATGGTCACACACCGCTTGGGCATGGCATCAATGGCTCCGTTGAGATCCCCGACACTGTTTATCGTCCGTGTCTCTGCAGAAATGGTCAGCACCCGTGTGGGGCGTCGGCTGAACTCCTGTACCGATACATCCTCGGGTTCGTTGAATGCTACATGGCCGGTTATGCCGACGCCTCCATAGCATACATCGATCTTCCCTAATGCCTCCAATTGCCTGTCAAGGGCGGCAGGGTCGGCCGGATCGGGGAAGAGCCGCTGCGAAGGGGGCATGACCAGATCGGGATCGAGTGCTTCATAGACATGTTCATTCATAAAGGAGCGGAAACTGAGCCGATGGTTGAGAGGCAGGTAGTTGTCTTGTTCATCAAGGTACTCATCCATGTTCACAAACCACACGTTCTTCAGACTCAGACGCTTCTTGTTGACCATCTCTACAAAGAGAGGGTAGTGTCCCACCGGTCCGACCGGAACAATGAATACCGTCTTCTCATTGCGGGCGTTATTATCCTCGATGGTTGCAACCATATCCAAGGCCATCGCCTGAAATACATCCCTTGCAGTATCGAGGATGGTAAGCTGCATCCGGGCATGCTGTGCAAGTTCTGCTGCTCCATACGTGAAATAGTCGCTCATTCTTTCCTCCTTGCTCAGTGGCTGGATGGACAGCACATGTCATCGGCTACGCTTGCTTGGGAACCCTTCATGCACAAATGCACACTCGCCGTCTTGAAAGTTTTCGGTAGAGCCAGGATCGAAGGATTGGAGCCTGTATATTTTTGGGCATCAAGCAGGGCTTCCTCGAATGTAGAGCGTGTTTTCATACCCATTGCTCTTGCATACCCAGGCTCCTGCGCTCCTACAATGTAAATGGCTGCACACTGTTTCTCGGCAATGTGACCGCAACTGATCATCGAAAATGCATGGAACGGATGATAGCCGTATCCGTAGCGGTACGCATCGATATACTCCTTGCGCATCGACATTGCTTCGCCGTAACGTTCAATCTCGGGAAGTGTATTGGCATAGTTCTTTTGAAACAGCTCAAACGTTTCGCGGTAGGAAGGGAATTCCTCATCGTGGAAATAACCATTGCATGCAGAACTGCAGATGATTACCGGATTGTCGCTGAGAATCCGTTTGTGCCGGATGATCTGGGCGGAAATAGCCTGAAGCATCAGAATTGGGTTTGTCCCCATGCCGTTGCCGTAATGGAACGCCTGCGGCATCCCAAAGACCATCACATCGTATTTTTTTTCAGCCCAGTGAACATAGGTGCGTTTATCGGCAACCTTCCATGAAGCCTGCTGCACCAAGTCGGCCTGGCCTGCAAAGACAGCGATCTGACGCTGGTAGGTATCCAGTACAGCATCGCAGACGAAGAAATCCTTACCCATCATTCGTTCCATGTGTTTGCCGATGGCGTCGAACTTGGAACGCATCAAGCTGTTGGTGCTTACCGGGACGAAATCGCTTCTGTGCATGACGCTGGGATTATGGTGTGCCCCAATGCACTTCCAGTGGGTGATGCCGGTGGCACAATGCTTGTAGCCGCCCGAGTACCCGCCGTACGGGTTGCCCAAGGCATGACCGACCAAGATTGCCACATCGGCATCAAATACTGTCTTGTTCATGATGACGCGGGCGTTGTATTGCTCCTCGGAGCCAAGGTCCACCAGGTTGTCCCAATTTTCGCTGTCATGGTTGACGATTTGTCCCAAATCCCAGAATCGATTGAAAATTGCATCACCAAGGATGGAGCGGATCTCCTCCTTGGTGTTCTTGCGATGCAGGCCGTTGGAGCAAATCAGCGTGATGTTACGATCGCTGACACCGGCTTTTGTACACTCCTCGATGAGGATGGGGATGGAGATTTTACGATGTGAATCAGCCTGGAAGCCGCCTTTGACACGGTCGGGGAAGATGATGGCGACCTTGCTGTCGGCATTGAGTTGCTCGCTCAGTCTCTTCATCCCCATTGGATTGGCAATAGCTTCTCGTGTGGCTGCCTCGATATCGGAAAGAACAGGGGGGTCTTGGACTGTTTCCCCCGGAATGAACACATCGGTGGAATCGGGAAGGATGGCATCCATCAAGCCTTGGCCGTATTCGAAAGAAAGTTTCATATGCTGTTAACTCCTTCTAGGTAGGTACGTACTATTTCCAAGTATTCTTCGGGATAGAACCCGATTTCTCCGCTGAATCGCGTCAGGGCGATCAAGCCGCCGTCAAGTTCCTGTATTGCTCCAATGGAGGCTGCATTCTCCTTCTTGAGACCGCCGCCATAGACCAAGGGAGCTTTATAGAGTTTCTTTACTAAAATCGCAATCTCACGGATTTTCTCGGCGCTTGGCGGTGTTTTCCCGGGTCCTATCGCCCATATCGGCTCATAGGCAAGCACTATCCGGGAAGGATCGACATCCTTGAGCCCTTGCTGCAGTTGTTCTGTCAGCACCTCTTCCGTTTTGTTCACCTCGTCAGCTTTCTCTCCGATGCAATAGAGCACCTTCAAACCCGCCTGCAAGGCTTGTTGGACTTGTTGATTAAGAATCTGATGAATGGCCGGCCTTCCGTCGCAATCGGCAAGTTGATACATGCCTGCAAGTTTTGCACGTTGCTCGCTGTGGCCGATCAGCGTCCAGCTGCAGCCGAGCTCAACGGCCGCATTGGCAGGAAGGCTCGTGGTGAACGCTCCGAAGTTGCCTCCGGCCATCGTGTCCTGTGTGTGTACAGATTGGCAGCCTATCTCAACCTGGAAAGGAGCCCCAACATTCTTAGCCTGGCTGGCGCCAAGCAGATGTGCTTCCGGAAAGAAAACCGAAAAGACCATGTCCTTGGGAAGAGCTGTTACCTGTGCCAGGCCTTGCTCAAGGGAGGAGACTATTGTCGGTGCCCACATATGTATCGGAGCAAGCCTGTTGACACCTGCGTGTGAGGGTGAGATATCAAACCGTTTCAAATTTACAAATATGTATCTGCTCATAGTGCCGCCATAAAAATATTTGGCTAAAAATTGCTTTCTGGATAGCCAAGGACAGTATAGAGCTACATTTGTTATGTGTCAAAGAAATATTTCAACAGAAAATGTGTTTTTGTTTCGATTTTTCTTTACAAATGCAAAATCTCAAGCAATAATTTCCATAGAATTTGGATTGTAGGTAATCCAAAAATTTGGATAAATATTACACTTAATTGGCAGATATTTGCACGATAATTATTGCCAAAGAAAGGAAAACGGCATGGATAGTACTGCATCTGAACAGTCGAGGCAGAAAGCACGCAAGCTGAAGGATTTCTCCGATGGAACCAAG
>JAAZAT010000063.1 GCA_012514185.1 Spirochaetales bacterium | reverse complement strand
TCACGTTGCGTGTCGAAATTGAACATTCTCTCTCTTTTTCAATGTAACCAAGAAACCTTTCAATGAGCGTGTGGTTGAAATCCTCAAGTGTCAATCTTTCCGCGTTGATATGCTCATTGTCCCTGATGAACTGTAGCAACAATGAAAAGGTATCACAGTAACTTTTGAAAGTATTTTCGCTGCAATTTCTTTCCTCAGGGAGATATTTATTCAGAAATGCATCGAGATAGACAGGGAAATTGGTTGGTGTCATTTTATTCATAGGACACCTCCGGGAAAATGGAAGGAGAAATCTTGTTGCTGTCTGCGATGATGCCGGGATACATTTCCTCCGTCAATCTGATATAGCCTTCAGTAGCCTGCAGGTTTGAATGTCCCAAATACGTAGACAGCAACGGAAGGCTGTAGTAGAGGTCAAGCCCCCCATCAGCCATTGAAGCGAAGCTGTGAACTGAAAAAGTATGCCTCACGTCATGGAGCCTCGGGCCTTCGCCTCTTCCCAAGTGGGGTATTCCAGCATCTTCCAGGACTTTTCGAAACAACCTGTAGATGGAGTTGCGGTTACAAGATTTCCCGTTTGGCCTTCTAAAAAAATGCTGCTTTGCCGAAGCGCCGACATTGAATCGTGCCGCGTATCCCCTGAGGATCTCCAGCATGGAATCTGATATAGGGATCTTTCGATTCTTCCCGTTTTTTGGTTCCCTTATCAAGATGATCCCCGACTCAAGGTTTATATCGTCAACCGTAAGGGAAACCACTTCTCCCGCCCTCATCCCGGTAGCATACAACAGGCGGATGATGATGGGCATGGCCTTGTGGTGATAGTTGGAGCCTTTGGGGCTCTTCAGGTTGTCTGTAACGGTAAAAATCCTCGCCATCTCATCCTGAGTGAAAATCCTGGGTGTAAAGGTAGAGCTAAATTTGATGTTCCTTGGGATGAACGAGGTATATCCCACATCCATTAGGAATTTCGAAAACCTGTGGATACAGCTTACCCTAGCTGCATGGTTGGCTTCGGATTCATTCGGGTGTTGCCGGCAATACTTTTCAGCCTCGGCCCGGGTTATTCCTATTTCCTTCGCATCGATGCCATAGAAAAAATCATCGATGAGTTTTAATGCATACTCCTCGCGAAATTTGAACCCAAAACTTCTCTTGAAGGTGATATATCTGTTCAACAATGGGGCGTATATGCTGTGGTATTCCATCATATTATTGCCTCCTTGAACGTATAGGGGGCGACTTCAAGGGCACATTGCTTGAGTGCATCCTCATCAATGGAAAGATACTTCATCGTTGTCTGGGTCGATACATGGCCGTAGATTTTCGCTATGATGGGAATGGGTGTCTTACTATCAAGCAAACGCTTTGCAAGACTGAACCTGAGTGCATGGGAGCCATGTTTACGATTTGCAATGGTAATGCCAGACTTCTTGAATGCCCTGCTTACGGCCGAAGATACTGCGGAATCCTCCATGGGTTTGAATGGTGAATTCAATCTGAGAAACACCCTAGGGGAATCACTCTTTGGGCGTGAATATTTCAGGTAGTCAATGAGAGCGCTGCCAATCTCATTGGTCAGGGGCAAAACCAAGGGCTCCTTGGTTTTGTACTGGATAAGAGATATGCAACTCTTTTCCCAAATGAGACAGGAGAATTCAAGCCTTGCTATGTCGCTGGCCCTCAACCCCAGCCGTGCCGCGATGAGGATGATTGCATAATTCCTTTTTCCTAGCGGGCTAGCACGGTTGAGTGAATCGAGCAGCAGCCCGATTTCATCCGTGCTATATACAGAAGGGATTTCTGGATTTCCCTTATAACTGCTGCGGGGAACAAAGACGGCTAGGTTTTCTTCAATCCTGCCTTCATCATAGAGATATGACAAGAATCCTTTCAGAAGGCCCAAATAGGTGCACATCTGTGAAGATGAGCAAGATGCTATGGATTCGATGAAATCGAACACATCGGTCCTCCCCAGCTGGCTCCATCTTTGAAAAGCCTTGGTGGTGGAATAGTACCCTTCAATTATCTTGAGATAGTAATGTTTCTTTTGTAGTGTTTTCTCAGTCCTTCCTTTCGCTGCATCACTCTTGCAGTATCCTTCGATATCATTGCTGAGATGGCTTTCTGGTTGTGGGGCACGGGGATGGGTATATTGATAGATTCTCCCAGTAGAGGAATACTCGAAGACAGTTAGAGCACAATGTATGAGGGCTCTGTAGTATTTTGACAAAGCTTCGAATGTACCGGTTCCTAGGAATCGCTTGATTACCCAATCACAGGTGTCTTTGTTGAACTCTGAATCGTTCTTTCCTCCTTCCCCAAGAGTCCTGTCGATGCGTCTTGAATACTCATCATATCGTCGGAGCGATCTCTGAGAATAGTTGAGTTCCACCAGATGAGCATTCAATTTCTGATACTGCTCCCTAAAGTTGCCGTGTGCTTGTAATTCTCTTTCCATAAATAATCTCCTGCCATTAGTATGGGAGAAGAATTGTTGCAAAGAAAGAAATCTGCACGTTATGTAAACTGTAAGCTGCATTCAAATGGCTTGGATACAGTAATCAGCCCCTAATGGGTCATAAGCACCGAGTTGTCATTTTAAATATTATGGGTTTTATTCATAAGATTTATGCAAAAGTGAATCCTGAGGTGAGAAGAAAGGCTATTGAGAAGCTCTCCATGCAGATAGTCACAGAGGACAAGACTAC
>JAAZAT010000308.1 GCA_012514185.1 Spirochaetales bacterium | reverse complement strand
CCGCATACCGAGGCGATTGCCTTGATGCGTTTCTCATACCAGCCGAACCAGTAGGCGATGAGTCCTCCCATGGAGTGGCCGCAGATGCCGATGCGTTCTATGTCCACAAACGGGAGCTTTTCAAGCACATCCACCGCACATTCCAAGTCGAAGAGGCACTTGCCCAGCAGCGTGCGATTTTTGAGGTAGTACTGGACGAAGAGCCAACGCTCATTATCCCGTCCGTTCATGTGCTGGCCATCGGCAAGCTTTTCCCTTCGTCTACCAAAGCCTATCTGCTCAGGGCAGAGGACGATAAAACCTGCCTTGACCAAGGTGAGAGCGAAGGTGTTTGCAGGGTTGTCGCACAAGCCCGCCGGCTCGAGCATACCTGCATCGTAGCGGCCACCGTGCTGATGGTGGGCTATGATGGTGGGATGCTTCTCATTCGTTTCAATATCCACACCATCGGGGATCAAGAGCAATGCTTCTACCATCTCGCCATCACATGCTCGGTAGGAGATTTCGGTGTATCGATACCCATCCTCCTGCTTTAGCGGTGCAAGGCTATAGGTTGTTTGTATTTCCTGTTTCGCAGGTTTTTCACCCAACAGACGTATCAGCAAAGCTCGATCCATGTTCTTTGTCCTTTCATGAAGCGAGGGAGCCTGTTTGTTCCCGACAGGCTCCCCCAGGTTTGGTATTTCTACAACAGGAGGCCATTCTCCTGGGCGTAGGCACGTGCTTCGTCCTCCCAGGCTTTCCCACCCAGTCGGTCGAAATCTGCAACAAAGGCCTTCCAATTGGCTTGGTTCAGCGCTCTGCGTCCGGTGATGAACTCTGCAACACCCTGCTCATAGAAGCGCTTGAGGTCGTCATTGGGCAGCGGAAGGGTATCGGCACCGGTATCCTCGGTCCAAGCGCGGGTCTGGAAGTCACGCAGGACATCGAGTGCGCTCTGGCTTCTTCCGTTGGCAGTCTTGTAGGTCGGGAAGGTAGCCTTCAGCTCGGCATCGGTATAGCGGTAGATAAGATTTGCCAGCTGAATGACCGGTCTGCCCTTGGGCTGCGTGTAAGCCATTTCCGGGTCGGGAATGCCGGCGGCTGTGGGGATGCCGTCCTTGTCAAAGGTGTAGTTCACTCCTTCAACGCCCCAACCAAGGAGATAGTAGCCTTCATCGCTGCTCATCCATTCAAACAGGCGGGCGATGGCTTCCTTCTTTCCTTCCTTGGCAGCCTTTGCACTTATAGCGGTGATGCGATAGGTGACCGAGTACACCCCTACGGATGATTTGCCTTCAGGACCCATCGGAGGATCGATGACCATCCATTGCCCGTCAGGGAAGTTCATGTCAAACGGCTTGTAATTGGCTTCCATGGCCAGGGCTCCATTCTGCTCGCGCATGATGCCGAAGCGGCCTTGCTTCCAAGCTGCTCTGAAGTCGTCCTTACGGTAGGAGAGCCAGTTTGGATCGATCAAGCGTTCATCGACCAGCTGCTTTACAAAGGCGAGGGCATCGTAATAGGCGGGCTTACGGATGTTCAAGCCGAAGTTGTCCTTGCTCATGTTCCAGGTTCCGGCCACGCCGAATGCTCCGAAGAAGGGGTCGAGCCTACGTCCGAGACCTTCCTCGCGTGGGTTGATTTCCAAAAAGGCGCCGAACCCGTAGGTGTCGTTCTTTCCATTGCCATCAGGGTCGTTGAAGGTGAAGGCGCGCATGACGTTCAGATACTCCTCGGTGGTCTTGGGAACTTCCAGACCGAGCCTATCCAGCCAGTCTTTGCGGATGACTACCCCCTCGTTCTTGATGATGGCGCCGGGAGAGGCAAGGCCGTAGGATTTGCCGTTGTAGGTGGTGTAGGCACGGCTTCCGGGGGTGTACATTTCGGATGTTCGCTTGGGCATGAGCGGATACATGTCGTCCACGTCGGCGATGACTCCCTGTTTTACCAGCCTGAGCCAAGGGGTTCTGCGTACCATGAAGACATCGGGAAGGTTGTTTGCAGCTCCGGCCGCCTGGACTTTGACGTCCTGGTCGCCTTCGCTTGAAGGCAGGGCGGTGAGGATGAGCTCGATACCAAGCTTGTCGCGTACGATGTCATACACAACCCAGTCTGCAGGTGGAGGCCCGGCTTCGGTCATCAAGGCGCCGTACCACATGGTGATTGGTGTCAGCTTTTGTTCGCTTGCTTGTTCCTTTGCCCCTTGTGCGGGCAAGGAGAGTGCCATCAGCAGGCACAGAGTCGTACCAACGATGATGCGTAGGTGTTTGTTCATAGGATCCTCCCTTTCACAGGAAGGGCAGGGCCCTCCCCGAGTGTAAGTCAAGTATAGAAGGAGGAAATCGCACGATACTTAAATATTCTTGCATAATACCGATAATACATAGGGATCATTGCGCCTGATTTCTCCCGTTGCGAAAGGCCGAAGGAGCTTTGCCTGTCAATCTTCGGTACATTCTGGAGAAGTAGGGACTTGAGGTGAAACCCGACATTTTTGCAACCAGCTCTACCGGCAACGTGGTGGTGCCCAGCAGGTTTGCTGCATGCCAGATACGATATCTGTTCAGGTACTCCCAGATGGTCAGGCCGTATTCAGCCTTGAAAAGAACACAAAGATAGTCCTCGCTGAGCCCGAGCTCCTGGGCAAGCTCCCATCGGGCGAACGGGGTGTCAAAACGCCTGTGTAAGGCGAAGAAGATGCGTTTTGCCAAGGTGCTGGCAGCGTCTTTTAAAGGCTGAATCTCCGATACAACCGCTTCAAGGCGGTTGAGGAACTCCTTGCTTCCGGCCAATGCCGGGTCGCATAATAGTACTTGGGAAAGATTATAATACGTCTCACCATCTTGGTTCGACCATCTTTTTTTATACATAATAATCGGCACGGTCTTGGTATTGGTCAAGGACCGAAGGTCCATGATTTCAACTGCTGACAGGGAATCGGTGAGAATAGCCATTGGTTTTGCTTCTGAGACAGCTGTGACCAAGTGTTCGAAATTGGAGAAAATTTGCTTGCTTCTGCGCGAGAGTTCTTGAGGTGGAGATCCATACAGATATATGTCTGCAGTCCGGGCTTTGCCCGAACTGACTTGTTGTATAGAAGCGCGCGGCATGTTGAGTCGTAGGATGTGGTGGGCGGCATCGCCGATATAAACTGACAGGGTTTCAAGCAGCGATGCATCCCACTGAGTGGGTTGCAAAAGCACATATCCAAGCAATTTCTGGTCTCTGATGATCGGACTCAAGCTGTGGATACCCGGCTCCTGTGCAATTGGGGTTGTTTCACTTTTTGTTGCAAGGAAGTTGCAGCCTTGAAGGCGAAATCCGCTTTGATGTTTAAACAGGAACGTTTGCAGCTGCGCAAGGGAACGGATTTCACCGAGGGCTACCTTGAAAGATGTGAGCAACTCCTCACGTTTGGAGATGCTTGCAAGTGTGTATACATACTGCTGTTCCTGCGCTCGTGAGATAAGGGGAAAGAGTAGCTCGCTGACAAGCGGTCTAAGTTTTACTTCGCTGAAGTCAGCACAGCGGAGCAAGCCTGCGTGCAGCAGTTCTATGTCTTCACCTGAGCGGAGGATGTCCTGTACGCACGCTAGAAACAGGCGTTCAAGGATGGCTCTGCTTTCCTTGGTCTTTGCATTCTCGTAGAAAGAGAGCAGCTTCCATACTTCGACAAGACGTTCTTTCTCATCTTTTGCAAGGTGAAAGAGGCCTGCCATGCGGTTCTGGACCGCTTCCAGGCTTCGTGAAGTCCGGCCGAACGTGTCTTGGACGCTGCAACCGCAGGAGCGGCGGATGACCGTTGTGGCAGGGTAGCTGAGGTCGCTGACCGATTGTCCTTTCCACACTCTATCCAGAAGGGTATATACAGCGCTGCTCATTTCCCGGTAGGGAAGTCTTACAGTGGTACATGGAGGGTTGAAGCTTCTGCTCTCCTTGCTGTCATTGAAGCCGATGACTTTCACCTCCTCACCGATGTTGATGCCTTGTTTGCCAAGGAGGCTGTACACTCCGGTGAGCAACAAATCGCTGGCGCAGATGATGGTTGAGTAATCGGTTCCCGGTGCGAGTCCTCTTCTGTTGAGGGCTTCCAACCCTAGGTTTCCGCTGCTCCATTCCACTGGAGGGCTGACAAGGTTGGGTTGGAAGGGAATGCCGGCATAGGCGAGAGCATCCAGATATGCTTGGTACCGCTCTTGTGCATAGGCATCTTCCTGCGGACCGCGGATGAATGCAATGTGATTTGCCTTATGTTCATAAATGCAGTGTAATACCACGGCCTTCATGCCCGAGTAAGAGTCGAAGAGCAGACAGGGGTGGTCGGGGTGTTTGCCTCCGATGCTGAGCACTGCAAGTCCCTGTTCTTTCACCTTTGCATAGACAGGGGCGAAGGCCTCAACGGTTCCCCAAATGATCAAGGCGTCAAAGTTTGCAGGAGTAAGCAGGCTGAGCACCCGCTCATAGGCACTGTTTTCCTTCACATAGCCGAGCATGACCAGGCTTGTCTGTTCAGGCAGTGTTCTTGAAAGGCCTCTGATCATCTCTACAGATGCCCCTCCGAAGGGATTGCGGGCGAGAAAGCCGATGCGTTTGATGGAATGGTT
Source organism: Spirochaetales bacterium (assembly GCA_012514185.1). Classification (GTDB taxonomy): domain Bacteria; phylum Spirochaetota; class Spirochaetia; order Sphaerochaetales; family Sphaerochaetaceae; genus Sphaerochaeta. Next base: position 1,433 of record JAAZAT010000308.1, on the reverse strand, counting down.
TGAGACACTACGTATTACGCTCATATCACAATTAGTATACGGGGCGCGATGATATCTGAGAAGGATAGAATTTCAAGTAGTACAAGAAATCCTTGTTCTTGGATTAGGGTAGTATTATGCTGCATGTATGGTTTTCTACACTTGAGCATCTTATCGAGAGGAATATCGAATGAGTATTCGTTATGCATTTGATGAGTTACTTTCAGCTGAATTATATGTCGATGCTGTGTATGAGGGTGGCTCCGATACAAATATGAGAGCAGAGCCCTTGCGTAAGGTCTTTCCCAAATTAGGAACAAGCGGAGGCTTTCGAAAGGTCAATCGAACTGACGGAAGCGGGAAACCAGCATATGTTGTGCTCTATACTTCAATGGAAGAGCTTGAGTGGCCTGATTATCTTGATGAAGAGACCGGTGTGTTTCGCTATTATGGTGACAATAGATTGCCTGGAAGAGGCATTTTGGATACCAAGCTTCGAGGTAATGCTCTGTTGGAAGATGTATTTACAAAGCTTCATACCTTATCTAATCTTGAAGATATTCCTCCTTTTTTTGTTTTCAAGAAGACGGGTAGGGGGCGTGATGTCCAATTTTTGGGTCTTGCTGCCCCGGGTAATCCTCGTATTTCTCCCGATAAGGATTTGGTGGCCTTTTGGCGGACCATGAAAGAGTATCGTTTCCAAAACTATGAGGCTTATTTCACCATTCTTGATACAAAGAATGGCGCAATCTCTCGGAAATGGCTTCAAGCTCTGATAGAAGACCATGAAAACAGTCTGCAATATGCACCAACTGTCTGGAAAGAGTTCATTGCATATGGACGTGATGGAATTGACGCTTTGAAGGCAAAGAAAATTCTCGATATTCCTACGCGATATGATCAGCTGCAGAGTGATGAAGAGGGAACTCGGTGCTTGGATGCAATAAGGAGCCAATATAAGACTGATCCCTTCGGGTTTGAGCGGTGTGCGATTGATTTGGTCTCAAAAATGGATAATCGGTTTGTTGCCTTTGACTTGACCAGACCCTGGCGTGATGGAGGGCGTGATGCACTTGGGTATTACGCAATTGGGTCCGGAGGTAAGGCGAATCGGCCTTTACGAATTGATTGTGCTTTGGAGGCAAAGTGTTATGGGATTAAGAACTCTGTAGGGGTGCGGCAGATGAGCAGACTCATCTCACGAATTCGATACAGACAGTTTGGTATTATGGTTACTACAAGTTACGTGGACTCGCAAGCGTATAAAGAGGTGGTTGAAGATGGGCATCCAATACTTATCGTTACCGCCTCAGATATTGGTACAATCCTGAGGAACAATGCGATTACTTCGGAAAACATCAGTTCCTGGTTAAGCTCTCTCCACCAATATTGAGGAGAGAGCTTTCAGGCAAATCGATTCTTTAATACTCTTCCCGTACTCCGAACTCTGCACT
>JAAZAT010000232.1 GCA_012514185.1 Spirochaetales bacterium | reverse complement strand
CCAACGATGCAATGTACGGGAAAAAGCTCACCGTACGGAAAAAATTGCGGGCCTTGATTCCCTGATTAAGAATAACCGCCAGAAACAAGCTGGCCAGCAAGGTCAAGGGAACGGTGCCTGTAGTGTAGACTATTGTATTCTTCAACGCAGCCTTGAACTGGTCGTCATCGAACAATTCTGTAAAATTGGAAAACCCCGCCCACTCCATGGGATTTGAGCCATCCCAGCGAAGAAAGGCCAAAACAACGGCAAATACAATGGGAACCAGCGTGAAAATGGCAAAACCGATGAAGTTGGGCGCTATGAAACTATAGGCGACCAACTGTTTTTTGAAGCTAGCTTTCTTTGAGGCCATGAAACCATCCTCTCGTTGATGCTATGGTACAGGGAGCGTGCGCCCCCTGTACCGGAAACTGCGGAGAACTTATTTGGCCAGAATCTTCTGAACCTGCTCGTTCATCTTTGCAAGACCTGCATCGATGCTGATGTTGTTGGTCATGATCTCATCATGGACCTGGTTGAGGACGACCTCGATCTCACCGGCTCTCTCGTGCAGCGGCATCTCAAGATAGGTCTTTGCAACCTGCAAAGCATCCCTGCTGCCCTGGTCGGAGGGGAAGCCGGGTTTGGAAGCGATGATCTTTACGACCTCGGCATCCTTGATCGCGGGAATCGTTCCCGTCTTGGCGATGATCTGGGCGCCTTCAGGACCAGTGACGAACTTCACAAAATCAAATGCCGCATCCTTTTTCTTGGAAGCATTGCTGACCCCAAGGCTGGTGATGGTCCCCAGCGTTGTTCCAGCAGGAATGCCTTCAGCATGAGGATATTTGACGAGGCCCCAGTTCTTCACTTCGGTCTTGCCCTGGTCGATCTGGTTGATGAGGGTGGCGATGAACCAGGAGCCCATGTTCATCATGGCTACGCTGTTGTTGTAGAAGACCCCGCTGTAGTGAGTGGAAGAGGTCTTGAGGGTGGCGTAATTCTGGACAATGCCATCCTTCTGCTGGCTGAGGACCATCTCATAGTAGGGCTTGAGGAAGTTGTAGGTGCCGTCAACGATGGTGTTCTTGCCATCGAGGATGCCGAACAGCTGTACTGCCGATCTCCAGGTATGGTAGTGGGCTCCATAGACTTTTGCAGCTCCGACGCCGCTGGTCATCTTGCGGGCAAGAGCATCATACTCTGCAAAGGTCATGTCGTTGTCGGGATATGCAACTCCGGCTTTGTCAAAAACATCCTTGTTGTAGAACACAACCCAGAAGTCACTGCGGAACGGGATGCCGTAGAGCTTGCCGTCGACCGAAATCTGGTCGGTGGTGCCGCCATACAGGGAAACGTCGACCTTCTCGCTCTTGATCTTGTCGTTCAGGTTCATCAAGAGATTGCGTTTTACCAGGTTGTTGTATCCCGGGATATCCTTGATGGTGACTACGTCGATCGAGGAGTCTCCACCGGAGAGCTGGGTCTGCAGCATGGTCATAAAGTCGGCGGAGCCGAGGTCAAGCATTTCGATCTTGACATTCGGATTCTTTGCTTCGTAGGCCTTGATCAACGGTTCGTAATAGGTTGTGGATGCGATATCCCACAATGCCCACTTGAGGTTGGTCGTACCTTCAGCCGTGGTTGCTGCTTCCTTGGTTCCCTGTGCGAACACCGAACTGAACGCCAAGCAGAGTACCAGAATGATAATGAGTGCCTTTTTCATGAGTAAACCTCCTTACGGTTCATACAAGCCGGGGATATTCCCCGCTTCCACCATCAAGGGTACGGCCCATTTTGTCACAACTCCATGTAATTCGCTTGACAAAACATTGACAATTTTCTGCAAATCTTGAAAATCCTGCACTTTTATCCTCAAACCTGTAGAATTTTCCGAAGATGCAGCCCTCCATCAGCTTTCTGGTTGCGGAAACCAAGAATCTGGTCCCATACTCTACCAAGGAGGTCTGTATGCGGCTGAAAACCCTGAAGGGAAAAATTACCCTGATCACGGTGACATTCACCCTCACCCTTGCGGTTTTGGTAGCCACCTTCAGCTTTTTCCTCTTTCGGTCGTTTGCCCTCCAAAGCCAGATTTCCTCCACCGAATTCAACCTGCAGTTCATCGGGGCGAAAGCCCGGGAGCACATGGTTGCCATCGATTCGCTGATACGCTGGAGCACCACCAATGCCCAGGTCCTCTCCTATTTGGAGACGGAGGGAACACAGAACGCCCTGGTCACCTATGAACGGGTGAAGGAGGAGGTGATGAACAATCTTGCCCAATGCTATGTAAGCAGGATCATCATCACCGACATCAACCACACAAAATTGATTCACACCGGGCTCTCCATGAGCGACAGCAAGCCGGTGACGGTCTCCAATGTCCAGCAAGTTCTTCCTGCATCCTACACGCAGAATGCCGGCTGGAGCCACATCGGGGAGGACCCCTTTCTTTTTAAGGACGAGCAGGTGCTGCCGATCAGGCGGGTCATCACCCGCTCCTCTTCACCCGAGGTGACCGGGCAGCTCTATCTGGCGGTATCGGCCGCCCTGATCCTGGATCTCATCAAAGACTATACCATCAGCAAAGATTCATCGTTGTTTCTTACCATCGGCGAACACTTCTACGAGATTCGTGACAATCATTTCAACCTCATGCAGACACCTCAACTGGTCAAGCAGGATTTTGACACCGCCGGAGAGCAGACCACCGTCAATTCAGTGAGGATACGGGGAGAGAAACATCTTTTGGTTACCTGTCCCACCGGTTTTCAGGACATTTCGCTCTCCCAAAGCCTCCCTTCTGGCAAGGTCCGTTTCGAGCGCACGCTCTACTTTGGGCTGCTTGCCATCATCCTGGTCGTCGTCCTGCTGTTCGGCCTGCTCTTGACGCTGCTGCTCAACCGGTTGTTCAACCGGCCGATAGCAAAAATACAAGAGAAGATGAAGGCCATAGCCCATAGTGACTTCTCAAGCGACCCATCCATCGAATTGGATGATGAACTGGGTGATATCGGCAAGGGGATCAACGACCTTGCACTACGCATCGATTCGCTGCTTGAAAGACGTATTGCCGATGAAAAAAAGAAACAGGAATTGGAATATCGAATGCTGCAAAGCCAGATCAATCCCCATTTCCTCTACAACACCCTCAACTCCATCAAGTGGATGGCCACCTTGCAGAAGGCACCGGGCATAGCGGAAATGACCACAAGCCTCTCGCGCCTCATGAAGAACGTGAGCAAGGCCGATGAGCCGATCATCAGCCTGGAAGACGAACTTGCGTTGCTTGACGACTATTTCGTCATTCAGAAATATCGGTACGGAGGGACCTTGATACTCCAAAACACAATCGACAGCAGGTTCCTGTCCCTGGGCATCCCCCGCTTTACGCTGCAGCCCTTGGTTGAGAATGCGATTTTCCATGGCATCGAACCCAAGGGTGGAGCCGGGACGGTGCTGCTTGAAGCGTATGAGGAAAACAGTCAAACAGTCTGCCTGATCATCAGGGACGACGGCGTCGGCATGGACCAAAGGACCATTGACGCTGTGTTTGCCGCGGCAAGCTTCCCGGCAAAGGGCATGTTCCGTGAAATCGGCATCCGCAATGTTGCCAAACGCATCGAGTATACGTACGGAGCAGAGTATGGGCTCTCCATCGAGAGTGTGGTCGGATTATACACCAAGGCGATCATCCGTTTACCCAAACGGACCAAGGAGGGCAGGCCATGGCCGTGAAATTGATCATAGCCGATGATGAGCCGTTGGTACTTGTGGGACTGCAATCCATGCTTTCAAGCAGTGAGCTCGGCATCGAGATAGTCGGGATTGCCCGCAACGGCAAACAGCTGGAAGAGGCAATTGCAAAAGAGCGGCCCGACCTGGTGATCACCGACATCAAGATGCCGATTAAAAGTGGGTTGGAAGTCTTGAAGGAGTGCTCGAAAACCTATGGGAGAATCCCGCTGTTCATCCTGCTGACCAGTTATGAGGAGTTCAGTTTTGTCAAGGAAGCCTTGAAGTTCCAGGCGGTGGACTACCTGGTCAAGCTGGAGTTGACCGAGCAGAGCCTTCGCACCTCGGTGACCAAGGCTCTGGGAATGCTTGAGCAGCTCAAAGCTGAACGAGGCCATGCGTTTCCCTTGCTTGAACGCAGCGCCATGCAATCCTTTTGCGACAAGTTCTTCGTTCGTCTTTTCAACGGCCTGATCGACTCCCGTCAAAGCTTTGAGACGCAAAAACAGGAGCTGCAGATTTCATTCAATGAACGCTGGTATGCGGTCTGCTATGTGCACATCCAGTCAAAGCAGGAGGAAACCGAGGTAAACCTCTATTACAGCACCATAGGAATGCTCAAGGAGACGCTCGGCCGGTACCTGACCACCTATATCACCAGCCTCGATTTGCATCATCTGGCCATCACGTTCTGTCTTACCGATGAGCAGGCGCAGCACTATCGGACCATCATCCGCCAGGTGCTGGAGAAGACCTTGCAGGTCATTTACAACTACTTTTCCGTGCAGTTGGTCTGCTGCGTCGGCCATACGGTGCAAGACCCCTACCATCTCAATGAATCCTTCCTCTCCGCCCGCCAGCTAATGGCCGGAATCTCGGATGGAAAAACAATTTTGATAGCTGAGCGCCAAAGCAACGAACAAGCAAGCTTCAGCCTCGATCCGTTCAAGATACGGCTCACCAGGGCCTTTGAGGAGCTCGATGCAGAAAAACTTGCCGAGGTGATGGAGGACATTGCAAAGGAGTTGCAGGACCAGAACATCCCGGCCCTGCAGGCGGTCGAGACAACAAGCAACATCCTCTATATGGCTATCAACCTGCTGCCGGATGGACAGAACCTCGTCCAAAGTGCATTTGCAGAAGAGAGCCAGGGATACCGCCAGATTTACAGCTTCGGCACCACCGCCCAGTGCAGTGCCTACCTCAGGCAGCTGGCCGGCGGCTTGGCCGACCAGTTGCAAACACGCAAGCAGGACTACCGGGCGAAAGTGGTGGCCAACATCCAGAAGTACATCAAAGAACATGTGACGCGGAAGCTCAACTTGGGCGAAGTGGCCCTCCTGTTCGGATTCAGCCAAAACTACCTGAGCAGTCTCTTTTCCAAATACAGCGGATGCAGTTTCGTTGAATATACCACGAATGCCAAAATCGCCGCCGCCAAGGAGATGATGACAAAAGGCGATTATAAAATTTATGAGGTCGCCGATACGCTCGGTTTTGAGAGTTCTTTTTACTTCAGTAAAGTCTTCAAGAAAGTCGAGGGGATATCCCCCCGCCAATATCTGCAACACCTGCAGCGCAAACGGAGTTAAGCATGCTCAGCCTCTCCAGCAACGACCTTCCACCCGTTCTCACTCCGTATCGTACCGCCCCCAGCTCCGGCGACCGGGATTTCTGGCTTTCACTCGATGTAACGCATTCGCTTCTGGTGCACAATCGGGCAAAGTCGGCACAAAACCAGGTGTTTCCTCCCCTGCCCTGTACGCAGTACCTCGCCTTCACCCGTACGGGCGACCGCGTTGCCTATGAGACCCCTTACTTTCAACGGAGGAAATTGTTGGCCTCCTTGGTATTGGGATACTGCCTGCAGCCCGAGCAAGCCCTGCTCGATGCCATTATGGATGGTATCTGGGCCATCTGCGAAGAGACATCCTGGTGCCTGCCGGCCCACAACAGCTATATCCGCGATACCGAGCAGCTGCCCCTTCCCGATGCAAATAGACCCGTGATCGACTTGTTCAGTGCAGAGACCGGCGCCCTGCTCGCCCAGACCCATTCGCTCATCGGTGACGACTTGGAAGCGGTTTCCCCCCAGCTCAACCAAAGAATCATCGGCGAGATTGAAAAACGAATCTTCATTCCCTACGGTACCGAACATTTCTGGTGGATGGGCAACGGCGAAGAGCCGATGAACAACTGGACGGTTTGGTGTACGCAGAACGTATTGCTCTGCACCTTCCTGCTCCCCACCGACCAAGCCTTTCGACAAAGAGTGTTCGAGAAGGCACGGTACAGCATCGAATGCTTCCTGAAGGACTACGGAGAAGACGGCTGCTGCAGCGAGGGGGCACAGTACTATCGGCATGCAGGGCTCTGCCTCTACGGATGCCTGGATATTCTCAATGAGGTAAGCGGAAATGCATTGAAAGATAGCTTCAAAGATCCGAAAATCAGAAATATTGCCTCCTATATCCGCCATATCCACGCACAAGGGCCCTATTACTTCAACTTCTCCGATTGCTCCTGCCTTGCCGGCGCCTGCACCATCCGCGAGTACCTCTTTGCAGAGGCTGTCGCCGATGAGAAGCTTGCGCACTTCGCCCTTGCTTCGAGCAATCTGAGAGACGAGGAAGACAGGGACCTTCCCAACGAAATCAACCTCACCTATCGCCTTCTGGAACTTGTGCATGCTTCAAAGCGGGATACAGCTGCATCCTTCCCGCTGCAAGAAGACCACTTCTATCCAAGCGTCGGCCTGTGCATCAGCAGGGACGATGTCTATGCACTCGCAGTGAAGGCCGGAGGCAATGATGATAGTCACAACCATAACGATACAGGCAGCATCACCCTCTTGAAGAACAACCAGCCGATTCTCATCGATGTCGGGGTGGAGACGTACACCAAACAAACCTTCTCCAAGGATCGGTATTCGATTTGGACAATGCGGTCGGTCTACCACAACATAAGCAACTTCCCTCCCTATGAGCAGCTTGCCGACAAGGAGTACCAAAGCCGCATACTCGAGCTCGAACAAGGTGAAACCACGACCATCACCCTCGAACTGAAAGCCTGCTACGACCGTAGGTGCCCGCTTCGCTCGTATAAGCGTACGGTGACACACTCCAAGGGAAAGGAGATCATCCTCAGCGAAACGGTTGAAGGCGATGTCAAACCCGTCTTGACGCTGATGAGCATGCATAAGCCAATTGTGCAGGAGAATATGATAGCCTTGGGGAAAGCAGCAATGCTTGAAATCCAAACGCCGTTCCAATCAATTACGGTAGAGGAGATTCCAATCACCGATGCAAGGTTGAGAAGTGTCTGGCCTGAGAAGTTGTATAGGATCCTGATAGGCTATGAGACAGATTTGATAATTCGGATACAATAATTCCAACGACTGTCCCGTATCATATGGAGATGTATATATTTCTTTTTATTGTTTATAGATATCACATCCTGACAAAAACTAATCCCATTTTTTGTTTGACAGCGGACATGCCGTGGGGTAAAGTGAACGGTAGATAAAATAAATTGGAGGCATTATGGCCACAGTACAACTCAAAAACATTTGCAAAGTGTACGAAGGTGGAGTAAAGGCCGTCGACAATGTCAACATTGACATTCAGGACAGACAGTTTGTCGTCCTCGTCGGACCTTCCGGTTGTGGTAAGTCCACAACTCTCCGCATGGTAGCAGGTTTGGAAGACATCACCAGTGGTGAGCTCTACATCGATGGGAATCTCGTCAACGACGTTCCCCCGAAAGACAGAGACATCGCCATGGTATTCCAGAACTACGCCTTGTATCCCCACATGACCGTGTATGACAACATGGCATTCGGTCTGAAGATCCGCAAGTTCCCCAAGGAAGAGATCGACCAGCGCGTTCGTGAAGCAGCCAAGATCCTGGAGATTGAAGAACTGCTTGATCGAAAGCCTAAGGCTCTTTCCGGTGGACAGAGACAGCGTGTTGCAGTAGGCCGCGCCATCGTCCGCAAGCCCAAGGTATTCCTCTTTGACGAACCGCTCTCAAACCTTGACGCAAAACTTCGTGTCCAGATGCGTGCAGAGATCTCCTCTTTGCATAACCGCCTCAAGGCAACGATGATTTACGTAACCCACGACCAGGTTGAAGCCCTGACCATGGCAGACGTAATCGTCGTCATGAAGTTCGGTGTCATCCAGCAGATCGGTGGACCGCTCGACCTGTACAACAATCCCCAGAACAAGTTTGTTGCCGGGTTCATCGGCTCCCCTCCCATGAACTTCCTCGAAACTGCAGTTGAAGCCGATGGTTCCGACATTTATGTAAATGAAGGTTCCTTCCGCCTCAAGGTTACCGCCGAGCAGAAGAAGATGTTGACTCCGTATGTCGGCAAGTCTGTTACCTTCGGTATCCGCCCTGAGGACGTCACGTTCAGCAACACCCCCAAGGATGGAGAAACCATCAATGGAACTGTCAGCGTCGTAGAGCCCCTCGGAAGCGAGACCCACGTGTTTGTGTCCACTTCCAGAAGCCAGGTTGTCGGCAAGATTGAACCCACCCTTGTTCCTGCTCCGGACACCAAGATCTCCTTGATTCCCGACATGGTAAAAGCAAAGTTCTTTGATCTTGAGACCGAACTGGTAATCAAATAAGCACTATCGCTTGAATCACCGGCTCAGAAATGAGCCGGTTTTTTAATGACCCCTGCGAATCATATAATTCACAGGGGTCAGATTTTCAATGAGAAGCTTGATTTACGCTATCTTCGATGATCGTGATTTTGAATAGAGGTCAAATGCAACGGCTGCAAGCAGGACAAAGCCCTTGATGGCCTGCTGCCAGTCCGTACTGATGCCGATGATGGACATGCCGTTATTCAATACGCCGATGAACAGTCCGCCGACCACCGCCCCGATTACCGTTCCAATACCGCCGGAGACTGCAGAGCCGCCGACATAACATGCGGCAATCGCATCCATCTCAAAGTTCTGCCCGGCCTTGGGGGTGGCGGAGTTCAGCCTTGCTGTAAAGACCATCGCTGCAACTGCCGCCAGGATCGCCATATTCGTATAGATCCAGAACATCACCCATTTCACCTTGACACCGGAAAGCTCGGCTGCTTTTCTATTTCCACCAAGAGCGTAAATGTGACGGCCTTGGACGGTCTTCGATGCAACGAACTGATAGGCAACCACCAAAACGCCCAACAGGAT
>JAAZAT010000151.1 GCA_012514185.1 Spirochaetales bacterium | reverse complement strand
TTGTCAATCTGGACAGCAAGCTTCTAGGGTCGTCTTCAGGTACTTTCAAGGGAGTGGCCGACGGAGAGTATGCCGTGGGTATCACGTACGAGGAAGCGGCTCTGAAGTATGAGAGAGCCGGTGCCAATCTGAAAGTTGTCTATCCCATCGAAGGCTCGTCCAAAGTTCCCAGCCCCATCGCCATCGTGAAGGGTGCCAAGAACATGGAGAACGCCAAAAAGTTCGTCGATTTCATTCTCAGCAAGGATGTACAGGCACTGATGGGTGACCTCAATCGACGTACGGTGCGCACCGACATACAGCTGCCCTCCATCATGATCCCCAACGACAAGCTCGGCGATATTCCGTACGACACGGTCTGGGTTGGTCAGAACAAGGACCGTATCATGAACCAATGGAAGAATCTTATCGTAGGTCGCTAAAACGTGTTGTAGTCCAGGCTTCCACGTGAAGCCTGGCATCTCTTCCAAAGGAGCCTGAGAGCATGAGTCAGCCATTATTCATTGAGGAAGTCACCAAGCGTTATGGGGACTTTACTGCCATAGACAGAGTTTCCATTTCAATCGATAAAGGGGAGTTCTTCACATTGCTGGGACCCTCGGGGTGCGGCAAGACAACCCTGCTGAGAATGATCGCGGGCTTCAACAGCATAGAGGCTGGCACCATCCGCTTCGGACAAACGGTAATCAATTCGATACCTGCCTATAAACGAAATGCAGGCATGGTTTTTCAGAATTATGCGATTTTCCCCCACCTCTCCGTATACGACAACGTAGCTTACGGCCTGAAAGCTCGGGGCTATTCAAAAGCGGAAATTGAAAAGGATGTAGAAGAAGTTCTGGGCCTGGTGAAGATGAGCGAGTACAAGGATCGGCAGCCGTCGCAACTATCCGGCGGGCAGCAGCAACGCATCGCCCTCGCCCGTGCCATCGTCATCAAACCTGATGTGCTGTTGATGGATGAGCCGCTCTCCAACCTCGATGCAAAACTCCGCATCGAGATGCGATCGGTCATCAAGAAAATTCAACAGAACTTGAATATCACCACCGTCTATGTCACCCACGACCAGGAGGAAGCTTTGGCGATGAGCGACCGGATTGCCGTAATGAATCTGGGAACCGTGCAACAAATAGGAACTCCCTTGCAAATCTATACCCGTCCGCAGAACTCATTCGTATCGAACTTTATCGGCATTTCAAGTTTTTTGTCCTGCTCTGTTGCTGGCAATACAGTGTCGTTGCTTGGCCATGCCTTCGATATGAAGCTGGCAAGAGCATATACCGGCAACGCAGTGCTGGCGGTTCGTCCTGAAGAGGCAACACTGAAAACCATCGAAAATGGAGGTGTTGCAGGTAGAGTGCAATTTGCCACCTTCCTTGGGGACTTCATAAACTATGAAATCGAACTGGGTGGCGATTGTGTATTGCAAGTCAATGAATACCTGAAGGAGGGTTTGCCCATCAAGAAGGCCGGAGACAAAGTCTGGGTGACTTTCGATCGGAAGAGCGTCAATCTTTTTACCGCCGATGGAAAGGAGAGCCTCGTATGAAAGAGCCCACCTGGTTGCAGAAAGGCTTGAACAGATTCGGATTCTGGGGCTTTGTTGTTCTCGCCGCGTTTGCCTTAGCTCTATTTTTCTTGGTCTATCCTCTGATCGGCATGCTTTCGCGCAGCTTCCTTCCCAACGAGGGTGGTGGATTCTCATTAATAAATTATGTTGACTTCTTCCGATTGCCATACTATTTCAACACCCTTAAACATAGTTTTGCAGTCTCGATCACGACTACCGTCTTTGCAATCCTTTTGGGAGTTCCGATGGGTTATGTGGTAGCACGTTTCAATATTCCGGGCAAGAAACTGCTCAATGCCATGGTGGTTATAAGCTTGCTCTCACCTCCTTTCATCGGAGCCTACTCTTGGATCATGCTTTTAGGCCGCAATGGATTCATCACCAACCTGGTAAGGCACATCGGTATTGAAATTCCTACCATCTATGGATTTCGTGGCTTGATCCTTGTTTTTACCCTTAAACTCTTCCCCTTTATCTATATGTATGTCCAAGGGGCGCTTCAGACATTCGACAGCTCTCTCGAGGAAGCTGCTGAGAATCTGGGTGTTCATGGACTAAAGAAGCTGCTCACTGTTACATTCCCCTTGATCATGCCCACAATCACCGCCGGGGCGGTAGTCGTGTTCATGACGAGTCTGGCTGATTTGGGAACCCCGATGCTCATCGGAGAGG
>JAAZAT010000207.1 GCA_012514185.1 Spirochaetales bacterium | reverse complement strand
TTCAAGATTTCGATAGCATCATGATAAAGCTGGCTTCGCCGGAGCAGATCAAGGATTGGTCCTACGGCGAGGTGAAGAAGCCGGAGACGATCAACTACCGCACCCTCCGTCCGGAGCGCGATGGTCTTTTCTGCGAAAAGATCTTCGGTACGACCAAGGAGTGGGAGTGCTACTGCGGCAAATTCAAGTCGATCCGTTACAAGGGTGTGATTTGTGACCGTTGCGGTGTTGAGGTTACCAATACCAAGGTGCGTCGTGAACGCATGGGTCACATCACCTTGGCAGCCCCGGTTTCCCACATTTGGTACTATCGCTCGGTTCCCAGCCGCATGAGCATGCTGCTCGATATTACCCGCAACTCCCTGCAGAGCATTCTTTACTATGAGAAATACGTAGTGATCAACGCAGGGGATACCAATTTGAAGAGCAAGCAGTTGCTTTCCGAAGAGGAGTACTGGCAGGCTCGTGAACAGTATGGCGACTCGTTTGAGGCTGGCATGGGTGCCGAAGCGGTACGCAAGCTTTTGGTCAATCTCGACCTCGAGGAACTCTCCCGCGATTTACGCGAACAGATGCGCCTCAAGGGAGACAAGGCCGACAAGCGCCTGCTCAAGCGCATCGAGGTGTGTGAAAACTTCCGTGACAGCGGCAACCGCCCTGAGTGGATGATTCTCACCGTCATTCCTGTCATTCCCCCCGATCTCAGGCCCATGGTCCAGCTCGATGGAGGCCGTTTTGCCACCAGCGACCTGAATGACCTGTATCGTCGCGTGATCAACCGAAACAATCGTCTTGACCGTTTGGTCAAGCTCAATGCACCGGACATCATCATCCGCAACGAGAAGCGCATGCTCCAGGAAGCGGTGGATGCCCTCTTTGACAACTCAAAGCGCAAGCGGGTTGTCAAGGGTGCGAGCAACAGGCCGTTGAAGAGCCTCTCTGACATGCTGAAAGGCAAGCAGGGTCGGTTCCGGCAGAACTTGCTCGGAAAGCGTGTCGACTACTCCGGACGTTCGGTAATCGTCGTCGGTCCCGAGCTGAGAATGCACCAGTGCGGTCTTCCGTCGAAGATGGCTCTTGAGCTGTACAAGCCTTTCATCATGAAGAAGCTGGTACAGGATGGCGTCGTCTACAATATCAAGAAGGCGAAGAGCCTGGTTGAAGAAGAGACCGATGCGGTATGGTCCATCCTTGATGAAGTGGTCAAGGAACACCCTGTCCTGCTCAACCGCGCACCTACGTTGCACCGTCTTGGCATTCAGGCTTTCGACCCCGTTCTCGTGGATGGAAAGGCCATCAAGCTGCATCCGCTGGTATGTCATGCCTACAACGCCGACTTTGACGGCGACCAGATGGCTGTGCACGTACCCTTGACGCATGCAGCCCAGCTTGAGTGTTGGACCCTGATGCTCAGTGTCACCAACCTGCTCGACCCCGCAAACGGTAAACCGATTGTCTACCCCTCTCAGGACATGGTTCTCGGTATCAACTACCTGACCCGTGACATGAAGGGTGCAGCCGGCGAAGGCAAGTATTTTGACAACATCGGCGAGCTTGAGGCGGCTCTTGATACAGGACTGCTCTCCTATAATGCGAAGATTCGCTACAAGCTGGAGAGCGGGACCAAGATCGAGACCACTCCCGGCCGCGTTCTTTTCAATTCCGTCCTTCCCAAGAGTGTTCCGTTCCAGAACGCAACCCTCGGCGACAAGGAGCTCAAGGCTTTGATCGGTGATACCCTGAAGGCCAACGACAACTCCATCGCTGTTGAGATGCTCGACTCCATCAAGGACATCGGGTACAAGTATGCAACGCTCTTTGGTGCAACCATCGGATTGTCGGATATGATCGTTCCCGCTGCCAAGCAGGATTTGGTCACCAAGGCGAACAACGAGCAGCAGAGAATTCTCGAGCAGTACCGCCAGGGTCATATCACCCAGGAAGAACGGTACAACAGGGTCATCGAGGTCTGGACACAGACCAATGACCAGCTCACCGATGCCTTGATGAGTGAGTTGCGAGTAAGCCAGAACGGCTTCAATCCGCTGTTCCTCATGGCCGACTCCGGTGCCCGAGGATCGAAAACCCAGATCAGACAGCTTGGTGGCATGCGTGGTTTGATGGCCAAACCGTCCGGCGATGTCATCGAATTCCCCATCAAGTCGAACTTCAAGGAAGGTCTTTCGATCATTGAGTTCTTCATCTCCACCAACGGTGCACGCAAGGGTCTGTCCGATACCGCACTCAAGACCGCTGAGGCAGGGTACCTTACCCGCCGTCTGGTTGATATCAGCCAGGATGTTGTCATCAATGAGGATGACTGCCACACGATCAACGGTATCTGGAGAGGAGCTCTCAAGGATGGCGATGAGATTGTCGAATCGCTGTCCGAGCGCATCGTCGGACGCTGTCCCGTCGAGGATGTCCTGCATCCCTTCTCCCGCCAGGTCATTGCCCAGGCGAATGTCGAAATCGATGAGGCTACCGCCCTGAAGATCGAGGAAGCCGGCATTGAGACCGTATTGCTGAAGACTGTGCTCACCTGTGAAGCGAAGCACGGTGTCTGCCGCAAGTGCTACGGCCGCAATCTTGCCACCAACAGGCCGGTTGTCATCGGTGAGGCGGTCGGCATCATAGCCGCCCAGTCCATCGGTCAGCCGGGTACCCAGCTGACGATGCGTACGTTCCACGTCGGTGGTACTGCTTCGACGAGTTCGGAAGAGAACAAGCTTACTTTTAACTATCCTGTGCTTATCGGCAACATCACCGGGACCAGGGTCGTCCGGGAGAGTGACTCGATCAATGTATTCACCCGCAAGGGCCACATCGAGTATTTCCGTGTCAATGCCGTTATTGGTGAAGGTCAATACGACACCTTGTTGGTTGAGGACGGATCGATTGTAGCCAAGGGAACCCCGTTGTACCTGAAGAAGGGCAAGGAAGTGACCAGTGAAGAGAACGGATCGGTAAAGATTGTCGGTTCCAAGGTGTACCTTGTCGGTCACTCCACCAGTCAGGTGGTCAAGACCGGTTCCGAGCTCTTGGTTGCAAGCGGACAGTTTGTGGAGGCGAAGACTCCGATTGTCTCCTTCGACCCGTTCAGTGAACCTGTGTTGGCTGAAGTAGGCGGTTTTGTCAACTTCGTCGATATCAAGCTGGGAACCACCCTGGTCGAGGAAGTGAACGAAGAGACAGGCAATATCGAGAAGAAGATTACCGAACACAGTTTGGAGTCCCTCCAGCCCCGCATCGAGATTACGAGTGCAGAGCATGGCAAGGGCGATGTGCTTGCGGCATATCTGTTGCCCGGCGGTTCGTACCTGCAGATCAAGGACAATGCCAAGGTCTATAAGGGCACCATTCTTGCCAAGCTGCTGAAGGAAGGCACCAAGACCAAGGATATCACCGGTGGTCTTCCCCGTGTCGGCGAGCTTTTCGAGGCTCGAAGGCCCCGCAACGCGGCAATCCTTGCCCAGGTTGCAGGCTTGGTAAGCTTTGCCTCGATCGTCAAGGGCAAGCGGACCATCGTGATTACCGACCCGTACGGCCATGAGTACAAACACATGGTCCCGATGGGCAGGAACCTGTTGGTACGCGACGGCGACTCGGTGGAAGCTGCCGAGGCACTGTGTGACGGTTCTGTAGATCCGCACGACATCCTGGACATCCTCGGGGAGAACGCATTGCAGTCCTTCCTGGTGGACGAGGTTCAGGAGGTCTACCGCATGCAGGGTGTACAGATCAACGACAAGCACCTTGGCGTCATTGTCAGGCAGATGCTCCGCAAGGTCGAGGTTGTCCATGTTGGTGATACCAACCTGATTCATGGGCAGCAGGTTGATAAGTATCGGTTCTTCGAGGAAAATGACCGGGTGATCACCGAAGGCGGTGAGCCTGCTGTCGCAAGGCCGTTGCTGCTTGGCATCACTCGTGCATCCTTGAGCATCGACTCCTTCATCAGCGCAGCCTCCTTCCAGGAGACCACAAAGGTCTTGACAAACGCAGCAATTGCTGGTAGTAAAGATGAGTTGCGCGGTCTGAAAGAGAACGTCATCATCGGCCACCTCATTCCTGCCGGAACCGGCATGAAGAAGTACCGTGATGTGAAGCTCAAGGACGAGGAGTTGCTTGCACTGCAGCAGAAAGTTGATGCAGTCAAGGAGTCCAGGCGTCAAGAGATGATCGATGACGATGATTTCGACGTCGAAGATTTGGCAGACATGAAATCCGTAGGTGATACCGTGGATGTGGACGATTCGGACGAGGAATGATGGATGCGCCTGTCGGCGTATCCACAACCTGGAACGATTCGTGTAAAAACCACACCGCTGTGTCCATGCTGGGTACGGATTTTACATACGAGGCGCTGCCCGTAGGGGTGGCGCAGATCCCTGCTTTTGTGAGAGGCGGTGGATCAAAGAAAGAAAAGGGAGTGTGTCTACAAGATGCCTACTATTAATCAGCTGATCAGAAAGGGGAGGACGAGCGTCCGCAACAAGACCAAGTCCCCAGCCCTTGAAGGTTGTCCCCAGAAGCGTGGTGTTTGCACCAGGGTCATGACCGTCACCCCGAAGAAGCCGAACTCTGCTCTGAGAAAGGTCGCACGTGTGCGCCTCTCCAACGGTATTGAAGTTACCGCGTACATCCCCGGTATCGGCCACAACCTGCAGGAGCACTCTGTTGTTCTTCTGCGTGGAGGAAAGGTCAAGGACCTTCCCGGTGTCCGCTATCACATTGTTCGCGGTGCCAAGGATACCCTCGGTGTTGCAGATCGGAAGAGAAGTCGCTCCAAGTATGGTGCGAAGAGACCCAAGGCTTGATAAGGGAGGAGATAGAATATGTCAAGAAGAACTACTGCTCCCGTCAGGGAAGTATTGCCCGATCCCGTCTATGGGAGTGTCATTGTTGAGAAGTTCATCTGCCGCATGATGGTGGATGGCAAGAAGTCCATCAGCACCAGGATCATCTACCAGGCCATGGCCAGCCTTGGGGAGAAGACAGGTGAGAAGCCGTTGGACGTATTTCTCAAAGCCTTGGAAAACGTGAAGCCTGTTGTAGAAGTAAAGAGCCGCCGTGTCGGTGGTGCTACGTATCAGGTTCCTGTTGAGATTCGTGACAATCGCCGCGAAGCGCTTGCAATGCGTTGGATCATCGCCGCCGCCCGCAACCGCAATGGTCGCAGCATGGCTGAGAAGCTCGGTGCCGAGCTCCTTGATGCCTTCCAGAATACCGGTTCCGCCTTCAAGAAGAAGGAAGACACCCACAGGATGGCAGAGGCCAACAAGGCTTTCAGCCACTACCGCTGGTAGTCCTGAAGCAAAGAATTCCGGCTTTTTCAAAAGAAAAGCCGGTTTTTTTTGTATCTTTATATAAACAAAAGAGTATTGCTTGACATAAAAACAGCTTTCGCATATAGTGCTTAAGGTGTCCGTATAGCTATGCCTATGCGGTGCTATGAAGAGCCAAACCAATTATTGCAGAAGCAATGATAAGGTGGTTTCAGGCAGTACGAAGTTTTTTAAAAAACTTATACTATGTCGTCAGGATGGATTCTCCAGGCCTGAGGACCTCTGGAATCCTCTTGTGTCATGTTTTCAAGTAATTAGTTTGTCTCAATCGGAATGGTAAAGGCTTTGGGCCTTTATGAGCACATATTAATTATTTTTGTGACCGTCTATGGAACGTCACAAGGAGGAAATGATGGCAAAAGAGAAATTTCAGAGGAACAAGCCACACGTAAACGTAGGAACCATCGGTCACGTCGACCATGGTAAGACTACCCTTACCGC
>JAAZAT010000246.1 GCA_012514185.1 Spirochaetales bacterium | reverse complement strand
TGTCTGCCCCATAAAACCAGGGCGGACAGTATCAAGGGCGGAAAACAAGCGAAAGACCAAATTCCATCATAATCACAAGTCAAATTGTTAAGATTTTGGGAGAGTTGGGCTTAAGTTGTGAACATTGTGTTTTTACAGCTGTTATCGGCTCAGACCCACTTTTCCTTGACAGAGCAAACACAGCCTGTCCATACTTGCCTGCATGAAACGACAGCTCTTCAACCCCATTTTCCTGCTCTATATCACCAAATGCCTCATCGGAACCATAGTGTGTTATGGATTCTATAAAGCATTTCCCCAGTACTATCTCTCCTGGTCGATCGTCAGCCTCCTGTTGGTGTTAGCCCCTGATTGGGACAACTCCATCTCACTGCCTATTGCACGTATCAAGGCAAATATCACCGGGGCTCTGATCGGACTGTTCTGTTTCACCTTGCCGCTGAATCAACTGGTGCAATTGTGCATCGGGGTGGTGCTTACCATCGCCGTCTGCACCATCCTCAGGATTCCCACCTCCACGCGAAGTGCCTTGGCGGCCCTGGTCATCGTACTGCTGCAGGAGATGGGAAAGCCCATGTGGTCCTATGCCCTGCAGCGCATCGCAGCAGTTCTGCTGGGCTGCCTGGTCGGCTTGGCGCTCACACTCTCGTTTCAATACGTTGAGCGGTTTCTTGGAAAAAGCCCCTCTCCAGGAGGAAAGGGGCGCTGAATATTACTTGGTCATTCCTTCGAACACCGGGCTCCTGGGCTCGAGGCTTCCCGCAGAATATCCCCAAATGGTAGCGTATTCGCTGACATCCTCGCCCATTTCGGCAAGCTGGTTGAGGTAGTGGGCTATTGATTTGGATTCTATGACAATTACATGCCCCATGTCCTCGATCACCTTGCTGTGCGGCCTGGTATGGTCGAACTCGAAGCGCAGGATGCGCCTGCCGTCCTCCGTGATCCCGATGGTCCGGTAGGTATTGCTCTTGCCGACTCCGGGGAGGTTGAGGGTGTTGCGGTCGGGGGAGATGAAGGGAATCTCATCACCTTTGCGAATCGAGTCGATCTGCTCAACCATTTTTTCAGCATCCTGCATGAAGGTACGAATGGTAGCATGGTAACGCTGGGCGATCTGTCCGTTCGAGCTCTCTTCCACCTGCTCCTGCGTACTGCGGGCGTTGGTCGCAAACAGTTCACGGTTCTCCTTGAAGCCCTTGACGCTGAAGTTGTAGTAAGGAAGCACCCCGATGTCGTTGAGGACCTTGCGAAGCTTCGCCGAATGGCCCCTGCGGCTTGCTGCTACGGTGAAGACCTCCTGATTGGTGACCGCCCAGCCGGCATCGAGCAGCCTGCGCACCGCTTTCTTGGTTTCGGGAGTCACCTCCATCGCCGAGGAGACATGGGTCTGCACGACACACTGGTCGATGCCGACCTCTGCAGCTTTCTTCTTGAAATCGGCCAGCACCTGGGCAAGCTCGGTTGTCACCCGCTGGGGAAGATACACAGGTATCTTGGTCCCCAGACGGACCCGCCTCATCGGGGCGTACTGCTCATCAAGACTGCGGGCCTTGTTGTCCTCTATCTTCTGCCTTGCCATGACCAGCACGGCATCCAAAATGGTTTTCAAGGATGAAACCGAGCTCATGAAGGCATCGCCGCCGGTGATGAGGATGTCCCACAGATACGGATCGTTTCTGAAGTACTCCATATTCAGCTCAAGCTGGTCCTTCCAGCTTTTCTTGGGGCGCAGTTTCTCCAGTTCGAAGTTGAAGCGGCCCGCCTGGAAGTCATACATCCGCTGGCAGTAGGAACAAAGGCCTCCGCAAGCCCTTCCCATGGTATCGGGGATGAAGATGGCAACGTTGGGATAGCGGCGATGGACGTTGTGGGAGGGAAGCAGCCAGCCGGCGGCATTCGGCTCGCCGGGCTTTGCTATGTCCTCTTTCTCCCATGCAACGATGGAGCCGAACTCCTCAACCAGGTCGCGGCTGTAGAAGAGGTAGGAGCGGATAGCCTCATCGCTGTGAGGGTGCTGTTGACGCTCAAGCGGGCGGGTATCGATGAGGGAGAGGAAGTACGGCGTGGCGAAGATGGGAATCCCTTTTTGCTCTGCTTCGTGCATGATGCCGAGCGTCTTTTCATCCATGCTGCAGTCCAGGTAGCGGTTCAAATCATCGGCATTGCGGATGGCAAAATGCAAATGGAACCGATCATCCTTCCACCACAGCAGCACCTGCTTGCGCTTCTCAGCCGCAGTCATCCCTTCCTTGAAGCGATACAGCGCCCCGGGTTTTTTCTGGTTCTCGATCCGCTCGATCAAGAGTTGTACGATATGTTCCTTGTTCTGCGCCCTCCAGGCGATGACATCTTGGTCAAGCCCGCTGGGATGGCGTTCCATCCACTCCAAGACCCTGCTTCGCGGCGGGATTTCCCGCTCTTCCACACCGTTCAACAGCGCCAGCAGATGTGCCATATCCTCAACAAAATCCACCGTGCAGGAGCACTTCCGGCCAAGCAAAAGGCTTCGAAGAAGGCTTATTGGCTTGGAAACCACTTTCTGTCCATGGAGATTTCCATCCTCAAACGACTCTCCTTCATGATCGAGGTAATCCATGATGCGCAGGTATGCCATGGATGTACTCATGAGCTTGTAATAGTCCTGTTCGGTCTCTTCCTCTCTGGTATAGTAGGCCCAAGCCTTGGGGTAATGCTGTTGCATGACAACTGAAAAATGCTCACGCAGGTGTGCAACGAGAGCCGCATCATCAAGCTTTTGGTCAAGGAATAATGAGACAACCTCAGGATTGTCTTGCTTCATCTTGGCGATAAGTTCAGCAATGCGTTCATATTGTGTATTCATGCAGTAAAGATACAGGGATAGGTTACCAAGTGTCAAGGTTTGAATGCTATTGCTTATATTATATATATTTATATAATCACAAACAGTCCAAATTCACTCTCTGCAACACAGAAAGAGTGTCGCACAAGTAAATGCAACAAAATTAAGGAATTGTGTTGCAATAAAGTATAATTTGATGGTATAGGAGCCAAGACTTCCATTATCTAAATGAATACTCCAACCAATAGGATCCAACTGAACCACTTCTTTCACTTGCTTCTACACACACAAGAATCCTTCGTGTTTGATTCTTTGAAATAACAATTTCTTCATCATTTGTTCCTTCTTCGTCTGAATTAAGATAGGCAATATCAGAACCACTGAGAACAATCTGATTTCCTGAACCATCGAAACACAGGACCATTATCTTTAAATCCGCCGTAAGGTGATGCAACATTACTTTCGCCCAGCTCGAAATCGGAGGAAGGTTAATCTCCCAATAGTCCATATCGGATGCAATGTGTATTTGTCCCTTGGTGATATTATTGCTCATGAATGTTGCCTCTGAAGGAGAATTATTGGGTTCTTCCTCATAGGGATAGGTATATTCACACCCCATCAAACCAACCAATAGCAGACATCCAATCAGCACAGCAAGAACATGATTGATTCTCTTCATAGCAGATCCTCCTGCCAACTATAGTCTCCTATGGCTTTTAGGAATTGTCATCAGAGGCAGTCACGCGTTTTTCATTATTCAACCACAGTACAAACCATCTTTTCTTCCTTGCCCTCCTATACTCAAAGTAGTATCTTGACTCTGTCGGGCTCTCATTGCCTTGACTATTGGTACGAAACGACGTATCAATACATGCGTATATATTAATATTTGAGGTATCATGCTACACTTTTATACACCGTCCTTCGCGGACAAACCACTATTCCCCTCGTACAGCAAGTACTTTGCCTACGAGTATTTTTTTTCCTATTCAGTTCTTTGGAAAGAAGCTATCGGGTTGACCATCTGTAAAACAGACACCGCCCTGTACATGCATCTGGATGTTGACGACTGCTTTCTGCTGCCCATCACCGACGACCTTCCCAAAGCAATGGCGGAGCTTGAAGCGCACTGCGCCGAAAGCGGCCAACGCTTTCATCTTGAATGCATTCCCTCCGAACAAGCCTTCGAACTGGAGAAGATGGGCTACACCATCGAACATGTGCGAGCAATGGACGACTACCTCTACGAGAGCGAGAAGCTCATACACCTAAGAGGAAGGAAACTGCAGGCGAAGCGAAACCACATCTCCCAGTTCGAGCGCAACTATACCTACTCGGTGCGTTCCCTTTCCACCAAAGAGATGCGTGAAGAGTGCTATACGATGGCTTCCACAACCTGGTTGGATACCAAGGATTGCGACACCAAGGAAATCCAGGATGAGCTGAGGGCGCTGCGCCTCGCATTCGACAACTGGGATGCACTTGGGCTTGTGGGCATCCTGGTCTGCGTAGACCATCACCTGACAGCCTTTACCGTCGGCGAAATCATTGACGACCAACTGGCCATCGTACACTTCGAGAAGGGGGACACCTCCTACATCGGCATCTATTCGGTGATCAACCAGCTTTTCTGTTCCCAGTACCTCTCCGATGTCAAATATGTCAACCGTCAGGAGGACGCGGGAGTTGAAGGCCTGAGAAAAGCCAAACTCTCCTACAAACCCGACCTCATGGTCGAAAAGTACAGGGTTACCAGACAGTGATCATAGAACGGGCAAACCAAGAAGATTTCTCCGCTCTCAAGAACCTTTGGTCGGTTGTCTTCTCGGAAGACCCGGTCTTTCTCGAGCACTTCTTCCGTACACGGTATGCCAGCGAGAACATCTTTGTGGCACGCAAGGACGGTGCCATCGTAAGCGCCCTGCACGCCCTGCCCGCTCAATATCTGCAAGGAGGGACCATCAAGGATTGTTCCTTCATCGTAGGTGCTGCAACCTATGCTTCATATCGCAAGCAGGGCATCATGAGTTCATTGCTGGCGGCAACCCGGGAGGCGTACGACCATCCCGTCACACTCTTTCCAGCAGTGCGCCCCTTCTATGAAGCACATGGATATTTCACCACCTCCTCAGTTCTTTCATTCCCATTGGAGGGCATTGCTGCATCTTCAGATGCATCCATTGCCCTCGATTCCTCACGATTGGACAGCCTCTACCGAGCCGAGCATGCTCACAGCGGCTGCCTGCTTCGCGACGAGGAAGCATGGAAGTTCCTGACCGAAGGTTATCAGACACTCTGTGTTGAAAACGCTTATGCATTCATCAGCGAAGGCAAGGCTGTCGAGGCTTGTGCCGGCAATGAATCTGCAGCCAAACAGCTCTTGACCTTGCTTGCCGGCCACGGGGTCTCAGAAGTGCACACCTTGGAAAACTCCTTCCTGGCCCGTCTGCTGGATAGACAAAAAGCAGCGCCCATCCCGATGGGGATGAGCACTGACACATCAATGCAAGGTGTGTATATTGCTGAACAATACTAAGGCCTACCGTACCGTAAGTTCAAAAGCATGAGTCCAGCTGTCTCCCCTGTCGTTGGTGATCGTCAGCTTGAACGGGATGACCGAACCGGCAGGTGCCGAATCGCTTACAATGAAGCGGAAGGTATTGGCCTCGCCGCGAACCGCCTGCTTTGACTTGGTTGCAAAACGGCTGTTGTTCGTACTGGAAAGCCCAGCGGACAGCCGGCCCAGCTGCAGATCGCCTTTCAACATCCTGACATATTCACTCTCGGAAGAGAGCGTCGCCTTCAGACCTGCGAGGTTCACATTACCCGTATTGGTGTAGGAGAACCCGATACCGATCTGGGTGTTGGTCGGAAGCTTTGCCTGGTCGTAGTAGAGGACGGTGAAATCTTCGATGGCAAGCCTTTTCCACAATGCTTCGAAGTAGGCTCCCTTTCCCTCAGCAGTATAGGAAGACGGGTCGGTGATGAGCTTTCCTGTCGTGCGATCGTACCAACCGGCAAAGATAGCCGAAGCATCACTGGCGGCAGGCGTCGGGACCTCGACCTTGCCTTCCTCAAAGAAGACATCGGTCTTGTTCAAGTCGTCGACGAACCTGACCCCGCTCTGATAGATGGCATAGAGCGTCTGATCGGTGTAGCTCATGGTAATCGTCTCACCCGGCTGATAGGTGACCTCATCGGGGGTCAAACCCCAGCCGGCAAGCACGCCCAGATGAGCCGAATTGAGCCTGATCTGTGAATTGTCGGGAAGGGTGAGCTCCGAGCCAGGCTCACGCTTGATCTGCTGACGATAGCTGTAGCGGTAGGTATCCCCCTCGGCAGAAAAGTCGAGCGTCAACGACGGCTTGTAGTAGGCGCTGGTTTGATAAAGCCATGCGGCATATTCGCTTCGCTTGGGCTCATCAAAAGCCAGTATTTTCTGTAATAGTGCATCGGTCTGAGCGCTGGTCATCCGGTAGCCTGCAAGCCTGTCCAGGCTCTCCCAAGCCTCCAGGTAGGCAGTTCTATCGCCCTTGGCCCGCGCCTGACTCAGGTTCTTGTACGCCTCGTCCTGTTCGCGTACCACCGCATCCTTGAGGGTATCGATGGACTTCCTCAGATCTTCAAGACTGGTAGTTGTGATATCGGAAGTCTGAAGAGCAGCATACTGTTTCTCAGCGGTCGGAGAGGCTGCCAAAAAGGCCATTCCAAATACGAGTAATAAACTGATCATCAAGAGTATACGTGTTCGCTTCATAGGCAATCCTCCTTCATCTCTTGGTACCTAATTCAATAACAAGAAAGCAGTAGGAAGGCAACACCTTCATGCATATCTTCACCTACTCTTTAACTCTTTGAAGAAATGTGAAGATGAACCTGCCGGCCATTGAAGGAGAGCAAGCCTTCATCTCTCAGCAATGCAAGCTCACGGCTCAGGGAAGTCCGTGCATACCCAAGCCGATTTGCAAGCTCGGTCTTGCTCACCGGCAAGGTTACGCTATCACTTCCCTGTTGCCGGGAAAGCTGGCTCAGATAATCGAGCAGGCTTTGCCTGAGCGTCTGTTCATTGAGCTTGCTCACGGTGAGACCCAGCTCATAGGTGCGGTCGCTGATGATTTGCAGCAGGCCCACCAGAAAATCCGGTTTGGTTGAGCACAGGGACAACACCACACTTCTCTTGATCCGTATGACAGAGCAGGCTCGGTCGCAGACAACCTGAAGCGGATAGCGGTTGTACCTGCTGAAGAGCAGAGTCGCCCCCCAGATCTCCCCTCTCTCAAGCACCCTCGCCTTGAACACGGCACCCTGCTCATCGATGCTCTGAAGCGACAGCCTCCCTTCCACTATCACATCGAGCGTCGAACAAGCATCGCCCTGCAAAGCCACCAGTTGATCCTTTGCATAGTGGGTGAGCTTCATGCCTCCTTCCTTGAGGAACTGAGACAACTCCTCATCTGAAAAGCATTGAAACAGGGCAACCTTGGACAGTGAGCGTACGATTTCCATGCACCCTCCCAAAAGTGTAACATATGTAACAGTCTATCACTCACGTGTTTTGTATACTAGGCTTACAGCAACAGGAGTCAACCATGATTGAAAAACAGTATTCCTATACGCAAACCAATGAGAAAGTCATTGAGAAACTGGTCGGCGACGACATGGCGATGATCAACCACATCGTACTGGCCGCCGGAGAGGCCCTGCCGGAGCACTATTCCGATTCGAACGTCTACCTCGTTGTCACACGAGGCAATCTGACGATCCAGCTGGATGAACAGGAAACACACCACTATCAGGCTTCGGTGGTGAATATTCCATTCCACACCAAAATGAACATTTCGAATGCCGGCAAGCAGGTGTTGGAGTTCTTCATCGTAAAGGCACCCCACCCACGGGTATACAAGGCGGAAACTGTATGAAAAAAGTATTGCAACGGACCGTTCAGGTCGTATTTTTGGCTCTCTTCATCTTCTTGCTCATCCAAGGCAAAGTCCAGCTGTGGATGGCGATTTTCGTTGGGTCGACGATCCTCGCCCTCCTCTTCTCCCGCTTCTACTGCGGTTGGCTCTGTCCCATCAACACGATATTGAGGCCTATGACCTACCTGAAGAAAAAGCTCAAGATCAAGAGCCTGAAGACTCCCTCCTTCTTCAAGAACGGAGTATTCAGAATCCTCATGGTTTTGGGGTTCCTGGCCACGATGGTCGTGGTTTTCAGAACAGGCAGAAAGCTTCCCGTTTTACCTGCTCTTGTTGCAGCGGCAGTCTTGCTCTCCCTCTTTTTTGAGGAGGAGCTGTGGCATCATTGGCTCTGCCCCTATGGAACGATCCTCTCGCTGCCGGCAAGGGCGGCTAAAAAATCCATGGTCATAGAAGCATCGCTCTGCACCAACTGCACCCGCTGTGCAAAGGTCTGTCCAAGCGGAGCAATCGTGAAGGAAGAGAAACACCGGATAGTGAAGAGCGAGTGCCTGGTCTGCCATGAGTGCGAGCGCGTGTGCACCAAGGGTGCGATTTCCTACAAGTAACGAAACAGTATTGGATGCATGTGTATTGTGTGAAGAGGGAGAGCGGCTGCTCTCCCTCCTTGGTATGATACTGATTCGTGCTGGCGTGGTTACTTCTTTTCCTTGCGGAAGCAGAGAAACCAGTCAAGACAGTATTGATTCTCATCCTGACTCTCCATGCGCTCCTTGGCCGTCCCGCAGCTGCCGGGGGTGGGGATGATGACATCCTGGCCGGGCCTCCAGTTTGCAGGAGTGGCGATCTGTTCCTTGTCGGCCTTCTGAAGGGCGAGTATGACGCGCTTGATCTCGTCGAAGTTGCGGCCGGTGGAAGCGGGATAGAACAGGATGGTTCTCACTACGGCATTGGGGTCGATGATAAAGACTGCACGAACCGCCTGGGTGGAGGACTGGGACTGGACCATGCCGTACTTGCGTGCGACATCCATCTTGATGTCCTCGATGACGGGGAATTTCACTTCAATGTTCTTCATGCCGTTCCACTCAAGCTCCTGGATTTTTCTCAGCCAGGCGATGTGGGCGTACAGTGAGTCAATGGAGAGTCCCACCAGCTCGGTGTTCAAGGATCTGAACTCATCAGCCATCGAGGCGAATGTCATGAATTCGGTGGTGCAGACGGGTGTGAAGTCTGCGGGGTGGCTGAAGAGGATAACCCACTTGCCCTTGTAATCCTCGGGAAAGTTCATCGGGCCTTGGGTGGTAACCGCTTTGAAGGCGGGA
Organism: Spirochaetales bacterium; assembly: GCA_012514185.1. Lineage (GTDB taxonomy): Bacteria > Spirochaetota > Spirochaetia > Sphaerochaetales > Sphaerochaetaceae > Sphaerochaeta. The sequence continues at coordinate 22,352 of JAAZAT010000246.1, read as the reverse complement.
GCTTTGTCTCCGATCAAAGGCATGCTGGTAGTGGTTGTCTGCATTTCTTCCATGATGTGTAACTCCTTAGGTTTTGTTGGAATGTCTGATGGGTTAATAGTACATAATCCTATTAATAATAGCAAGTACTTATTGATAGTTTCTATTATTAAGAGTTTGCTGATAGCATAGTACCTTGAGTTCCTGGAAAACCCGTACCCAAGCAAGGAAACCCATGCTACACTTGCGGCCATGGGCAAGAGTGTAGGAAGAGAGGATGTTGCAAAGGAGGCAGGGGTATCGGAATCGACGGTATCGCGTGCACTCAACGACTCTCCCTTGATTAGTGAAGAGATCAAGAAGAAGGTCAGGCAGGCTGCAGAGAAGCTAGGGTATTTTCCCTCCCGCACCGCCACCTTGTTTGCGAGCAACCGAAGTTTCGCCATCGGTTTTGTGGTCCCCTTCTACCCGTCCATCATGCCCTTCACCCGTCCCTACTTCCCCTCGTTGCTCGATGGCCTGCTGCTGGGAAGCCTCGAGCACAACTATACGATCAGCATCGTCTTCGAGAACCATTTGGGCCGGTATCGCTCCTATCAGGAGCTCATCAACAGCCACAGCTTCGACGGCTTGGTCTTCGCCATCACCAAGGACCATTTTCCGGAACTGCAACCCTTGATCGACCACTCGCTTCCCTTTGTCCTGGTCAACAACTATCAACACGGTGCGGCCAGCATATATGCGCGACCGGATGTGGGCATGACCAAGGCCTTCGAGCACGCGATTGGATTAGGCCATTCGCACATCGGCTATATTACCGGTGACCTGCAGTTCAAGAACGGCAAGGACCGGCTTGCCATGTTCGAGAAACTGGCTGCCCTCCACCACTGCACGACAACAATCGTTGAAGGTGACTTCTCGCGCAGTTCGGGCTTTGACGCCTTCAGCCAGCTGGGAAACGGACCGTCACTGGTGATGACAGCCAGCGACCGCCAAGCCTTCGGATTCTTCCAAGCCTGCAGTGAACACGCAAAACGGGTACCGCAGGATATTTCGGTCATCGGGTATGATAATTTCCAGCCTGCAAGCACCAGCGCCCCGCCTTTGACCACCGTAAACCATCCCATCACCGAAATGGGAAAAGAAGCAATCCTGATGCTGGTCAGCATGATCGAGCAAGGAAGGGCCGGACAGCAGAAGTGGGCCGATACCGACTTCGTCATCCGCAAATCCACCACGCGATTCGGAGGTACCTGATGAAACTGATTATAATCGGCTGCGGGGGCATGGGGACCTACCAAGCCAAGAAATTCATCGACCTGGGAGTCGAGTTGGTCGGAGCCATCGACCACAACGACGAGCACCGAAGCCATTTCTGCTCTACCTACGCAGTATCAGAAGCATATGCAGATCTTGATCAGCTCTATCGTTTCCAAGGCAGGGCCGATGCTGTCAGTTGCTGTCTCCCCGATGCCTTCCACCACCAGTGCTGCCTGCTGGCACTTCAGCTTGGATTCGCCGTCTTCTGTGAAAAACCATTGTGCACATCTCTTGAAGAGGCCCGGCAGCTCGATGAGGCCGCCTTCGATGTTCCCTTCATGGTAAACTTCTCCAAGCGAAGCATTCCGGCTTTGGCGGCAGCTCAAGCAATACTCAAAGCCGGGACGCTCGGGGCCCTGGTGCGTGTTGAGGCAAAGTATCTGCAGAGTTGGCAGCAGAGCCATGTATGGGGGGATCCCGAGCAGGAGTTCCGATGGAAGTGGCGCCTTCTTCCCTCCTATAATCGGGGCGGCTGCCTCGCCGATCTGGGCAGTCACCTGCTTGATCTGCTCCTGCTGCTTTTTGGATCGGCAAGCTTTGTACAAACCCTCTCTGCCGTCACCGACCAGGTGTTGATCGAATACCAGGGAGAGCTCAAAGTCGGCAACGATATCCCTTGCATCCTCAGCTGCTCCTACGCCGATGCGCGGTGGGACGATTCACTGCAGCTGAAGGTGGTGGGAACACGGGCAACCTTGGAGATGAACACCTCACTGGACCGCAAGCAGATTCTTGTTTTCCCTGATGAGGGAGAAAGCTATCATGTCGGTGCACCTGCACCTCCCTCAACCTATCAGACCTTTGTGCGATGGGTCGATGGGGGGCAAGCAGGAAGGCCCAACCTTGGGGACGGACTCTCGGTTCAGGGCCTGCTGGAGGAGATGATTGGATGAGCATTGCACTTGGAGCCTTGGTCAGCGCCCATGAACTGGACAAAGAGACGTTGAAGCTGCTCAAGAAGCTGGGGTTTGAGACTCTTTCGATCAGCTTCTGGGAGACACTCGGAGAGATCGACCTGGATGCTTTGGCAGCAGAGGTGCACACATCGGGCCTTGAGGTGGCAGCCCTCTCGATCTGGGGCAATCCTTTGCAGAAAGAAGAAACCGCTGAAGGCTGGAAGCGCCTCATCAGCGGCGCATCACGCTTCGGAGATCCTTTCGTAACCGGCTTTGCAGGAAGGGTGCCCGGCTCTTCGGTGGAAGATTCACTGGAGAGTTGGAAAGCCTTGTTCTCCGAACTGCTGGACCTGGCCCATCAAAACAACTGCAAGGGCTTGCTCATGGAGAACTGCAGGCTCGGGGACACCTGGAAGCAGGGCAAGTGGAATATTGCCATCAACGATGATGCTTTCAACCTCCTGTTCTCCATGCTTGCCGATGAGAGGCTTGGCCTGGAATGGGAGCCCTGCCACCAGGTGGAAGCGTTCGTCGATCCGGTTGCACAGCTCTCCCGGTGGCTGGATAGAATCAAGCACATCCATGGCAAGGATGCCCGTGTAGACTGGGAAGCACTGAAAACGTTCGGGTTGTTCGCGAAGCGAAAAGCCATCCATACCACCCTTCCCGGCATGGGCGATACCGATTGGCATGCACTGTGCTCCCTGCTCGAAGAAGGCGGTTATCAAGGGAGCATAGACCTGGAAACCACCGGCTCATCCTTCTTTGAGGACCTCGAGGGCAAGGGAAAAGCTCTTTCCTACCTCAAGGCTTGCAGGCATTGAGGTGCGTCTCTTTCTGTCATTTTTCCTTGCATAAGAGCAAAAACGTGGTACCATAGACACGTAAAAACAGAAACGCACGGGTTTTTCAGCATGTTATGCACGTGCGTGCATAGGAGGAACCATGGAACAAATTCCGTACGGAATGATTGGAGGAGGAAAAGGAGCCTTCATCGGTGATGTACATCGAAAAGCTCTCCGCATTGACGGCCTTTCAGTCCTGAAAGCAGGCTGTTTCTCTAAAGATCCCGCAAAGTCAAAGGCCTTTGGACAGGAATTGGGCATTGCCTCTGATCGCTTGTACTCCAATTACCTTGAAATGGCTAAAGCAGAAGCAAAGCGTAGCGATGGCATCAAGTTTGCCGTATGCGTCACTCCCAACAACTCCCATTATGACATCTGCAAGGCTTTTCTGTTGGAAGGCATCCATGTTGTCTGTGACAAACCCCTGACCTGGACCATCGAGCAGAGCCAGGAGCTGGCCCGAATCTGCAAGGAGAAGAATCTCCTGTTTGCTGTCACGTACACCTATACCGGCTATCCTGCCGTGAAACAGATGCGCAACATGGTGGCCCAAGGTCTTTTGGGAAAGATTCGCTTCGTGAATGCCGAATACCCACAGGATTGGCTTGCCAACCCCATCGATGAGCATAGCCCGATAGCTCCTTGGCGCATGGATCCAAAGGTTTCCGGCATCTCCAACTGTCTTGGGGATATCGGAAGTCATATCGAGAACTTGGTCGCAACCGTCACAGGCTTGAAGATCAAACGCGTTTGCGCCCGCCTCGATTCCCTGGTGGACGGACGTACGCTTGACGACAATGCCTCGGTGATGGTGGAATACGAGGGCGGTTCGAAGGGGCTGTACTGGTCCAGCCAGATAGCCCATGGCTACGACAACGCCCTCAGGCTCAGGGTGTTTGGAGAGAAGGGCGGCCTTGAATGGGCGCAGGAAGACCCCGACCACTTCTATTTCACCCCCAGCAATGGGCCAAAGCAGAAATGGAGCCGCGGACGCGATCAATTCGCAGCTGAAGCGCAGCAATACTCACGCATTCCAAGCGGGCACCCCGAGGGCTTGTTCGAAGCTTTCGCGAATATCTATAAACCCTTTGTCCTCTCGCTGTCCAAGCACCTCAAAGGTGAGAAGCTAGGCGCTTCCGACTTGGACTATCCCGGTGTGGAAATGGGGCTTGAGGGTGTGATTTTCATCAATAAGTGTGTCGAGAGCAGCAAGAAAGGCTCGGTATGGATCGACATTGAGGAATGAAGGTAAAGGAGAGAGCAATATGGCAAGGATGGTGACGATTTTTACTGGTCAGTGGGCTGACCTTCCCTTTGAAGTGATGTGCAAGACAGTGAGTGAGATGGGCTACGACGGGGTGGAAATCGCCTGTTGGGGTGATCACATGAACGTCGAGAAAGCCGCCAAGGACCCTGCGTATGTCGCAGAGAAGCTGGCGATCCTCAAAAAATACAATCTCGGCTGTTATGCACTGGGCAACCATCTGGCCGGCCAGTGTGTCGGGGATGCCTTCGGCGATCCTCGGCTTGCAGGCTTTGCCCCCAAGAATCTCAGCGGCAATGACCAGGCGATCCGGGACTGGGGAATCCAGCAGATGAAGTATACAGCCCAGGCAGCCAAGAACATGGGGTGCAAGGTGGTGACGGGCTTCATGGGATCCCCGATCTGGAAGTACTTCTACTCCTTTCCTGCCAATTCAAGCAAGTTGATCGAGGACGGCTATCAGGAGATTCTCCGTTTGTGGACACCGATCCTGGATGAGTTTGACAAGCAGGGAGTGTTATTCGCCCTCGAAGTCCACCCCTCTGAGATCGCCTATGACTACTACAGCACCGTCAAACTGCTGGAAACCTTCAAGCGAAGGAAAACCCTGGGCTTGAATTTCGATCCCAGCCACCTGCAGTGGCAGGGTATCGACCCAGCGCTTTTCTTCCGTGACTTTGCCTCCTCGATCTACCATGTGCACATCAAGGACAGCATGGTCAAACTTGACGGAAGGAGCGGAATCCTGGGTTCGCACCTCCCCTTCGGGGACCTGAGGCGCGGCTGGAACTTTGTCTCCCCCGGCCATGGCGACGTGAACTTCGACCTGATCATCCGCGAAGCGAATGCTGCAGGCTACCGCGGACCGCTTTCCGTAGAGTGGGAAGACAACGGCATGGACAGGCTCTTTGGTGCCAAGGAAGCACTTGCCCTGGTACGAAAGATTGACTTCGACCCCTCGAACGTCGACTTTGACGGGGCAATGGAGAATTGATGAGCGAGCGCGCAACCCTTCTGAAGCTGGAAGGAATCATCAAGGAATTCTCATCCGTACGGGTTTTGGACCGGGTCTCCTTCAGCATACAGGAGGGGGAGATCATGGGCCTGATCGGGGAGAACGGGGCGGGCAAGTCGACGTTGATCAAAATCATCTGCGGCATCTACCAAAAGACTGATGGCGTCATCCGACTTGGGGGGAAGGTCACCGAAATTCCCGATTACATCACCGCAAAAAGCCTGGGGATCGGTATTGTTCCCCAGGAGTTCAATCTGATCAACTACCTGACTGTCTATGAGAACATCTTTCTTGGAAGTGAGTTGCACAAGGGCCTCCTGCTGGACAAGAGTGCCATGCGCAAGGAAGCTGAGGCACAGCTCAAGCTGTTGAAGATGCCCCTTGATGTAAACAGGATGGTCAGCGATCTCTCAGTAGCCGAGAAGCAGATGGTCGAGATTGCCAAGGCGATGATTCTTGATGCCCGGATCCTGATCTTTGATGAGCCGACCACCACCCTTACCGCGGTGGAAATCCAGACGCTCTTCGATTTGATGCGCAAGCTCAAGCAGAAGGGAGTGACGATACTCTTTGTGTCGCACAAGCTTCAGGAAATCCTGACCATTTGCGACCGGGTGACGGTGCTGCGCGATGGGAAACTGGTCAGTGTCGACCAAGTCAAGGGCCTTTCTTCCCAGATACTTGCCAAGAAAATGGTGGGGCGTGATTTCAATCAGGTCTTTCCTGATAAAATCGACAGTACCGGCAAGGAATTGATTCTTGAAGTGGAAAACCTCTGTTCGGGTTCCTTGCTCAAGGATGTCTCCTTTTTCTTGCGCAAGGGTGAGATTCTCGGGTTCGCAGGCCTGGTGGGTGCCGGGCGCACCGAGACGATGGAAGCCTTGATGGGCCTGAGAAAAGCGGAGAAAGGGGCGGTGAGGATCGAGGGCAAACCCGTTCGGATCCGGAGCGCCAAGGATGCAGTACGCCATGGGCTTGGGTACATCAGCGAGGACCGCCAGGGAAAGGGAGTGGTAATGAACTACGATATTCCCAAAAACATCTCCCTGATCTCCCTGAAGGAGAAGTACCTGAAGTGCGGCTTGATCGAAAAGGCCAAGGAGGCACAAGCCGCGGAACACTACATGAAGGAGTTCAGGATTGTAGCCGCTTCCAAGAAATCACAGCTCAGGTTCTTCAGCGGCGGTAACCAACAGAAGGTCTATCTCTCCCGCTGGATGGATACCGATCCCAAGATTCTCATACTTGACGAGCCGACGCGGGGCATCGACATCAACTCGAAGAAGGAAATCTACGAGTTCATCCACCGCCTTGCCGAGGAGCAGATCAGTTGCATCATCGTCTCTTCGGAAATGGAAGAGATCATCGGCATGTGCGACCGGGTCTATGTCATGCGTGAAGGAAGAGTAGCCGGCTGCCTGGAGAAAAACCAGGTCTCAGAAGAGAACATTGTGTTCCAAGCAACAGGGATAAAAAGGGTGTAGAGCAAGATGGGTGAAAATAAAATCATTGCATATGTACGCAACTTTCGTTTCAAGGACCACTCGCTGGGGATGGCATTCATCATCTTGGTGATCATCGCCACCATCGTCGGGTGGCCCAACTTCCTCAAGGTCCGGAACCTGACGAACATCCTCAGGCAGATATCCTACACAGGCATCATCTCCTTGGGAATGACGCTGATCATCATCTCTGGCGGTATCGATCTTTCGGTCGGGTCCATGACGGCATTCGTCGGTGGCATCTCCATCTTCTTCCTCAACCTCTTCGGCCCGACATCGACGATGGGAATCGTGCTGACCTTCCTGTTTGCTCTGGTCTTCGGCTCTTTCTGCGGGGCTTTGAACGGCATCATGGTCGCCAAGTTCAAGATGGCACCCTTCATCGTCACCTTGGGCACCATGTCCATATTCCGGTCTCTCATCCAGTACTTTTCCAATGCAGGGACCATCCTTTCGGTCAACATGGGGTACGGCACCTTGGGAAGCAGTTCAATCCTCGGCCTGCCGACCCCCGTATGGTTCTTCGTCATCGTTGGCATCATTCTGCATGTTTTGCTCAACCATACCAGTTTCGGGCGGTATATCTGTGCTACAGGAAGCAATGAGCAGGTTGCCAAGTATTCGGCCATCAATGTGGCTGTGATCAAGTTCTTTCCTTATGTCATCACCGGATTCACGGTTGGAATCACGGCAATCATGTGGTCGAGCAGGCTGAACTGCATCAATCCAAGCGATTGTGCGGGGTATGAAATGGATGCCATTGCAGCAGCGGTCATCGGCGGGACGCTGATGAGCGGCGGCAAGGGCAGCATCATCGGCACCATGATGGGGGCTGTGATGCTGGGCATCATCAACAACATGCTTGTCATGGGAGGCATCAGCGCCTTCCTGCAACAAGCTGTCAAGGGTTTTGTGATTATTGTTGCGGTACTGCTTCAGTACAACAACGGTAACAAATAAACAGGAGGATTGGAAATGAAGAGAGTTATGGTAATTGTTCTTTGCTTGGTCTTTTCGGTAGGCTTGGTCTTTGCCCAAGGCGTTTCTGAAACGAAAACGAGTGTTCCGAAGATCGGTATTGCAGTACCTTCTCCCGACCACGGCTGGACCGGCGGTATAGGCTGGTGGGCTGACAAGGCAGTGAAGGAACTCCAGCAGAAGTATCCCGGCAAGTATGATTTCAAGGTCCTCCATGCCGATGGATATGCAAAACAGATCTCCGATATCGAAGACCTGATGGTCTGGGGTATGGATTATCTGGTAGTCCTTCCTCACGAATCCGCCCCGCTGACTCCTGTGGTAAAGGAAGCTCATGCTGCCGGAGTTAAGTGCATCGTTGTTGACCGTGGATTGACCGATACCACGTTCGGGTATGTAAACCTTGCCGGCAACAACCCCGAAATGGGCAAGGTCTCCGGCGCCTTCGTCCGCGATTACATGAAAGCCAACAAGCTGACCAAGTATGTTGCAATGGGCGGCATGCCGGTCGTCATCGATGGAGAGCGCATGAATGCATTCTTCGACGAGATGACCAAAGAACCGACGCTGGTCAACCTCGCCGGCGGCAGGAACTATGATTTTGCCGACTGGTCCACGCAGAAGGGCCTTGAGCTGATGGAGAACTACATCCAGAAGTATCCGGAAATCCATGCTGTCTTCTGCCAGGACGACGACGTCATGACCGGTGTCCTGCAGGCTATCAAGGAGAGCGGCCGCAAGGATATCAAGCTGGTATTCGGTGGTGCAGGATCGAAGGCTGCCTATGAGATGATCATCAACAACGACCCGTTGGTAAAGGCAACCGCCACATACCACCCGTCCATGGTCTATGATGCGATCATGTACTGCCTCGATGTGGTTGAAGGCAGGAAGAGTGATGCCTTCCATACCGCCAAGTCTCCTACCGCCGTAGTACTTCCTTCGGTGTTGGTCGACAAGAACAACGTCATGAATTTCTACGACAAGGACTCTGTTTTCTAGATCGGATGAGCATGCATCTCCTTTCTCTGCATCAGGCTGTTGGAATTCCAACGGCCTGTTTTCATGCAACCAAGCCAACTCCTCGATGCTCCTAGACTAGAAGAACAAAGTAGTTGGAATGGTAAAGACAGCATCCTAATATCATGTATTGTTTTCATGGATCAATAAAAGACATGACAAACATTGATGCACAGATAGCGTTTGTGAAGATAGGAAAACTCTTGTTATGCCGTACTTTATATGAGTATGATATGGAAAATAAGGAAGGAGAATCCTCTATTAAAGAGCATAGCATCACCCGACGATTCATCATCGGTTTAGTGCTCATTCTTGCCGCCCTCTTAGTCATAGGGTATATCAAGATGAGCTTGACCACCCGCGCGATTGAGACCAATCGCGAGCTCAGTCATACCTATGATGTCATCACCGAAACCAAGAGCCTGATGCGAACATTCCTCAACATCCGCATCGCTGAACGCGGCTATCTTCTCACCGGCGACCGGCGTTATTTGCAAGAAATCGGAGTCAGCTCCTACTCCTTCGACCAACACCATATCAAACTCAGCATACTCACCCGTGACAATGAGGTACAGCAACAGCGCCTGGAGAAATTGAAGGCCACCTTCGGTGAATTGATCGTCCAGGCAGTGCAACCGATGCTCGCCTTCCGCGACACCCTTACCGGGGAGGTGTCGACATACTTTGAGAAGGATGAACTCAACCAGCTGATGGAAGTATCAAAGGCCATCTCCCAGGAGTTGGAAACCATCCTCGATGAGATTGAGAAAAGCGAATATGAACTGCTGGCAATCCGGCAGCAGGAAGTAGCATATTGGTATAATCTCGACCGCATAATCACCTTCCTCGGCCCGATATTGATCATCCTCATCACTTTCTTGGCCGGCCGGGGCGCGGTGATCCGCCTGGATCGCTACCGCCGCCAGCAGGACCGCGACCAAAGCGAGTTGAGAGCCGCCCGAGACAGGTTTGCATCGGTCATCAAGGGCTCGAATCTGGGAACCTGGGAGTGGAATGTGGTAACCGGGACTGTCCAGATCAACGATAGCTGGGCTGCCCTGCTCGGCTACACGAAAGAGGAACTTGAACCGGTCACCATCGAGACCTTCAAGCGATTAACCGCACCTGAGGATTTTGAACGTTCATTCTCACTGCTTCGGCAACATTTCAGCGGACAGCTCGATTTCTACGCTTGTGATGTCCGCATGCAACACAAGGATGGTCACTGGGTCTGGATCCTCGATCGCGGGCAGGTGATAAGTTGGGACGAACAACACAATCCTGTCATCATGACTGGCACCCATGCCGATATTTCCAAACGGGTGGCAAACGCCCAGGCCTTGGCACGCAGCGAGGAAGAGAACCGAAAAATCTTTGAGAGCATGAACCAAGGATTTGCCTATTGCCAAATCCTCTTGGATGAGAACGGTGTTCCCAACGATTACCGCATTCTCCGGGTCAATCAGAACTTCGAGGCACAGACAGGGCTTGAGAACAAGAACGCTGTCGGCAAGAGAATCACCGAGCTCATCGATGTAGTGGAGCCGTATTGGTTCGAGTACAACGGCAAGGTCGCCCTCACAGGTGAGTCTCAAACCTTCGAGGCATACAATGCAGGACTGCACAGGCTCTTCAGGATCTCCTCTTTCAGCCCTGAATACGGCTATTTTGTGATGATCATCGACGACATCACCCACCAGAAAGAGACTGAGGCACAGCTCATCCATGAGAAGAACCTCTTTGAGACCACCCTGCTCTCCGTCGGTGACGGAGTCATCTCCACCGATGCCCAAGGCAATGTCCAATTCATGAACAAGGCTGCGGAGACGCTTACCGGCTGGAATGCAGAAGAGGCGAAAGGCAGGCGGTTCGAGGAAGTCTTCAGGATCCTGTGCGGCGAGAACCGAAGCCCGTGTCCCGATCCTGTGCAGCAGGTCCTTGCACTAAAACACGCAATTGAGCTGGAAGAGGATACCATCCTCATCGCACGTGACGGCTTTGAGCGGTACATCAATGACAGTGCGGCCCCCATCCTCGATGCAAACATGAACATCACCGGAGTGGTGCTGGTCTTCCGCGACAGCACTGAGCAACGGAAAAAGCAGCGTGAGATCCTCTCGCTCAGCTTCACCGACCCCTTGACCACCCTGAACAACCGCAGGTACTACGACCAGGTCAAGCATGAAGTGGATGCAGAACCCTACTACCCCCTTACCCTGGTCGTCGCAGATGTGAACGGCCTGAAACTGACCAACGACGCCTTCGGCCATGAAGCCGGGGATGAGCTGTTGCGCAAGGTTGCCGAAGTGATGCGAAAGACCTGTCGCGAGGGCGACATCATCAGCCGCATCGGTGGTGATGAATTCGTCCTCCTGCTGCCGCAGACTGACGCCCTCCATGCCCAAGCCATCGTCAAACGCCTCAATGCCGCTTTGGAGAAAGAGCATATCAAAGGCATTCAGGTCTCGGTCTCCTTCGGGTATGCAGTAAAGGAAGAGGGTGAGGAGCAGTTCGAGGACACCTTCAAGACAGCCGAGGATGTGATGTACCAGAACAAGCTTGCCAGCAGCCTGTCATTCAAGAAACAGGTCATCTCCTCACTGCTCGAGCGATTGTTCACCCAAGATCCCACCCTCGAGGAGCATAGTCGCAAGGTGGCCGACCTGGCAGCTTCATTCGCCCGGGTACTTGGCTATCAGGAACATGAAATCCAGGAACTGAGACTGGCAGGCACCTATCATGACTTGGGCAAAATCGCCCTCTCCCCGTCGATCATCAACAAATCAAGCTCGGAGATGACCCGAAGCGAATTACTTGAGTTCAAGCGCCATTCTGAGATTGGGTACAACATCCTGCGCTCGGTCGGAGAGTACGCCCCCTTCTCCGAGGCGGTGCTGCACCACCACGAACGGTGGGACGGCAACGGCTACCCTCAAGGTTTGAAGCATGAGGCCATCCCCCAGGAGGCTCAGATTATTGCCATTGCAAACATCTACGCCGATCTTGTCGGACCCAGGCTGCATGGAGAGAGCATCAGCGAAGAGGAGGCGATCGCTGTGCTCAGAGAGCGCAAGAACACCCAGTTTAATCCCGCCCTGATTGAAACCTTCATCACCAAGGTCCTCAACAAAGCTTGACTTTCTTCCCATCTGTCCTACGATAGGGTCATGCAGACCAACGAACAACTGATACAGCTTTGCCAAGACCTGATCAAGCGCCCCAGTCTCTCAGGGTTCGAGAAAGAAGCGGCTTCCTTCATCCAAAAGACCATGCAGAGTCTTTCCTATGACGAGGTCATCATTGATGCCTACGGCAGTGTCATCGGCAGCATCTTCGGCAGTCAAGAGGGGCCGGCAGTCCTGCTGGACGGTCATATCGATACCGTAGATGTAGAAAATCCCAATCTGTGGAAACACGATCCTTTTGCAGGCATTTTGACCGATGGACGTATATACGGCAGAGGCAGCAGCGACATGAAAGGTGCACTGAGTGCAATGATGATCGCCGCCTCAGAGTTCAAGAAAAAAACAGGCGGCAGGTTCCGGGGTTCAGTCCATGTCTCGGCAACCGTGTGCGAGGAGTGCTTTGAGGGTGTCTCATCCCGCCTGGTCACTGAGTTCGTTAAACCCGATGTCGTCATCGTGGGAGAAGCATCCTCGCTTGCGATCAAGCGCGGGCAACGGGGCCGTGCGGAAGTTGTGTTGCAAACCTTCGGTTTGAGCTGCCACTCCTCCAATCCTGACGAAGGGGTGAATGCTGTTACGGCCATGCTGACGCTGCTGCCTGAGATTCTTGCCCTCAAAGCGCCACAGCATCCAGTACTCGGAGATGGGATTCTGGTTTTGACCGACATCGTCTCATCCCCCTATCCGGGTCTTTCGGTCGTACCTGAATCGTGTAAGGTCACCTTCGACCGGCGCCTGCTTGTGGGAGAGACCGAACCATCCATCCTCGAGCCGATCCAACAGATCCTGGACAAGCATCCTGATATCAAAGCAAAAGTTTCGGTGGCGGAAGGAACTCTTACCTGTTACACAGGCAAGAATATTACTGCAAAGCGGTTTTTCCCAGCGTGGCTTCTTGATGAGGACCATCCGCTGGTGCAGGCAGCCAAGGCAGCCCTGCCCTCCAGCCCTCTCTCCCACTACAGCTTCTGCACCAATGCAAGCCACTTTTGCGCAGAGGCAGGAATTCCCACCATAGGGTATGGTCCTTCAGAGGAGTCGCTCGCCCATACGGTGGACGAGTACATCAGTACAGAACAACTCTCACTGGCCTTGGATGGGTACCTTGCTCTTCTTGACCACCTGCTGCTTTGATGCAGTTCGGCCGTAGATCAAGCCGACTGCAGCAAGGAGGGTGCCGCTTATGACGAGAAGCAGCTGGATCGAGACCCTGTCCGCCAAGGGGCCAAAGATCAGGATGCCCAGCGGCATCGCACTTCCACTGAGTATCTGGACCATGGAAAAGACGCGACCCAGCTTGTCTTCGTCGGTGGTCTCTTGAATCATAACAATCTCGGCTGTATTGAGGAAGGGAACGAATATGCCTCCGAGGCCCATGATGATGAGATAGGGGATGAAGGAGGGGGCAACGCCCAGCAGGGCGAAGCAAATGCCGAAACCGGCCAGTGAGATGGCAATCGCCCGTACCTTATTCCTTATTCTCCCCTTCAGTGATACCAAGACCCCCCCGAGCAAGGCACCCCCTGTCCAAACCATCTCATTGAGGGTGAGGCGCCAGACCTCACCGCCGAAGGTGCGTTCCACCAGCAAAGGGGTGAGGATGGCGGCCGGGGTGATGAGGAAGAACGAGAAGCCGTAACAAATCAGGAGGTTGCGGAGAACCGGGTGGGAGAGGGTATAGGATATGCCCACCTTGATGTCAGAGACCACCGAATGTGTCTGTCCCGATCGCTTGGGCTTGGAACCCTTGATGAAACTGAAAATCAGGACGGCAAGGGTTGCCGTTACGACATCCAGGTAGAAGGTGGAGACCAATCCAAACAGGCCGAGCATCATGCCGCCGACTGCAGGAGAGAGAAGCAGGAGAGCCGAATGGAAGCTCTGATTGATGCCTTGGATGCGCACCAAGTGTTCATCACTGACCAACTGGGGGATGATTGCATTCACAGCCGGGCTCTGGATTCCGCTTCCTATGGAGCGGATCACCGAAACGGCGAGAATGGCCCCGATCGATTCCCAACCAAGGGAGAAGATGACAGCCAAAGCCAGGGTTGCGACTGCAATGAAGCTGTCGCTGAGCATGATCAGCATTTTCCGGCTGTGACGATCAGCCCATACCCCGCCGTAGAAGCTGATAAGCAGGTGGGGGACCATCTGCGCCAAGGTCGCCAACATGAGGAAGATGCCCGAGGATGTCTCCAAGGTGATGTACCAGATGATGGCAAAACCGACTACCGAGGAGCCGAATATCGAGAGATTCTGGCTGAGAAGAAAGAGGACCACCCGCTTGGTAAACAATGGTGGTGCCTTCTGTTGTATGGTGTTTTGCATAAAGTCTCAATGTAAGGGTGAACAGGAGATATAACAGAGCTCCTACCAACACTCTCACTGTAACGCTTGCCCCGCATCCTGTCCAGAGCACAAACGGTTGCGTCCTTCAGCTTTTGCTTGGTACAACAGGGTATCGGCAAGGCGGTACAATCGGTCGAACGAGGCTGCTCGTGCCGATGCCAACCCCATCGAGATGGTAACGCGTAATTCCGAACCGTCATGAATAAACAAGTGCTGTGCAACCAGCTTCCTAAACTCCTCTGAGCGAAGACGGGCTTGTTCGGAGTCTATACTGGAGGAGAATACTGCAAACTCTTCTCCTCCAAATCGGCCTGCAATGCTTTGGGGTTCGATCCATCCGGTGAGCATCGCCCCCAATTCCGATAACACATGATCCCCTGCCCGATGGCCGTAGGTATCGTTGATCTTCTTGAAGTGGTCAATATCGAAATAGAGGAGATGAGAAGCCTCTGTTGCACAAACAAGCTCAACTTCTACGCGCTCGATGAAGGTCTGGCGGTTGTAAAGGCCTGTCAGGCCATCCTTCTCTGCCCGCTCGGTCAACAACAATCGTTGTTCTTCGAGCATGGTATTGTCCTTGATCAGGGTCACCGACCCAACCGGTTCCATACGTTTGTTGGTAATGGGATAGAGGTCTGCATGAAAGAAGCGGTCTGTGAATTGCAGGGAAAAATTGGACTGCTTTCCCGCAAGGATGAGCTCATACCACTGGGAAGAGGACAACCTCAACATAGATTCAACTCCCTCGAGACTGGTATTGAACATCGAAAGAGCGGCGGGATTTGCATCGATAACCTGGCCCTGCGGCGTGCACACAACAATGCCATCGCCAAGAAACCGAAAGGTCTGCTCGTAGGCAAGAGGGGTAAGCTTGAGCAAGTCGTAGCGGTTGTTCCCAAGCAGCATGAGAAACCCTGAGATGGCAAAAATACCGGATATCGGGACCGACTGCAAGAATTGTACATTGCTTACCTTGATGAATGCATAGGCAACAGAAACGACTATTCCGAACAATACGCTGTAGACCTGTTTCCTCGTTGACTTCAGAGAGCCCCAGGCAGCGATGATGATGAGAACCAATGAGGCAAGCATGAAGACAAAATTACCTGCCACTAAAATCGATCCCAATATGGTGGGGACAACGACCACGGCCTGATACAATCCTTGTGAGGTCAGGCTCACCGACTTGCGCGCCGCATGATGCAGGGAGTCGGTGAGAATCAAGAGAACAGCCACCGCCTGATACGTATAGGCAAATTGTTTGATGCGTCCTGCATGCCTGCGTAGGTTGTCAGTGTAGGCCAATATGAACATCAAGGTTGCAACCGGGGTCATAAACACCTCGATTTGGGTCACATTTCTCCAAAACACCTTCATTTCAAAGGTGTCGCTCAGCATCTCGGCAAAAGAGCTGACCGCCCAGAGTATCATGAACAATGATGCGATGGAGAGTTCGGCGGCAGCTTGTTTGTCACGCCTCCTATAGGCTGCAAACAGTACGAAACCCATTATTGCAATTGATGTCACATTGATGAAGATCACGGGAAAGTCAATCATATGTCATAGGGTACAATAGGATTTGTTCGGGAGGAAATAGGAAAATGCATTTCTTCTAGTTTTTTATGCTCTCGAAAGCCTTGCAATTGCCTCCATCTCATCACCGACAAAGAAGACATCACAGCCGCTGTTGCTTTCCCTCATAAAGTCTCTCATGCTCTTGCTCGTATACACCGAGAAATCCCCGATAATGGCCAGCTTCGTCTGGTAGTTGACGAACTTTTGCAGAATATCGCCGGCCAGACGAGTCTTCAGGTCGAAGAACCGTCCGTCAAAGACACTGCTGTCGAGAATGAGCCTACGAGCCCCACTCTGGTAGTGGACACTGGCCATGAGGTCCAAGGCCGAGTCTACATCGAAGATGAGAATCGAATCACTTGTCACCCGGGCGATGGGGACACTCGTATGCTGGATCACCTGTATGTTCATGACACCCTCCTCATCCATTTTGCACGATATACCCCCTGCTGATAAACCCCTCCGGCATTGAGGAGAGCGGCATGACAGGCCGCTCATCCATCAGGGAGTATTGAGGACAGGGCTGCAAGGCAAGGTCAGAGAAACGAATCGGAAGTCCGACACTGGTATAGAAATGTGGCCCATTCTGCAGATGGAAGTGCAGATGGGGTTCGGTGGAGTTTCCCGTGTTCCCGCATTGTGCCAGCTGCTGACCCCTGACAACCTTCTCCCCGACTTGTACCAGGATGCTGTCTTTCTTCAGATGCGCCATGAGGCTGTATTGGTCTTCTGCATGTTTAACGAGCACATAATTGCCTGCAATGTGGTTCGATTGATTGAAATACCTACCTTTTCCTAATATAAGGCTATCGTTGGAGCGGTTGTTCACCTTCATCACCACTCCGTCTGCAGGCGATAGAATCGCTTTGCCGTAGCAGTGGTAACGCTCTACATCGCGCTCATTTCCTGTGTAGGAACGCCCCTCATGCAACTGCACAAAGTCATAGGCATAGCGTTGGACGGGAATGTTCCACGAGTGTGAGTAGGCTTGGGTGAAACCTCCATTGACCACGGCCCATGCCCCTTCAAAGGGGAGGCTGTACGTTACCTTGCTGGTATGCGTCTCGACCGAAGGGAGGCTGTTCCCATACCGTAATTTTATTACAAGCATGCCGCAGATTATGGCGATCGATCCAAAAAACACCGATGCATTGAGAGCAATCTCCACCACAACAAACAAGACAAACAGCGTAAGATGGGAGAACAGGATATGATCGCTGAACAAGGAGAGAATGTAGGAAAGAAAGCCTATATACTTGGCCCATTTACTGAAGACAAATAGCCTGTAAAGAAACATATCGGTATCCTTTTTCAATACAATACCGTGTCACTCCGAGTATGAGAAGAGTTCCACCTACCGCTTAAAGGTATACAGCATCAGATAATCTTCACCCCTCTCCTCGATGATGGCAAATCCGATGCGTTTGTAGAGGTCCACCGCAGGATTTTCCTTCTGAACCGAGAGCGAGGCTTGCCTGCAGCCTTTAGACCTGAGAAAATCCAGCATTGCACAAAGCAGTGCAGTGCCGATGCCCTTACCGCGAAATTCTTGCTGTACAGAAATGGCAAGTTCGGGGGTATGCTCATCCACAAAGCCGTATCCTTTCACAGGGCCTGAGAGCACTCTCCCCCAGACGGCTCCTCGTAGTGTTCCCTCTTGCTCGGCAACAACGCAGTAATCACCTTCCCGACCAAAGTCCTGGTAGTAATTCAAAATGGAAGGTTCAAGCAGAACCGACCGGGGCGGGGCTTCTTCACCTACCGGGACGAAGATTGCATCATAGAGAAAGTCCTCAAGCAGAGGATATTCTTGGATGTATATCGGCCTCAGCATGATGGCTGTCTCAGCTTCCTGCATGCCGTTCATAGCTGTACCTTGCCATCTCGGCGATCAAGGCATAGGGAATGCTCTTGTCATACGGAAACTGCACCGAACCCTTGCCGGTCTTGTAAGAAATCAGGCGATCTTGAAAATGGGCAAGGACATCAGAGCCGATATGAATTCCCACATGCTTGGCATGACCGTAGAAGTGTATGATGTTTCCCCCTTTCCAGTAGGTGGGCATGCCCCAGGACATACGGTGCTCAGCTTCGGGAAGCGATGAACTGATGACCTGATGCAGTTCGGCAAGCAAACCCCTGATTGCTTCAGGCTGCTCTGCGATATAGGCCTCTATGGTAGGCTCGTGTTTCCCGCAGCTATGGCTCTGGTTTGTTTTTTGGAAGCTACGACCGCATTTCTCACACGTCCACATCTCAGGCCTCCCTCTCTTGGATGGTCACCGCTACGGTGTCCCCCGGTTCTTTTCCGATGCTTTTTCGGATGTCCTTCCTGATGCCGATGATGTAGCAGATGCTTCCATCGGCATTGGCAAGGCCCATGTTTACGATGCTGCCGTCATACGGATGCCCATCGAAGGTGGCATGCACCTTGAGTCTTCCCTTTCCGAACACTTGCTTGATATCGATTGGAACCGCTATATAGGCTCCATCCTGGTCGGGTACTTTCTCTATGATTGCATCAAAGCTGTACATGCTCGTATTTCCTTATCAATCACACCGGCTGTATCAACCGGTTCTCCCAAAGCGTCTCAAACGTATTGACCGCCCCGCCATGCTCGACGATTTTTCCATCAACCATCCGGTCGATATCGACTCCGCTGAAACTCAAGGTCCTCCCCGTCGGCTTGATGCCGATCCACTGCCCTTCATGCTTCCCCTGCATTATGAATTCAGAGACAACATACTCGCCGTCGCAGTATTGACGGATGATGCGCATAACGTAGTCGGGGTACGTGACCCTGATTGCCTGGAGGTGCTCTTTCATTCCGGCAAGTCCGCAAGGATACTCTGTTTCTCCCACGCGTACCGTACAGGTATCTGCAACATAGTCATCCAACCTATGAAGCTGATTTTGTGAAACCACCACCTCATAGAAGTACCGTATCCTGTCTTTCCGTTCTTCTGCAGTCATACCAGAACCTTCTCCTTGTCGAAGATTCTATACTGCAACAGGGAGGCAATCCAGACCCAGCCTGACAGAAGAGGAAATCATTGCTCCTTCGCACAAGAATTCCCTCTCATCATGCACCCTCAAGCAGTGTCACAGCCCCATTCTGACAAAATAGCTGGGTCCGACCTCTTCCTTTATCAGAATCTGTTTGCTGATCAAATCCTCAAGAAAGAGATGCGCTTGCTCTCGGGAGGCAAAATCAAAGGCTTTGAATACTTCTTCGAATGCAAGCCTTGGATGCTTGCCAAGCAAATCCTGGAGTGCCTCTTTTGAAGGAGGTGCTGGAGTCGGAACCAGACTCCCTTGTGTCAAGCTTCTGATGACAGTCTTGAACTTTTCATAGGGGATATAGCCCCGTAAGAGAACCGGTTCCCCCTCTCCATCAGATTCTACAAGAAAGCTTGGAAATACCTCTACCCCGGCAGCATGGTTTAGTCTCAGGTCCTCATGGAATGCTTGCTCGACTTCTTTGCTCTTCAGAGCCTTGCTGAATGCAGCACGCTCAAGGCCGACCTCACAGGCAAGCTCGATCAAAACATCCGGATTGCCCGTAACCTTTGCCTCGGTCAGGGTGGCTTCGCGAACTCTTCGTAGGTACGCATCAGCTTTGTTCGGGTCTACCAGTTGGGCGGCTTTGTAGGCAATATTCTGAGGATAGGTGGAGGGAAACTCGTCGGAGAACAAATGGAATCCTTCCGGCTTGACCGGCATCCTGTGGTGGTGTGCCGCTTCCAGCCAGTGGGCGACGATTTGCTCGTTCGCTCCTTTTGCTCCTGCATCGATTCCGTTGCCCGGGTCGGAGAAGTTGTTGATATCATCGACCAAGCCACCCATCACATAGCGGAATTCGATAAGGTTCGGGTAGTGGGTCTCCAATGCCCTGAATATTGGTTCGGTACCCCAGCACCAAATGCATACTGGGTCGGTAAAATTCGTTATGGTGATGTGATTCTTCATCGACGTAAGACCTCCGCATAGATGCAAATATAGCGAGACCTGCATTATAGTCAAGTAAATTAGTAGGATTTTGAGTTGAAAGGCTTTGTTCCACCCTTTTTAAAGCTCCAAACAGAATGCCGCTACTGCCTCAGCAACGGCTGCTTGCTGCTCTGCTGCAGGAAGTGTGGCGATACCGTCACCTTTCTGAGTCCCGTACGAAGCAAATCCTGCATGGTTTCCACCTGCAAGTACAAGCTCCGTGAATCCTTGTGGCAGATTCGTCTTGTATTTTTCATAGGACTCCCTGCTCAGAACGGTATCGTTGCTTGCCGTAATGCTCAAAACACTCAAGGGAAGGGAAGAGATATCAGCGACGGAATACGAGGCAAGCAGAACCAAGCCATCCACCATTGACTCCTGCTTTGCAGCAAAGCTGGCCGCCATGCTGCCTCCCAGCGAATGGCCTCCCACATACCAGTGCTCGATTTCAGGATGGGATGCAATGAAGCGCTCGGCCCTATCGATGCCGAATACCGCCAGGTTGAATGGCATCTTTGGTACAATGCACAAGATGCCTGCCTGAGCGATGCGAAGCGCCAACGGTTCATAGGCGCGATGATCAACTTTGCCACCGGGATAGAGGATCAGAGCTGTCTTTACGTTGCCTGGATCAGCAATGAGGGCATCATTGGCATCCAGCACGCTGACATCTCTGAATATTGTCCGCTCTTGGGAATCCACCGCTGCCTGATAATAGTCGGAGACGTAGAGCAAAAAAGCTCCAGCTAAAAGGATTGCCACCACCAATATTCCCAAGAGAATCTTGTGAACCGTTCTCAACTTTTTTTGCATGCTCGACTCCCTCAGTAGTTACTGCTTATCAGCATGAAAGGAGATGACAGTTCCTAAAGTCCCGTCATGATACTTCAAGTCGGGGCATGAAAGCATGACCTTATAATCCCCGAGTGTATAGTCACCAACCACCTTCTCCCAGAAACGAACTGAGCTCAGATTGTTCGGATGGCATCCAATCTCCCATGCACCACCAAATCTTTCAAACAGGTGGGTGGCGACATACCTTCCAATGCCGTATTGCCGATATGCATGCATGACGAAAAATTCAGCCATTGAATAGTCGCAGTCTGTGTGAGTGATGAAATCGTGCGTGTCAAATAAGACAAAGCCCGCCCACTGTCCATCCACTGAAATGAGGAAGGCATAGTTTCCTTCGTTTGTCCAATATGTTGACGCATGTTCTTCAAATGCATACGTTCCGTCTGTATCCACCTCAAGGTGATTATACTGGGACCATTCATAGCAATACATCTTCAGCAGATTTCTCAATACACCTTGCTCATGGGTGTCTTCTTTCGTGACCGGAACAAGTGTTATTGCGCCCATCTCCATACACAACTCCTACTACACATCCTGATTCACTATGAGCTCATAGGGCAAACATGTCCATCCTTGCCTCTGATAGATAGCCAAAGGTGGATTTGTACTTCACCTTCAGCTATAGTGTTTGGCATATGAGTATGAACGTTCTTGTTACCGGAGCAAGCGGAGGCATGGGACTCTCTGTCTGCCGGAAACTGGCAGAGAGCGGCTACACGGTGTACGGCCTGGACATTCGGCAACCGGAGGGCCCGTTTCCCTTCCGTTTCATCGTAGCTGATGTGACTGACAGCATCCAATTGGAAGCTGCTTTCCAAACCATCAAAGAAGAAGCGATTTCACTGCAAGCAATCCTTCACTTTTCCGGGATCTATGACTTCAACTCGTTGGTTGAGATTCCCGAGCATGAGTTTGTCCGAGTATTCGATATCAATCTCTTCGGGGTGTTTCGAGTCAACCGTCTCTTTCTCCCTCTGTTGGAAAAACAAGGAAGGATCATCATCACGACCAGCGAGTTGGCGCCGCTCGATCCCCTTCCGTTCACCGGCCACTACGCAGCCACAAAAACTGCTCTTGAGAGCTATGCGTATTCGCTTCGGATGGAGGTCCAGCTGCTTGGCTACAGCGTATCGGTCATCCGTCCCGGTGCTGTACAAACCGACTTTCTGGGAGTGTCCACCAACAAGTTGGAGGCTTTCTGCAGGGCAACCCGGCTGTATACCTGCAATGCCGCTCGGTTTCGAACCATTGTTGACAAGGTGGAGGCCAAGAGCATACCACCACAGAAGATTGGAGAGCTTGCCCTGCGTATTCTGAGGTCCAAGCGATCGAAGTATGTGTACAACATCAACCGCAATCCATTGCTCAGGCTCCTCAATCTTCTCCCGCACTCCTGGCAGACGAGTATCATTCGTTGGATATTGCACTGATTGGTTTCCAAATGAAAGGACTCCATAACGCCTTACATGACTAGTACAAACAATTCAGTTTTGGAAACAAATCAGAACTCATAGTGTGACCACATACTGACAATTTTCACGGTCTTGACGTCCTCATAGACCTGATACACCAATC
>JAAZAT010000211.1 GCA_012514185.1 Spirochaetales bacterium | reverse complement strand
TCAGCCCTACCATACTGGGCAACCACAGGGACATCACTTTCCAGCAGGATTGCATATTGTTCCCCGATAGTGGCGGTATGACCTGGGAAGTCCTTTTCGTCATTAGTCCGCAGACAACGAACGCGCTTTGCCCCGACTGTGGCTACCAGTCCCTGTGCCGGGTTTCGATCGGTATACAGCAAGGTAATATTGATTGTAGCAGGGCAATCACTGAGATTGACTATGATGACGGATTCATGACCCGGGATAGGGTTCTCTCCCACTGGGGGCAGTTCAGCATCGGCAAAAATCCAAACTTTTTTTCCGTACATCACACGTTCCTCCTTAGCGAGATGGAGAAAAGAATACTAGAATGCCCGAACTACAGCAAAATAATGATACATTTGGAATCCAAGTGTAGTATAGGAATGGTTATTTGAATTTGCAAGAAAACTATCTTTACAATACTACATTTTTCATTAAAACGTTTTACTGTATTTTAGTAATATTTACAATCTTTAGTCTTGATAATTCCATGATCTCATTGCTACAATGCCAATAAGTTCTTGTTATTACGATAAAAAGGGACCAATTCATGAAACTGCATCTCCAGAAATCATACTTCAAGAGCACTGAAACATTGCTTGCTGAAACCCCTGATACCAAGGTGTTTACCTTCTTATATCCATCCGGTGTTGAAGCGGTACGCATTCTGCAGAAACGGAGTGAATGCATATGGCTGCCTTTTTTCAGCCAAAGCCTCTGGAGTTGGAAGATTGACGGAAAGGAACAAAAATTTTCTGGTTTCGTAGCTGAACCCGACTATTCAGCACGGAATTTCCTGCATAACTATGGGGCATTCATGGTGCACTGCGGCGTTACAGCAATGGGCAATCCCACCAGCGAAGACAATCATCTGCACCATGGAGAATTACCCTTGGCACGATATCAGCAAGCATGGATCGAGCTTACAGAAGGAGAGTATCCGGTAAGCTTGGGGGGGACTTACCAATACAACACACCATTCATTGCGTCCTATGCTTTCAGCCCCAAGCTTTCGATTTCCGAGCAGGGAACTTCTCTGTTGGTCGAAGCGACTCTTGAGAATACGCAACAGACAAAGATGCATTATATGTATCTGAATCATCTAAATTTTTCCCTGGAGGGAGCCGATCGACTTGAATACGGATTATCCGAATTTTCAAAGCGGACCGTAACCGTCCTCCAAGAGGCTGTCGATCAAGTAATCGATGATCCGAAGCGTTTTCTGCCGGTCGGTTCTATCACAAGAATTGAGCCTGAACTCGTAGCAGTCATGAAAAATGAAGCTGTGTATGGAAAGGTATGCATCCACCGGATGCATCGGAACGACGGGACTTCCATATGGGTGGCTATCGACACGGCTCATTTGGACCACACGGTTGCTTGGCTTACCAAAACACCCGATCGTTCTGCATGCGGCTTCGCACTGCCCTCTACTGCAGGTCCTCGAGGACTAGCGGAAGAGACCCGGCAGGGAACAGTTAAACTATTGAATCCAAAAGAAACGGCCACCTTCAGATTTATCGTGGGATTGGATGACAAAACACACAGAGAAGCGTTGGACAACGCAATTCGTTTGTTAGGAGGATGTGTATGAGTGATAGGGTCAGAATACCAGAAGAAGAGTATTTCGAACGAATCAGAAAAGCTTCAAAGCTCGTTCAAGAAGCCGGCTTGGATGTTTTGATATCCAACTGCACTGAAGCTGATTACTCCTTTGTGAGATATTTCACCAACTATTGGCCGCTCTTCGAAACGGCCGGAGTCGCCATTGCGCCAAATGGGAAAGCTGCCTTGATGGTTGGGCCGGAGAGTTCGAAATATGCTGCCGACAGAAGCGTTCTCAAAGACATCTTCACCCTCCTAGAATACAGGGAAAGTGCAGACCCGGCATATCCGCAAGCAAAGGTGAGCACATACAAGGATGTGCTTTCTTACCTTGGCGTGCACGGACGAAAGCTGAGAATCGGAGTGGCAGGATATCTAGTCACCAATCCCATTCAGCTGGAAGGATTGAGAGCCTGTTTTCCCGATGCAGAAATCATCAGAAATGAGGATATTGTCCGTTCGCTGAGGATGATCAAATCACCCAACGAACTTGCATGCATGCAGCGAGGCTTTGACATCGTTAAAAAAGCGACCGAGGCTGTCATGGCCGAAATTCGCCCGGGAGTTACTGAGTTGCAGATGGTTGGCGTAGCTCAGAAGTGCATCTATGAGCATGGTGCGGAGTATGAAGGTCTTCCCATGTATGTCTTCAGTGAGAAATCCACAAGCCATGCCATTTCTCGATCGACCTACCGAACCATAGAGAAAGGTGATTTGGTTCAGTTAAACCTGTCAGCGAAAATCGAAGGATACAGCCCGAGCATCGGAATGCCGATCAGCATGGGGCCTCTGGTGGGCAAGAAACGCGATTTGGTTGAATTCTGCCTCTCCATGCACAATTGGACACTTGGACAGGTCAAGGTTGGTGTCGAGGCAGCACAAATTGCAAAGGACTACTATCAGAAAGTACTCGATGCCGGAATGCAGGACTATTTCGTATATGGGCCTTGTCATGGAACCGGCATGATTGAAGTAGAGGCTCCATGGATGGAAACCTCCTCCAACTATCTTTTACGGGAGAATATGACGTTCCAGGTTGATACCTATTTCTCTGCTGAAAAATTCGGCTGCCGCTGGGAAACCGGGATTTGCGTCAAACCCGGCCAATCATTGCTGCTCAGCGATCCACTGGGAACCATCTACGAAATTCCGTGCTGAGGAGCACATCCAAGTAAATATAACACTCTGTAATCTTGCCTTACAGGGTGTTTTATGTATTCTTGGACATACAATATTATATTCAGTGTATTTCATTGAATCGTTTAATCGACATAAATTCCTAATTAGATTATGATGACATTATAATTGGAGAGACGTGTATGGCAACGATTAAGGACGTATCAGTACTTGCCGGGGTATCCATTGGTACGGTTTCAAATTATCTAAACAAGACCAAACCCGTCAATCCCGAGACTGCCAAGCGAATCGCTGATGCAATCAAGAAGACTTCTTACCAACCAAACTACCTGGC
>JAAZAT010000122.1 GCA_012514185.1 Spirochaetales bacterium | reverse complement strand
CAGATACCGAGGATGCTGTGTTTGTTTCAGCTTCGGCAAGTGAAGTCTCAGCTATGACCAGTTCATAGGCTGTTCCAAGGTCGGTGATGTCTTGTGCTGCGAAGAGATTTGAGAGAGCGAGCAACAGGACCAGAGAGAAGATTCCGCGCTTCTGCATGAAGGGCCTCCAGAAAGTGGTGTCTGGGTGCAATGCTTCATGGAAGAAGGGATAATATACCGAGGGTATACTCGTATCCTGGCTGCTGTCTCTTTTTCCACGAAGAATTGATATCTGGAAACGTCTCCTGGCTTACGAGTCAACTTACTGACAGGCCTTCTCATCCGAAGAGGACAATGGCGTATCTGTGTTCATCGTCGATTACAGTGGCGGGACCGCCGGGGAATTGCACCCCGTTCCGTTTTTCCAGATCCAGCACCTGCCATCGTAGAAGAAGAGGGGAGACAGGTCAAGAGTGGGGTGTGTTGGTGGCAATCCAATGGATGTTTGACCATATCTGTGCAAAAGCCGGCAATCCTTTTCGTCAAGCTTTATCTTTCTCTGGATATATACTAGGCTTTAAGCAACTAATGTGTATTGGAGGTTGGTCATGCAGAATTTTTCATACTGGAATCCTACACGAATCATATTCGGCAAGGGAACGATATCGGAAGTCGGTAAAGAAACAGCAAAATGGGGCAAAAAGGTCTTGTTTCATTTTGGCGGCGGTTCCATCAAGACAAATGGCGTGTTCGATGCGGTGACTGCTTCCCTCAAGGACGCTGGTCTTCAAATCGTCTATCTTGGTGGTGTTGTCCCGAATCCTCGCCTGTCCCTGGTGCGTGAAGGGATTGCGCTTTGCAAGAAAGAGAACATCGATTTTGTGCTTGCCGTTGGTGGGGGAAGTGTCATCGATTCTGCCAAGGCAATTGCATTTGGTGCGAAGCTTCCTGCCTCGCAGGACGTCTGGAACGACTACTATATGAAGGCTGACTATACTATTGCTGATGCACTGCCTCTCGGCGTTGTCCTGACGATCCCTGCAGCAGGGTCCGAGAGTTCCACAGGATCGGTCATCTCCGATGCAGAGCAGGGGCTGAAAAGGGCGGTGAACAGCGAGACCATCATCTCCAAGTTTGCCGTGATGGATCCCCAGACCAACTATTCACTGCCGGCATACCAAACAGCCTGCGGGGCTTCCGATATCCTCGCACATCTGCAGGAACGGTATTTCACCACGGTCGAACACAACGACCTCTCCGACCGCCTGCTGGAAGCCAGCATGCGCAATGTCATCGCGAATGCGCCGTTGGCCCTGCAGTTCCCCAACGAATACCGGTACCGTGCAGAGTTGATGTGGACCGGCACCATCGCACACAACAATCTGTTGGACAGGGGGCGGGTCGGCGACTGGGCAACCCACGACATCGAGCACGAGCTGAGTGCCTTGTACGATATCGCTCATGGTGCGGGCCTTGCGATTCTTTTTCCCGCATGGATGCGGTATGTTCACAAGGTCGACATCGATCGATTCGTGCAGTATGCAGTGCGAGTTTGGAATGTCGATCTTCCGTTGAGTGACAAGGAAGGCATTGTAGAGGAAGGTATTCAGCGCTTGCAGGCTTTCTACAAGCGTATCGGTATGCCGACAACGCTCGCCGATGCAAACATCCCTGAAGCCAAGCTGCGCTTCATGGCTGAGAATGCTTTTGTCGGTGAGCGAACCCACTTGGGGAATTTCAAGAAATTGTACGTAGACGATGTTGAGAAGATTTTTAGGCTGGCGCTGTAACTACAGGACTGCTTGATTCAGAAGGATCGTGAAGGGCTGACCAGAGATGGTCAGCCTCTTTGATGTGATTGCAGAAAGCTTCAGTTCTTCTCTGCTTTCCGATTACCTGGTACTTGGCTTCCCTTGTTGACTAAGACCTATTCAACTTTGACCAGCTTTGCAGGTACTTCTGCATCTCCAGTCCTCTATCAGTTTCTGTGTGGTTGGAGTCTTGACAAACCCTATTAGATAGGGTGATTATTAGGTGGTTTATGGTTTTATTTCTTGAATTTGTCATGATGCCGGAGTTCGATCGACAATGGAAACGCCTCGGACTTGGCGATGAGGATCTTCGAAGACTTCAGAAGCAGTTATTGGAGAATCCT
>JAAZAT010000188.1 GCA_012514185.1 Spirochaetales bacterium | reverse complement strand
GAAAGCCCTGGGGAAGGCTTGGTTTCTTGCCTTGGCGAGAAGGTTCGGGTTGCCAATTGCAACAACAAAACGATGGAACCAGGTACGGGAGAATATGTTCATGAGATGCCCTCAGTTATACAATAATAATATTGTTATTATATAACAAATGACAAAAAGAGTCTTATCTTATTACAATAAATAAAATTAAATATGACTTAAGGGGTTGCTCAAACCTCAGATTTTCTTAAGTTGTGAACATTGGTAAAAACATCCATCATATCTCGGAATGTGGGCTATACTCTTACCTATATGGGAACTGCAGAGCCGAAACGAATTGGGTTTTTGGCAACCCAGTTTGATGAGTACTATCAGAATCTCGTCTTTCACGGCGCCTTGGAGGAAGCAAGGCGTTATCCTGTGCAGCTCATCTTCTATGAAGGGAGCAACACTGAAACCTTCGTCAAGTCGGGGGCATTGGACGACACCGCTTTCAGTTTGGCCGCAAAGACCCAGCTCGACGGTCTGATCGTCATGACCAATACCATGGGCTCCTCATTCTCACACGAGCGCATCGCAGGCTATCTTGCTTCCTTCTCCCATATGCCCATCGTCTCAGTCGGCCTTGAATTCGACAACGTGTACACCCTGCGTCCGCAAGCAGGTTGCGGCATGGTTCAGCTGACCAGCCATCTGGTGGAGGTACACCACCGCAGGCATTTCTTGTTCCTTGCAGGGCCTGAGGGGCACCCGGAGAGCGAAGCACGCAAGAGGGAGTTTTTGCATACGCTGTCCGAACTCCTGCCCGAGGCTGAGCCGGTGATACGCTATGCAGATTTTCTGGAAGAGCGGGCATATGAAACAACGATCGCTTTGATCGAAGGACACTGGCCTTTCGATGCAGTCGTTGCCGCCAACGACCAGATGGCTTTCGGTTCCATCAGGGCATTGGAGGAGCATGGGATCCGCGTACCTGCCCAGGTATCGGTAACCGGTTTTGACGATATCCCCTACAGCGTTCTCTCCATTCCCGCCCTTACCACCATCCACCAACCCACCAGCGAACTCGGGAGAAGAGCCATTGCCTATTTGGCAACGGAACTGGGATTGAGTTCCTCCAACCCGGCCGACATGGTCGCCGACCTGAGCACTTCATTTGTCATTCGGCAGAGCTGCGGTTGCATGAACGGTGGTAGTGAAGAAACGGCATCCACAGTCGATCAACTGCAGATGCGTCTGAGAAACCTGTTCTCCTTGCAGGTTGGAGAACGTTCCCGTTCAGCTTTTCTCAGGCGTATCGAAGCCGCTGTTGTCAGGTCTTTCAAGCTCGAGGAGATACTCTCTGCATTGTCTCATGGCTTGAAGCAGTTGGGTATTCGGTTTGCAGCGGTGGTAATGGTCGATGAACGTAGGAAAAACACAAGCCGGGCAAGTCTTCTCATGCAGCTCACTGGTGAGGAAGTCCGGATTTTTACCCCCAACGGGCATCAGTTCTCCACCCGTTCGTTGCTTCCCCAAGGCCTTCCCAAAGATTTTCAGGCATATGTATGCGAGTCCCTGCAATTTGGGACGGAGCAGATGGGGTATTTCATCTGTACTCCCGATGCCAAGGACATGCGTGTGTATGCCTCACTTCGTGATCTGATCACCACTTCCATGAAAGGGGCCTTGATCATGTCCTTGGAGAAGGATCGTGAGCTTATGCTGCAACGGGAGGTGCATGAGCGCACCGGCGAGCTTGTGGCGGCCAACAAGAAACTGAAAAAAGAGATTGCCCAACGCAAGGAGCTTGAGCAAGAACTGTTGGAGGTTTCGAACAATATCATGACCCGCATTGGGCAGGACATCCACGACGATTTGTGTCAGGATCTGGCGGCACTGGGGATGCTTGCCGCTACGCTGGAGTCGACACTCAAGAAAACCGAATTGGCTTCAGCGCGGCAATTGGCCAAGAGTATCAGCGAGTCGGCACTCAAGAGTGCTTATACAGCCAAGCAGATCGCCCGGGACCTGTTCCCTTCCGATCTGCAGGACAACGGCTTTACAGCTTCCGTGATGCAGTTGGTGAAGTCGAAGAACGTCACCGATGGAAACATGGTCAGCCTCGAAATCCAGCCGGGCTTCCACATTGATGACAAGCAGCAGGCCATTCAGCTGTATCGTATTATCCAGGAGGCGCTGAACAACGCACTCAAGTACGCAAAAGCCACAAGGATTACGGTCAACTTGCGGTATGATGATCAATCGGCAACGGTGGAGGTTGTCGATGACGGGGTAGGCTTTGAAGTAAAGAAAGGCAGGACGGCCAGCGGTATGGGAATGAAGATCCTATCCTATCGAGCCAACCTGATCGGTGGAAAGCTGCATATCGCATCGTCTCCTTCCGGAACGATGGTCAGCTGCAGGGTATCCCTGCAGGAGGGTGCATGAAACAGAAAACGTTTGTCATTATTGACGATCATCCGCTCTATAGAAGCGGTATAAGCGCGCTGGTGCGTGAAGGGTTGGGTTTGGAGTGCATCGGCGAAGCCGGGTCCCTGTCGGAGGGGAGGCAGATGCTCGATGCCGTTGAGCCGACCCTTGCAATCGTCGACATCTCCCTGCTCGGTGAGAGCGGACTGACACTCGTCAGCGAGTGCAGGACCCGCCATCCCAAGCTGAAGGTCCTGGTGGTCTCCATGCACGATGAAAACCTCTATGGAGAACGCGCCCTCGCAAGCGGTGCGAACGGATACATCATGAAGCATGAAAGTCCCGCTGTCCTGCTTGATGCGATCAAGCGCATTCTTCATGGCAAGTTGGGGATCAGCGAGAATTTGAAGCAGCGGATGGCCGATAGGAATCTCTCGTAGTCAATACATCAACGTACTTCCAGGTTCTTCCGTAGGAACGTCGGTTCTTTGATGGTGAGTCCTCACTTGACGCATCCATATAAGCACAATATCATAATGTCATGACATTTAACACCAAAGGCTTTCCTCCATCTTGAAACCTGGGTGTCTTGAAGGTGCGATGCAATCGAGCTGCAGGCTTGGGAGGCAGGTATGACCAGTTATATTGTTCTCGATGTAGGCGGCACAACCATAAAAGGGAATGCCGTTACCCAGGAGAACGAACTTCTTTTTCCTGAAGAAAAAGTCTTTGATGCATGCTCTGATAAAACCAGGGGGGAAGTGCTGTTCAATTTCCTGTCCATACTCGATCAATTGAATCCCCAAGGAGATTGTGTCCAAAGCATTTGTTTTGCTTTTCCAGGTCCCTTCGACTATGCACGGGGTATAAGCTACATGAAGGGTATATCCAAGTATGAAGCCCTCTATGGCCTTGAGATTCAGAAAGCCTTACAGGACTTGGATGAAACTGGCTGGATTAAAACAGCAAGCTTTCATTTCGTGCACGACATCGAGGCTTTTGCCTATGGAATCTGTCGTCGATATCCCCGATTGGCGAAGAAGCGGGTGTTCTGTCTCTGCTTGGGAACCGGTGCCGGGTCGGCATTCTTCGCCAAAGGAACTGCAGTGAAAGGCACAGAGGGTGTTCCGGAGAATGGCTGGATCTACAATGTTCCGTACAAGGATTCCATCATCGATGACTATATTTCAGCCCGGGGCTTGGCACGTTTGTCCAAGGAGAAGCTGGGAACCGAACTGGATGGATACCATCTGAAAGTTCAGGCCGATGCCGGTGATGAGAGAGCCATTGCAGTGTTTCGCAGATTCGGAGAAGAAATCGGCTCTGCCATTCAAAGCTTTCTGAATGGATTTCACCCGCAGGTCTTGGTTTTAGGTGGGAACCTGGCCAAAGCCTATTCCTATTTTCAGGATGGCCTGCATACGACGGCAAGCCTTGAAGGGATTGAGGTACTGGTGGAGCTTGAAACGTCTGCCAGGATTTTTGAAGGTCTTCTTGCCGACTGCATGAGGAGGAATTGAACATGTTTGAGGCATACCATTTGGACAAGTCAAAGGGCGCTGCTCCTCTGTATCATCAACTTAAGCAGATCCTTAAGAAAGAGATTGAAGAGGGAAATTTCGCCAAAGATTCACTTTTCCCTTGCGAGAAAGACTTGATGAACACATTCGGAGTAAGCAGGACTACGGTAAGACAGGCCCTTGGGGATTTGTCTAATCTCGGCTACCTCCGAGGAGAACGGGGCGTCGGTACGATGGTTACGTTCAGTAAGATCAATGAGCGTTTGCAATCGGTAATCAGCTTTTCCGAGGAGATGCGAAGGCATGGAGTCATCATGTCCACGAGTCATTGCTCGATTAGATCAGAGACCGTTTCCAAGTATATCGCCCAGCAGCTAGGCGTCATGGAAGGAGAGCGGGTCTTTCATCTGATTCGCGTCCGCTGTGCAGACGGCGTTCCCTTGGTGTATTCAGATACGTATCTTCCCGGAGGTCTGGATCTTCCCCTGAATGAGGCAACATACAATGCATCTTTGTATGATTTCCTCAGGAAAGAGAGGGATATCGTCGTGGCATCGGCCCAAGACACCCTGGAGGCGATGCTTGCCGATGGTCAGATG
>JAAZAT010000066.1 GCA_012514185.1 Spirochaetales bacterium | reverse complement strand
GTTGGGACCGTTGGCCGAGGCGCGTTGTGCCAGTCTTCACGACCACCATGGAATCAGCATCATCCGGCATTTTTTGGATGAGAAGGGGGCAAACTGCACCATTACCGCAGTCTGCAGGTCCAGTTGGGTTGTAAAGACCGGGGGCAGGGACAGCATCGACACCGAGGGTGTACGTGTACAGAGCAAGCGGACCACTGCTGTATTGGCGTTTGACGATGGCAAGACTGGGTACTTCGATTTTTCTGATGTGCAGTACCATAGCAGTATTAGGAGCAGTCACTTCAGCCTTTTCGGAGAACGAGGGGAGATTGCCGACTACGAGGTGAGGTATCTCAACGATGACAATGAGGGGATTACGCAAGCAATCCAGAGGATTGAAGACGGGAGTACCACCAACAATCCCCGCTCTCTCCGAGCTGTGACGTTTGGCGATACCTATTATTTCAGGAATCCCTACTGGCCTCTTGGTTTCAATGATGATGAAATTGCTCTGGCCTTGTGCATGGAAGATGCCTCTCAAGGCAGCGGATATGCCTTGCATGAAGCCCTGCAGGATTCATACCTTGCCCAATGCATGCACAGAAGCGCCCGAGAAGGAAGACCGATCGAAACCCGATCGCAAATCTGGGCCGATGCCTTTTCTTCTTCAAAAGAGCGTGATCATTCGGTGTAATCGTTCATTGGATAGCTTGAGATTGTCAGGGAGAAGCAGATGATCAAAAAGGAGTTGATTCTCATTAATCCTGCTGTTAGAACCATTGATGCAGCACTGTTTGCTCTCCCAATCATGCGGATGGGAACCTAGATGGAGTCTACATTCGCAAGATGTGCATATAAGGAGAAGAGGGGGTTGACCGAATGGAAAATCCCTTCAAAGTTCTGTCCTGAGAAGCTTCTCGTATTGTTATAGGTGTTCATGAAGGATTACGCCGGATTCCCCACTAAAGAGAAAGTTTCAAATCCTCTTGCCTTGCTTTTCTGCTTGAATGGCAACTAGTTGCTTCGTTTGATACGCAAAAATCCTACTTCTAGAATAAAGAAGGTTTCACGAGTGTTTCTTCATAATTCTGTTGAGCCATGAGACAAGTAAAATATATGCAAAGCAGACAAACCATAAGGATTACCCATTTCACGTGAGGTGCAACCAATAGGAGATCCAGCATGGTCAATGTAGCACAGCCATCACACATCGATACAGTGGTGCTCCTGCTCCATTAGGTATTGCTTGATACTCCCGCGCCTATGGCAGACGATGAATATAGGATTGGGATTACTCCATCAGAGGTAGTAATTCGATGCATAGACCCGTCGGGAGTATAATCCAGTTATCTCCTCTATCCATAGTCTTAATATCGTATTTTCGTGCTTTTCTCAGACAATCATAAAGATCTTCAGTTCTGATTGCGATATGGTCCAATAATCCATGGTTCATATCAATACTGCCGCTGCTCCTGTTCAGTTGGAGCCCGTTGCTGAGCCAGACTTGATCCTCCCCATTGGTTTTCACTATATCTGTACCGAATACGTCGGAAAAAAAACGAACATACCATTCTATACTCTGTGCCCTGATAGCGATGTGATCCATATGAACTCCTCGTTTCTTGTATGCAATCTTTTTTTATTCAAATACGAACGATTTATCGAATCTTAGGTGCCTCATATTTTTCTTGACAAATATAACAGGTGCTCTT
This sequence comes from Spirochaetales bacterium, assembly GCA_012514185.1. Lineage (GTDB taxonomy): Bacteria > Spirochaetota > Spirochaetia > Sphaerochaetales > Sphaerochaetaceae > Sphaerochaeta. The sequence continues at coordinate 337 of JAAZAT010000066.1, read as the reverse complement.
AAGCTTTGATGTAAGACATGTAACAACATAAATGATAGGTAACGATACACCATTTTTATCGCGAGTGCAAATACTATTAAGAGTCTATTCAAGAGAGAATGGGCGAGTGGAGAATCCTAGGGTCTACGAGATTGAACTGAACAAGATTGCAATGGCGATAGAGCTGTCAGATGTATCAATCAAGTAATTTTTTGGAGGGTGGGTGGTGTCTGATTATACGTTCAATAAAAAGGTAGTTTTGGATGTTAGTAGGGTAAGAGCTTTTGAAAAGGAGCTCTACATGGCTGAAGGTTTATCCGAGGAAGACGCTCAGATTGTTGCTGACCATCTTGTGGAG
>JAAZAT010000026.1 GCA_012514185.1 Spirochaetales bacterium | reverse complement strand
CACCGAAAACAGAATCGGTTCAAACAACCATGATCATAGTTGCCATCACGGGCAATCAGCAAAACACTGTCCTGTACACAGTCACGACCTTTGGATAAAACCATGCCGTCGTACCGGCTGTAAACAGTCCACTTCCATTATCTACTGATGTCGGCAGCTGCAATGCGGCTCTCCCAAAGCACAATTGACCCGATATTGCAGTACCAGGTTGCAAGAATAAATCTTTGCTTGTCATAGCTTGTAACCGTATATCAATTTTCTAGGAAGCTGGGATCAAGCAGGAAATCATAGATGTTAACGGTTAAAATCCCATATTCGTCATATGTGGGTTGAACAAGGTCGCTGGTAACTATGATTTTCTTAAATGAGTCATCAATTTTCCTAAAAGGTCGAATTTCCTGCATACGCTTCTCAGCATCCGGCAGAGAGTATGCCGATTGGATATAGCATCTAAAAGAGCCAAGGTTGCACACAAAATCGACTTCAAGCTGCTTGCGGGTCACTTTACCATCCTCGTCTTTCTCCGCAATCTGCACGACACCGACATCTACGCAGTAACCCCTCATGCAAAGCTCATTGTATAGTACATTCTCCATAGAATGAGTTGGCTCAATTTGTCGAAAATTTAGCCTCGCATTGCGAAGACCTAGATCTGAAAAGTAGTATTTCCTTGGGGTCTCAATATATCCCTTCCCCTTAATGTCATACCGGAGTGCAGACTCAACCAGGTAAGAATCTTCAAGAAGATCCAGATATTTCTTGATGGTTTTGGGTGTGATTTTCGACTTCTTGGCTGACTTGAATGTATTTCTCAATTTCTCTGGATTTGTCAGGGACCCAATCGATGAAGCTAGGAAGTTGAGAAGGTCCTCCAGTTCCCCACTATTCTTAATTCGATTGCGTTTTATGATATCCCGAAGGTAAATCTCATTGAACAAATTCTTCAACATTGAAGTTTTTTCACTAGCGCCATCACGAAGAACTACCTGGGGAATGCCTCCATACAGCATATACTCAGACAAACCCATGTATCGATCACCGTTGAAAACCGACATGAACTCTGCAAAACTCAATGGATGCATATGGATTTCATCGCCACGACCTACAAACTCAGTAATGATATCCTTTGACAAAAATTTTGCATTGCTTCCTGTTACGAATACATCCATGTGCTTGTTGCGAAGATACCCATTCAATACCGATTCAAAACAGTCCATTATCTGTACTTCATCAAGCAGCAGGTAGTACATTCCTGAGTCAGATACCATGGAGCGGATATATGCCAAAAACTTCTCGGGGTCAACACCCCGCTTTTCCTTTTCCATGAGCACTGGACTTTCGCCGATCAGCAAAAGGTCATCTGCCGAATCGAATGCAAAACGTATGACATGGTCGGGATCAACACCGGTTGCAATCAAATTATTATAGAACAAGGTATTCAACAGATACGACTTTCCGCATCGGCGGATACCGGTGATTACTTTGATCAAGCCGTTGTGTTTCTTTGCAATCAACCTACCTAGGTAGAAGTCTCGGTTAATTTCCATGCTACAGCCCCTTTGCGAAAGATTTTTGCAACCTAATGCACTTTTCTATCCTAATTCTACCTTAATACACTCATACACACAATGAGTATTCCTCCTTCAGGAAAGATTTTTGCATTTTCACACATTTATCTGTCCTGAATGATATACAGTAAGGACGATCGTTTTCGAATCCTCATCCATAGAACGTTCCCTTGGCAACAATGGATACATTCCCGCTGACAAAGATGTTTCCTGTTCCTTTCTCTTTCAGCACACGGAGTTCGCTGGGTCTTCCCAGGAACCGCCCCTGATGGATGATCATCTCTTCGCCTTCAGGGCAGACGCCGTGTTCGCACAGATAGGCTCCCACAGGTCCGGCGGCACTGCCGGTAGCAACGTCTTCCAACCCACTGAAATCCCAGGTTCTCCCTTCCATTGCAGCAATATCAAACACATAGACGAACTTTGCACCATGGGAGAGGACAAGCGATTCGTAATCATTTGAAACCATTCCTGCCCGTTCAAGTCCGCTATGGATGGGAACGATCAGGTACGGCAAACCGGTGGTCACAACCTCCAAAGGGTACGCTGCAGCAAGATCGTCCATACATAATCCAAGCGGAGCAATCAACTTCGGGTAGTCGGATGGAGCGATACGTCCTATTGTCTGCGCGCTTCCCTGGTTCATGCTGCACCCATACTCGCGCAGGGCTCTGATGGCAACACTGCTGACGTCAACATCCTTGGAGTTCAGGTGGAACCGGATTTCAGCCCGATGGGTACGTCCACTCATCGTCTGCACCACAGCTGCGGCTCCAAGGATCGGGTGGCCGGCAAAGTCCAGTTCCTCATCCTTCGTGAAAATTCTTGCCCTATATTCACAGTCACCCGTCTTTCTTAGGAAAATCGTCTCATACTGCTTCATTTCCCGGGTAATCTGAAGCATCGTCTCAGTTGCAGGAAATCGATTGCAAATCAAGACGGTCAATCCATTTCCCGTAAGCGGACCTTTTGAAAATACATCAACATGGTAGTAGTGCGTACGTCACCTCCTTAATGGGTTGCAATAAATCAGAGTCCCAATTTTGAGGATATTAGTCAAAGCGATATTCCTGACGACAATCTACAATTGCATCAACATACACCGTATCCTCTAAAATCAAGATTAGAGCCTTGTATCGTTTTGCAAATACAACCCTTCTGTACGTTTCAGCAGGAAGATTCACATCAACTTCCCATTGATAAAGATAGGGATCAGCTTCCAGACTTTTCAAGACACAAGCAACCTCGTTCCTCAACATTTTGGCAGCAGGAATACTTACCTGGGCAAGAATGCGCACATGGGAAACAAGCATCTCATCAGCCCTACGGGACATGATGACCTTATACTTCATAGTTGGCTTCTACCTCTGCAACAATCAAGTCAAGTTCTTTGAGAATAGCATCTGAAGATCGCCCGACATATCCTGTGTTCCTCTCAGCCTCTGCGATAAGTAAATCTGCATCCACAGTATTGTGCGATGAGAGGGAAAGGCTCAAAGGCACTGATTTCTCCCGTACGAT
>JAAZAT010000093.1 GCA_012514185.1 Spirochaetales bacterium | reverse complement strand
TGAAACGCAGGCATGGTATTTCAAAATTATGCAATTTTCCCCCACCTCTCGGTATACGACAACGTGGCTTACGGCCTGAAAGCGCGGGGCTATTCCAAAGCGGATATTGAAAAGGATGTAGAAGAAGTTCTGGGCCTGGTAAAGATGAGCGAGTACAAGGATCGTCAGCCGTCACAACTCTCTGGAGGGCAGCAACAGCGTATCGCCCTTGCCCGAGCCATTGTCATCAAACCCGATGTCTTGTTGATGGATGAGCCGCTCTCCAACCTCGATGCAAAACTACGTATCGAGATGCGATCGGTCATTAAAAAAATTCAGCAGAACTTGAATATCACCACCGTCTATGTCACCCACGACCAGGAGGAAGCTTTGGCGATGAGTGACCGGATTGCCGTAATGAATCTGGGAACCGTGCAACAAATAGGTACTCCCTTGCAAATCTATACCCGTCCGCAGAATACCTTCGTATCGAACTTCATCGGCATTTCAAGCTTCTTGCCCTGTACAGTTACAGACAACACAGTTTCGTTGCTTGGTCATGCATTCAATATGAAGCTGGCAAGAGCATACACCGGTAAGGCGGTATTGGCTGTTCGACCTGAAGAGGCAACACTGACAACCATCGAGAATGGAGGTATTGCAGGTAGAGTACAATTTGCCACCTTCCTTGGAGACTTCATCAACTATGAAATCGAATTGGGTGGCGATTATGTGTTGCAAGTTAATGAATACCTGAAGGAGGGTTTGCCTATCAAGAAGACCGGCGACAAAGTCTGGGTAACCTTCGATCAAAAGAGCGTCAATCTCTTTATCGCCGATGGAAAGGAGAGCCTGGTATGAAAGAGCCCACCTGGTTGCAGAAAGGCTTGAATAGATTCGGCTTCTGGGGCTTTGTTGTCCTTGCCGCGTTCGCCTTGGCCCTTTTCTTCTTGGTCTATCCTCTGATCGGAATGTTGTCGCGCAGCTTTCTTCCCAACGAGGGAGGAGGATTCTCCTTAATAAATTATGTTGACTTTTTCCGACTGCCTTACTATTTCAACACGCTTAAACATAGTTTTGCAGTCTCGATCACCACCACCATCTTCGCAATCCTTTTAGGAGTTCCGATGGGTTATGTGGTAGCACGTTTCAATATACCTGGAAAGAAAGTTCTTAATGCCATGGTGGTTATTAGTTTGCTTTCTCCTCCCTTCATCGGAGCCTACTCTTGGATCATGCTTTTAGGCCGCAATGGATTCATCACCAACCTGGTAAGGCACATCGGTATTGAAATTCCTACCATCTATGGATTTCGGGGCCTGATCCTTGTTTTTACCCTCAAGCTCTTTCCCTTTATCTATATGTATGTCCAAGGGGCGCTTCAGACATTCGATAGCTCTCTCGAAGAAGCTGCTGAGAATCTGGGCGTTCATGGACTAAAGAAGCTGCTCACTGTTACATTCCCCTTGATCATGCCCACAATCACCGCCGGGGCGGTAGTCGTGTTCATGACGAGTCTGGCTGATTTGGGAACCCCGATGCTCATCGGAGAGG
>JAAZAT010000027.1 GCA_012514185.1 Spirochaetales bacterium | reverse complement strand
TTGCTGATGGACGTATATTCATGTGTCAATTGGTAATGTCGTTTGATTGAACCGCCCGGTACCGAACGGTATGCCGGTTGGTGTGGGAGGTTGGGGCCGTGAGGCCTCTGCCTACCCGATTTTTGGTGAAAGCGGTACGAAAAAAAACTGGAAGGTAGTAATTACTGACAAATAATTACGATTACATTCGAATTATTGACAAATTTTCTTGTTATCAACGAAAAGTTTTGATTGCATTCTTCATAACCCTGCTATACACTACGGTTGTATTCGAAAACAAAAGTATTCGAAACAAAAAGAAAAACTATTGTAGGAAGGTATGACATGAAAAGAAAGTCTATCGTGCTTCTGTCCCTTGTGTTGGCCTGTTCCATGGCTCTTGCATTTGCTGCAGGCGCCAAGGAAAGTGCAGGTGCCGCACAAGAAGTGAAGACCATCAAGTTCTACGGCTCTGATGCCCAGTATAACAAGAACATCATTGCAAAATTTGAAGCCGAAAATCCTGATGTAAAGGTTCAGATTGTGCCCATCGATTTTGACAACGCCGAGCAGATCATCAAAACGGGTATTGCTTCGGGTAATCCTGTCGATGTCTCCTTCTTCTGGGGAAGCCAGATCAGTGCATTCGTTTCCAGCGGAATGGCACTCGACCTTACCCCCTATCTCACTGCAAACAACGGAGAGTGGATGAACACCTTCGTCCCCAAGTACATCGATGCAGGCAAAATCGACGGCAAGTACTATGCAGTCAGCTACCAGCCGGTTATCGAAACACTGTTCGTCAATGAAACAATTTTTGCTGAGAACAACCTGCAGGTTCCCACCACCTGGGATGAGCTGCTGGTCGTTGCAGAAAAGTTGAAGCAGAAGGGCATCTATGCACTTGGCAACTGGTCCGGTCAGAACCACCAGCTGTTGGTATTCGCCTACCAGGTCATGGCAAACAATGGCGTACTTGAGCAGGCTGCAGCCGGCAAGCTTCCGTTTGCTGGTGCCAATGAGGCTCCCGGCCTGAGAACGGCGCTTGAATTGCTGCGTGATGTCTATAAGAAGGGTTACTGGTATCCGGGCGAAGGCGCTCTTACCGCAACCAAGGACCAGGTGCAGGCTGCGTTCTTCCAGGGCAGGATCGCCATGCTCTTTGATGCAGGCTCCAACGTCGGCCAGTATGAGAAAGATGCTCCGTTCAAAGTCGGTGTAGCCAAGTTCCCCTTGGTGGAAAAGGGTGGCAAGTATGGTGTGAACGTAGTAACCAACGCACTCTTTGTTCCTGTTAATGCTGCACATAAGGAAGAAGCTGTGCGCTTCATCAAGTTCTATACCAGTGAAGCCGGCCAGAGTGAGACCATGGCTACCGGCAGACTTCCTTCGATCAAGGCCAAGCAGGACAAGATTGACAATACGCTGATGCAGGCACTGATGAACACCACCACCGGTGACAACGTAGTCAGCTATCGCCACATGCAGAACATCTCTCCCGAAGTGAACAGCTATCTGCAGAACGATCTCGTTGGGGCAGTCTGTGCAGGTGAATCCATCGATTCCGCGCTTGCCAAGCTTGAGGCTTTGCGCGTTAAGGCAATGGGCAAGTAAGTTCTTGTATAAACCAGGAAGGCCCTCCCCGCAAAGGAATGGGCCTTCCTGTCATTCTCTCGTTACGTTGGAGTGTAGTATGGCATCACAACCCGGCAACGCACTGAAGCGGTCGTATATGATCAAGGGCTTTCTCTTTTTGCTGCCCGCAACCTTGGTCTACCTCTTTTTTGCAGTTATCCCCTTTTTCGATAATCTGGTACTCTCCTTCCAAGACTGGAATGGGTTTAGTGCACGAGTGTTTGCAGGCTTTGACAATTATCTTGATTCGTTCCGCGATGCAAATTTTCTCCTTGCCATCAAGAATTCCGTCTATCTAGGTGTTGTCTCTTCCATCATCAGTGTTGTTATTGGAGTGTTGCTCGCTTGGTTGTTGCTCTTTGTTGGAAAGCGAAGCGGCGGCTTTTACAGAACCATCCTATTCTCGCCCAGCATGATTCCTGCCGTCATTACGGCCTTGATCTTCTCCTTTGTGTATGAACCGGAGATCGGAGTGCTGAATCAGCTCCTGAAAGTCCTTAATCTTGGAACTCTGCAGACAGCATGGCTTACCAACCGTTCTACGGTGCTCAACAGCATTTTGTTTGTATCCGCCTGGAAACAGGTCGGCCTGACCATGGTGCTCTGTTTTGCCGGCATGCAGGCCATCTCTCCCTCCTTGTTGGAATCAGCACGACTGGAAGGGGCAGGGGATTGGGCCATCCTGAGAAAAATCATTCTCCCCTTGATTATGAGCTTTGTTCAGCTCAGCGCCATCTTTGCGCTTATGTCCGGTTTGAAAATCTACGACACTGTATTGGCCCTCACCAACGGCGGCCCTGGAAAATTCTCCGTCGTCATGCCGATGTGGATCATGCAGAACGCTTTCTCGTTCAACCAATACGGGTACGGGGCGGCAATGTCGGTCATTTTTGTGTTGATCGTACTTGCAGGCATGCTGCTTACCAAGCGCTTGATCAAGGGGGACAGTTATGAGCTCTAAGAACACGATTCTTTACAATAATAAACCTTTGGTCATCATTGCCTATACGATTCTCATTTTGGGAACTTTGCTGGTAGCCTATCCGATTCTGTTTCTGTTTTTCACCTCGTTGAAATCAACCAGCGAATTCTATGTCAATTTATTCGGCTTCCCCAAAGAGCCGGTCTGGGCCAACTATGCTGCAGCCTGGTCTACCGGACATTTGGGGGATTATTTTTTCAATTCCGTCTTCGTAACCGTCATTGCTGTACTGTTGACCACCGTCCTGACAACCTTGGGCGGGTATGCACTGGGAAGAATGAACCTGCCCAAGAGCGAGCTGATCATCATGGCTTTCATGACGTTCAACTTCATTCCCGGCATCGCCATCTACATCTCATTGTATAAAATGATGGCCTCGGCAAGTCTGCTTACCAGTCATGCCGCCCTGATCCTTCCCTATACCGCATGGCAGATACCATTCAGCATGTATATTTTCAAGAAATATTTTGAGACCATTCCCATGGATATTATTGAATCGGCACGCATCGACGGATGTTCGGAGCTCACCACCTTCTTGCGTATCGTCATGCCTCTGATCACCCCCGCCGTTGCAACCGTCATTGTCTTTACGTTCATCGGCAACTGGGGCGAACTTATGTGGGCCCAGATTACCACCGCGAGTTCGATGAATCTCAAGACGCTGCCGGTCGGTTTGTTGAACTTCAAGACGGAGATGGGTGTACAGTGGGGACAGTATGCTGCCGGCCTGAGCTTGGTCACCGTTCCCTTGTTGCTGATATTCGGATACTTTCAAAAATACTTTGTTGCCGGACTGACCCAGGGTGCGGTCAAAGGCTGATAGGAGTCACCATGCGTTATACCTCATATGCATTCCAGGTTCCCGAAGAGAAAATCGTGCGGGTCATCACCAATACTGATGCAAAAAACGAGGCGGACGACCAGTTTGCCATCGTGCATGCACTGCTCAGTCCCAAGTTTGAGAATGTCGGATTCATTGCCGCCCACTATGGCATCACCCGTCATCAGGACAGCATGCAGCAGAGCTACCGGGAACTTGAGACAATCTTCGAGAAGATGGGCTTTCCTTCGGACGGTCTGCTGTTTCATGGCTGCGAACGGCCGCTTGCGTCCAAGACGGAACTACTCCCCAGTGAAGGCGCTTCCCTGATCATCGAGGAGGCGATGAAGGACGACCCCAGGCCCTTGTATGTGCTCTTCCTTGGTCCCTTGACCGACTTGGCCAGTGCGTACCTGCAGGAACCGCGTATCGCAAACCGGCTTACTGCCATTTGGATCGGTGGGGGCGCCTATCCATCGGGGAGCATCGAGTACAATCTGAGCAACGATATCCATGCGGCGAATGTAGTGTTCAGTTCCACGATTCCTGTGTGGCAGGTTCCCAAGAACGTCTACGAGATGATTCCTGTCTCGCTTGCGGAATTGGAGCAGAAGGTGTATCCGCATGGCGAAATCGGAGCGTATCTGCTGGATCAGCTGAACGAGCATGCCCATGAGGAGGGCCCCCGTAAGAGTGTCTTCCGCAGCGGCGAAACCTGGGTGCTTGGGGACTCTCCCGCCGTCGGTTTGGTGCTCTACGAACACCGCTATGAGTTTGATTGGGTGCCGGCTCCTCTCATCGGCATGGACATGCAGTATGTCCATACCGGTCTGAATAGACCGATACGGGTATACCGAAGGATCGATCCGCGCCTTATCCTTGAGGATTTCTACTCCAAGCTTGCTTTGTTTGCAACTAAGTCTGCTCGTACCTGAGATGAGAAAAGTCTGCATGGATGCCGTCACCGGCTAGGTCCTGGCATCCAATGGCTACCATTGCACCGGTAAACCCATTTCCCTGGATATGCTCGTCACTGAGATGACGCATATCCAGCTTTTCTGCATGCAGGTCGACAAACGTTGTTCCATCGAGGCTGTAGGAGAAACTCAGGGAATTGTTTCTGACGGTGGAACGCAGGTATACAGGTGAGGTTGTCTGCAGCCGGATGGGTTCTCCCACCTGCCGGATGACCGTATTATCCATCTCAACCACACCTAGGATTGGCTGCTTCTCGTCATCAGTACTCTGGTAGGCGTAGAAATAGTTGTCGGCATTATAGTAGGCAAGCAGTCCCGCCATGTGCCATGGAGACCGGGGTTTGAAGTCAAGCAGTGTTGTGGCTTGGTACTCCAAGGTCTCTTGACTGATCGCCACAAGGTGCTGACGCACTCTTGAAGAGAGGGAGTTGCCTCCATGGATTCGCAGCCATCCTGCTCGGCTGGTTGTGTCCACGCCGCAGTTGTACAACGGTTCTCTCAGTGTTTTCATACGATGGTCGATGTGATCGAAATGGAGAACCAAAGGCTCCTCTTGTGCCTGGGGCAGTGAAGGAACTACCAACTGAGGGCTGTGGCTTCCCTCGGGACAAAGCACCGGCCATCCATCACTATTCCACACGACCTCGGCCAAGGCAGTCTCTCTTCCCAGGATTGAGTAGGCATGGTCCACCGAACGAGAGCATAGGTAGGCAAGGTAGGTTTTCCCCTCCTTGGTGTTCACCAGTGATCCGTGACCGGCACGCTGTAGCTCGTCTTCGCTCGTGCTCTTGATCAGGGGATTGCAGGGACTTTGCTCGTACGGTCCAAGCAGGGAGGATGAGCGCAATACGCTTACCTGATGGCCGAATTCCGTTCCTCCTTCTGCCAAAAGCAGATAGTAAAAGCCGTTGTGCTTATAGAGGTTGGGAGCTTCTGTACTTCCTGTTGCCGTACCTGCAGTCAGGTAATGAACATCGCCTACAAGGCACTGCTGTTGTAGATCCAGTTCCTGCAGGATGACTCCTGCGAAGCGATTCTTGTCAGGTCTCCAATCGAGCAGCATGTTGATGAGGTAACACGTTCCATCCTCAAAGAAGAGGGATGGGTCCCATCCACTGGAGTTGAGAAAGACCGGCTCGCTCCACGGCCCCTCAATGGATGGGGCGCTGATGATGAAGTTGTGCGGGTCCTTGAACCTGCGTCTGTTTGTCTCGACAACCGTACAGACTATATGGAATCGCCCGTCATGATAACTCAGGTTGGGAGCCCAGATGCCGCATGAGGAGTCGAGTCCGCGTAAATCCAGGTTCTGGATCGGAGAGGCTATCTGCTCCCAATCGGCGAGGTTGGATGAGCGGAACAGGTTGATCGGAGGATACCATTCGAAGGTGGAGGTTGCGATATAGTACGTATCCTCCACCCTGAGAATGGATGGGTCGGGTTTGAAACCTTTAAGTATTGGATTTTTCAGCATGCTAGAACCCGAACCGAACAAAGGTGTAGCTGTCCTTCCAGTAACTCTTATCGACCAGGCTTCTATCGATTGCAACCGCCTCGGTAGGCCGTTCACACCAGCTGAAGACACCTTCAAAACTCTGGGGCCCCACGCTGTAGTTCTCCCCGCTGATATGGTGGTGGGGACCGAGCATATTGCGGTTGCTTGCGTAGAGCGTCATGGTGATGGTGTTTTCCCCCTTATGCACATAAGGCGTGATATCCACTTCCCACGGTGCCCAGAGAAAGGTCTTAACTAATATTCCATTGATCCAGAGCTTTGCCATCTGCAGTCTTGGATTTCCCAAGGAGAGCATCACCGGCTGGTCTTCTCTCTTCTTGATGAGCATCGTTTGGCTGATGGTGAGCTTGCCGGCAAAACACAGGAGGCCCTGCTCGGTGAAGCTTTGGTGGGTGAGCTTGCTTGGTGATGTGGTGAGTACAAACGGGCCTTCGGTCTCCAAGGCTTCCCGCTCACCCTTGGCGAACGGGCTCTTGCTGTATACCCCGAAATTCCCCAGGATGTAGATGCTCTCAAGCTCCATGTCGTAGGTCAGCTTGTTCAGCTCAGTTTCATACATGTTCTTGCCGAACAGCGTGTCGTAGACATGCTGTGACTGAAAAAAGGTTCCTTCAACGGCAATGGTATTCTCTCCCTCCACCACAGCGTCTGTTATCAGAAGCTTCTCAAAGGCACGATCCTTATACCAACCGGTCGGCTGGGAAAGTCGGTTGCCATTGACGGTGATGTTGAAGTGCTTGCTCTCCTCCATGACCAGGTAGAGATCAGCTGGTATACTGTCTCGGTCCTGTATGGTGAAGGTGAACTCGAGCTCGATCGAGCACGAGCGTTTGAGGGTCAACAACTCTTTCATAATCCTGATGACGGCCTTCTTCTGTTGCCACTCGCCCTTGTCGATTCGGTATCGGCAGGTATCCAAGGTAAGGACATTCTCATCCATGTGCTGGATGTCCCACATCGGGTTGGGAGTGATGAAAACTACATCAGCATCCCCGTTTGAAGCCATTGTTCTTGAGTGTACAGGAGGCTCAAGCAGGTAGACACGCCCTTCCATTGCCTCGAAGGATGTCAGAAGATGTTGAACAGAATCAGCAACCTTGGTTTGGGTGTTTGTCTGCAGGTCGAGCAGGCTTACCTGATACGGACGACCCAAGTCGATGGTTGCGCCCTCCACACGTTCGGTCTTGCTGTTGTTTACGATATAGAGGCTCACACACTCACCTTGGTCATGCATGCAGCAGGACAGACGCTTCTCTTCCTTGTCGTCTACATGCAGTTTGACTGGATGGGTGAGTCTACTTTTGATTTCGTCCAGGATTGCCTGATCATCGGGAAGTCTGGTGATGATTTGCGCAAGCTTGGCAAGCATCGTCTGGTTTTCTCTTCCGCTGATCAAGGTGGGCCCTTCTCCCATGCTGTAGAGTCTTCCTCCTGCTTGTGCAAATGAAACCAAAAGATCAGCGGTATGCTCATCGATGCTCAACAGCGAGGGAAGTACTACCGTTTGGTAGGAATACAAACCAACCTGCAAAGCATGGTTCTCTACGTTCGCATACTCCTTGAGAATTGTTTCATCGCCGAGGTGATAGTCGATATGCAGGCCGCTCAAGGTCTTGGTTGCTTCGCTGAATGCAGCGTCGTACTGTTGGATGGTTGGGTTGTTTGTTCCATCGTAGGTGATCCAACCGGTATGCATGGGGTGCAGCAGCAAGACTTCAACGATCTTCTTCCCTTCGATGAGCAGGGTGCTCAATCTTGCCATGTAGTCGTTGAAGTGATGGTATTCATCCCACCAACTCTGCTGGGTGAACAACGAAGGTGGATAGTCCCGCTTGCGAAATCCTTTCAGAGAGTAGGCTTGGAGGTGTTGGCAGATGATGTTCACTCCGTTGACAAACTGCCAGTTGAGGATCCAGCGCATTTCCTCAAAGTTCAGATCCCAACCGCTTAATGCAAAGCTTTCAGAGAGCACCCGCTTCTTTCCCAGCTGCTCGGCCACCGAGCTGACCTGCTTGGGCATGCGGGGGTCGTGGATCATGCGTCTGAGCGAATCGATGCCGGGCATGTGGAAGAAGGGGTAGAAGGGCATGCTGCCGCTGGTTCCCGTCATCTGGCTGTACAGGCCTTCCTCCATCATCATATGGCCGGTTAGCTTGATGTGGTGCTTCTCGCACCAAAGATACAGCTGCTCCATGTAGGAGTGGACGAACAACCTGCTGACCGTTGCCCAGAAGTCTGTTCGAACCGCTTCAAACCCTTCACAGGGAAGGTAGAGGGCCGGCAGAACATCAAGCAGTTCATAACCATGGTCGTTTCTGAACTCATCTCCCATGATGTAGGACCAAGGAATCGGGCCTTCTGAGAGCCTGGGTTCATCGGTGAAAAAGCCTTCGGGCATTTGGTCGCCGAACTGCTCGTAGTAAGCCTCATGCGTTGCCTCAATGAAGGCCTTGGTGGTGATGGGATTGAGAATGTCGATGTAGTACGGTGACACCGAATGGGTCATGGCGATGTAGCCGGAGATCACTGCATCCGAAGGAACCTTATCCAGCGGATATACCTTGGCATAATCCTGGGTGTGTGCATACAAACCTAGAACATTTTCTGCCTGTTCCAGCTCTTCTTTCGTTTTGGCTGTCTGCATCCTCAGCCCTCTGGCATGGTAAGCATCACCGAGTGCGGTTACCTTGCCTCCTGCAAATCCGCTGGGCCATCCTTCCTCGTCATACGCCCAAGGAAGCAGCCCTTCCTTGCGGCCCTCGTCAAGACCCGCTGCGATGGCTTCAAACCAAGGTTTGCCGAGATAGGTGGTCTTCAGCCCGCTGCGGGCGTGCATGAAATATCCGCCGACTTTCGCCTTGGCCATCTCACGGATCTGGGCTCTGAGCTCCTCGGGATCGAGTACATCATTCCATGACCAGAAGGGGATGCTTCGGTTTTCTGCTGGGGGATTTGAGAGTTTCTGAGAGAGTTGCATACGAACGATTCCTTTTCTTATGATAGATAGAGCGGGTGCCAGATTTTCATACCACCAAGGCCGCGGTTGTCCCAGGCGTAATAGGGTATGAGCGAGAGTGTAGTCGGTTCAGCCATGAGACCGGAGGCGTCTTGGTAGAGACCACTCGTTTCCCAGTCCAGCATTTGATAGGCTACACCGTCCTCTGTTTGGAGGCAGAGCATGGACTCGCCTCCAATAGTTCGGGTAACCGCAGTAAAGTGTGCATTCTGGCGCAGTCCGAGGCTTGCCCAGTTCAGCTGGGGATGGTCGACCTGTTCGCTGCAGTATACCAATGGGCCGCGCATGACGGCAACTTGGTGGGTGCACTCCTCGACCAAAGGGTGGGCCAAGAGGATTCGTGCCTCCATTGCAAACTCGATGGTGATCACATCGCCTTGCTTCCAATCCGAACGAAGCGGCAGGTAGGTGTTGGCCATTTCCGCTGTAACATCTTGATTCTGTATACGTCCCTGTTTGACCCAGGAGGGAATGCGGACATATAGGGTGAACGGGGTGCCGTCGGTCTCCTCAATGGTAATCGTAATTGAACCGTCATAGGGATAGGCTGTGGTTTGTTCAAGTACCACATGGTTGTTGCCCACCTGAAGAGAGGCTCTGCTTTGGCCGTACATGACGGTATAGATTCCATCTTCAGCCTGTGAATATGCATACTCGCTGCTTTGTGAGAGCACGCGCAGCATGTTGGGAGGGCAGCAGAACGAGGAAAGATACTCACTGCGGCTTCTCTCCCACTTTAGATGGAAGGGAAGCTGTTTCTCTTCCCGGGCAAGGGGGTTGGAGTAGAAGTAGCGCAGGCCGTCTCGGCTGACCGAGGCAAGCACCAGATTGTAGAAGGATTGTTCAATACGGTCGGCGTGGGCTGCCCGAGCATTCAGATGAAGGAGTCTCCAATTGAGAAAGATGTT
>JAAZAT010000092.1 GCA_012514185.1 Spirochaetales bacterium | reverse complement strand
GGCCGGCCGGCATGGTCTTGAGGGTGGAAACGTTGAGATTTCCGAATACGGTCAGCGAAAGGGTGCGGGGAATCGGGGTGGCGGTCATGAGCAGCAGGTCGGGAACCTGGGCTTTCTCCAGAAGGGCGAGGCGCTGTTCGACTCCAAATCTGTGTTGCTCGTCGATGATGACATACCTAAGGTTTTTAAAGGCGACTTCGGCTGAAAAGAGGGCGTGGGTGCCGATGACGATATCGACTTCTCCCTCTTTGATGGCTTCAAGCAGAAGCCTGCGTTCCTTGTTCTTGACCGAGCCGGTCAGAAAAGCCAGCCTGATGCCCAGATCCTGCAGCAGTGCGGCAGCTGATTCTGCGTGCTGTCGGGCCAATAGTTCGGTGGGGGCCATGAAGGCAACCTGGGCTCCTTGGGAAAGGACATGCAGCGCACTGATCCAAGCCACCAGGGTTTTGCCGCTGCCTACATCTCCTTGCAGCAGACGGTTCATGGGCATTTCACTGTCCAGGTCCTCCCGGATCTCCTTCAGGCTGGCTATCTGGTCGGCTGTCAGGCTGAAGGGGAGGCCTTCGATGCACTTCAACTCGAGCTTGGTGGGAATGCTCGGTCCTGTCTTGGCATTGCGTTGCACAAGGCTCTTGTGCCTGCGTGCGACCAGCTGCAAGTAGAAGAGTTCGGTGAGGGCAAGGGTCCTGCGGGCTTTCTGCAATACCTCAAGCGAGGGAGGGAAGTGGTAGGCTCTGATGGCCTGATCGGTAGTCATGAGATGGTAACGGTCGCGCATGGTAGCCGTCAATTCCTCTGCAAAGGTATCGACGCTCGCCAGAACCGCCTTGATATTCGCCCTGATCAAACGCTGGCTCAGCGAGCCGCGCAGCGGATAGATGGGAAGAATACGGCCGAACTGTTTGGGGAAATCCCCATCCTCGGTAGCCGGATAGAGTTCGAACTGGGAGCACTGCAGCTCGCCGCGGTTGTCCTTGACGCTGCCGTAGAGGTAGTAGATTCGCCCGACCTTGATGGTCCTTTCCAGAAAGTTGCGTCCGAAGCACAACAGGCTGAGCCTGCCGTCTCCCAGTCCCGACACATCACGGACGATGATTTTAAGCGTTCGCTTCTTGCCTGACTTCAAGCCGAAATAGGAGTGGGAGAGCACCTCGACCAAGGTGTTGGCCATCTGTGAGTCTTGTACCAAGCCCAGTGGATGTACTTCGCTGCGGTCTTCCCAGGTGCGGGGGGAGAGCAGCAACAGGTCGCTGTAGGTTGCAATCCCCAGCTCGGCATAGCCTGCCTTGGTGGCAGGCCCGACTCCGCTGAGTTCGGTGATGCTGGTTTTCAGAGCGCGGACGTACGCCATGGATCAGAAACCGAGTTTGGCGAAGAAGTCCACCATGAAGCGCAGCAGCAGGGAAGATCCGATATAGGCGGCGATGAAGAAACCGAGGCTGGTGATGACCAGCTGACGGTCATTGACAGCTTTCTTGGGGTAAAAGAGCCTCTGCACCCAGTTCAGCACCCCGCCGATCATGGAATCGAGCATGGAGATGTATCCGATGACACCCGGGCTGCGCTTGTAGCAGAGAACGAGGCGTATGCCCAAGAGGATGATCAAGAACCAGAAGACGGGGCTGAGCAGGTAGGACCAGAGCGTCTGCAGTACCAAGGCAAAGACCATGCCCACGGTAAGGCGTCCGTAGGATCCGTAGAGGCGCAGCATGGACTGGACGACCGAGAGCACCGCAAGGGCGACCAGCGGGGTCAGGTCCAGCCGGCTCCGCCTAAGGCTGCCGATCCCCCTGAACCACGCGAGGTACGGGTCGACGATTCTGCCCAAGAGGGCGGCAAGCGGATTCTCCTGCAACTGGCCGGGAATGCGGATCCACGTGAGAACAATCCTGAGCCAGATCAGCAGCGAATAGAAGGAGAGCAGGGAAGCAGCAATCGAGGCAATGGTCATGAAGACATTGGATGATGCCGGTATGATGGGAACCCCGCTGTCATAGTAGGTTTGGTTCATGTTGTTCCTCCAATCTTCAAGATACAGAACTTTTTTCCATTAGTCGAACCAAATATTCAGCACCGAGGGATTTTCCCTCAACGCCGATTCTATCTCGCCGCAGTACCGGACGGAGAACTCACGGCCGCACTCGACAATCAGGGGCATGCTTTCCCCCTCTGTCTTGAAGTGGAGCAGGACGCTGCAGCTTCCTCCATACGAGAGACAGGTGTCCCGCAGGTGTGAGATCTGCTCGGTGCTGCAAAACGACTTCTCCAACTCGATATGACACCGTGAGACGGCGATCGGAGCAAGCTGGTTGGGGTCCTCGAAGATCTGTTCGATCAGATAGGAAATCTTGTCGTTGCCCCTGGAGTTGTCGAACTTTCCGACAAACCCGTAGATGCCGTCGACGTGCAGAATGTCCCGGTACTGCTCAAAAATCTTGGGAAACAAGGTTGCATCGAAGGTTGCATTGCGGTCGGTGAGTTGCAAAAAGGCCATGATGCCCCCCTTCTGGGTGGTGAAAGGCCTGATCGAGCTGACCATCGCGATGATGTTGGT
>JAAZAT010000096.1 GCA_012514185.1 Spirochaetales bacterium | reverse complement strand
TAGACGTTGTATTTCCATTGGAGAAAATCGACAGGACAGTCTTTCCGACCTCTATCAGTTCCTCATCTGTATCATGTGAGTACCTGTCGGTCATTTCCACGCTCTCATGGCCTACGACCGAGCGAAGCATCTTCTCATTGATGCGTCCTCGCAGGGATGAGTTGAAGGTGTGACGCAGCGAGTGGAAGTCGATGTTGCGCTCGACTCGCTCCTCTTCTGAAATACCAATAGCCTTGAGTGCCTTGTAGAAGTGGTTGAGGATGTAGTTGGAAGAGATCGGATTGTCCGGTGATGCCTCAGTCCAGAAAATCATTGTGCTGCCCTCGTGGGGGTTCCTAGCAGCCTCAGCGAAGAGCTCCTCACAGAGATGGCGGGGGAGGGGAACACGACGAGTCTTCTTGCCCTTGGTCGACTTGATACCAGCGTAATCGTTGAAGGCTCGATCGACTGTCACGATGCCATGTTCTTTATCAACAATTTGAATCTGCTCGGTAGATAGGGCCCTAATCTCTCCAGCTCGCATTCCCGTGTACGATGCCAAGGCAACGGCCAGATAAGGCTTCAGGTCGGTCCTGACGGAGTACTCCTTCTCAACCAGCGTCTTGCCAGGTCCACGCACAAGCCTTGCCTCGGTCACACCTACGGTTCCCTTGAGATAGAGATGGTCCATGACTTGCACCAGCTCATGGATAGAGTAGATGCCACGTTCTCGGTTGGTACTGGTGAGAGGCTCCACCCCGTCCATGGGATTGTGGGCGATCATCTTCTTGCGAGTGGCTTCCTTCAGGGGTACAGACATGCTCTGTACCACCCTCTGTATGGTGGAATTGGAGAGCCTGCCTTCATCCAGCAACTCGTCGACAACCTTCTCGATGTGGAGGGCGTTGACCTCATGTACTTTCAGGCGAATAGAGAGGTGGGGTACAGCGTTCTTGTTGAAAGTACTGAGCATGGTGACAGCATAGTCCTTGCCGATGCTGTTCGGAGATTTCTGGTTTCGCCTCCGGATGTATTCAGACCTCTCAAAGTCCCAGAACTCTTGGACGTACTCGATGAAGAAGCGCTCCTCCCGGTCGAGGTTGACGTAGCCCATTGTGATTGCACGCTCAACGATGGTGTAAGCTTCCTTGGCACGGGTGACAGGCATCGTCGACTTGTCCCCACATTTCTTTCTGAGAAGTTCGACACTAGTTGATAAGCGAACTTTTCTGGGATCATCAGGGTCAGTAAAATTGACATAGAAATACGAACGGGAGGCCTTCTTCCGCTTGGTGAGGTAGTAGTCCATACTCTTCTCTACTCCATTTAACTCACTGCTCATATAGCCTCTGCATACCCTTTTGCATACCCCGCACGGTGTTTTTGAAGTTTCCCAGAAAAAAGAAAGCAACTAATTCCTTATTGTAGAACTAGTTGCTTATGGGCGCGATTGGGTTTGAACCAACGACTTCTACCGTGTGAAGGTAGCACTCTCCCGCTGAGTTACGCGCCCGAGTTACTTTGACAATAATACGGAAATATTACCGTACTGTCCAGTGGGGTTTTGAAAATTTGCTCACAACGTTTTTGAATTCTCCTCGGGAATGCAGACGAACAGGCTAAACCATTCAAGCAAAGCCCTGCTCAGCGGTGTGCGAGCCAATACTCCTTTGTAAAGAGACTCGTATGGCCTGTGCGCTTTTCACCCATCAATGGAACATCGATTCCCTCGGTTGTCCTGAAATACGTAAAGCCCAATTTCTCCTGGACACGCTTTGATTTGCTATTCCCATCATAGTAGCCACACCAGATGGCTCTCATGTTCAGGTCCTCGAAACCATGGCGGATCAACTCCCTCGCAGCCTCCGGAATAATGCCTCGGCCCCAGAAAGGCTTTCCAAGCCAGTACCCAAGCTCACACTCATCATCCCTGTCAGTCATATCGGTATGCCCATTCAGCTTCAGTTCAATAGCACCAATCGGCTTTACCTCTTCCTTCAAACACACGGCATAGGCCTCAGGGGAAGAGAGGACATGCTTGATGACCTGCCTGCTCTCCTCGACGCTCGTATGGGCAGGCCATCCGGCAATCGGCCCGATATCACCATCCTTGGCATACGTATACAGGCTCTGTGCATCATTCTCTTCCCATGGACGAAGAAGCAACCTTTCTGTTTGCAACACCATTCTACAGTACCACCCTTTGAGAGTTTTTCGAATACTCTCATAATCACTGCGAAAAATCCATACAACATGCACGCTCCAATTCTTTCCCAATATCGACAAATACACCATTGCCTTGTAAACTTGACAGAGGAGGGCAGTGTGGACATTGTAGCTTTCTGGTTGAATATTGCAGGGTTCTCACTGCTGTTCGGAACATTCTTCTTGACCTACATCGCTCGAAAGACAAACCAGCATAGCATGTTTGACCAGTATCTCTGGTACCTGGGACTCTCATGGCTCTGGTTCCTCTTCCAGTTCATCGGCTTCGTCTACCAAACAATTCTTGAACGGGACGCACGGAGCATCATATTGGTGAATACCTTGGTCAGGTACGTGTTTACCATCCTGGTGTTCCATAGAATCCCCTTGTTTCTTGATGCCGTCATCACGGGGACGATATCGCTGCGTACACGAAAAATCTCAATGACAGTCGCTCTAGGAGTTTTGGTTTTACTGGTCGTGCTGAGTGTTCTTCGCTCAGTTTTGATTGGTCCGTACATTACGGCAATTCTCAATGGACTAGTAGGATTCAGCTTCCTCTACGCACTGATACGAATCCGAAACCAACAAACATTCAGCGCACAAAGGATGCGTTCTTTCTTTGTCATCTCCTGCATTGCTTTTCAGCTCTTCGGTTTGTATGCCATCGTATTCATGCTCGTACCTCACCTGCATAGACCAGCATTCGACGCTTTCTTTTCAGCCCTCTTCATCATCGTATGGTGCCTGAATGACGCCATGGTCTACTTACGTGAATTCTCATCCTTCGGTGTCAGGGAGAAGCGGAGGATCGAGAATTTCCATGAACGATTCAAGCTCTCCGAGCGTGAACAGGAAATTATACAGTTGCTCGTGGACGGCCTGTCATATAAAGAGATTGCCTACGAACTGTCACTCTCTCCGAGAACCGTTGAAACCCATGTGTACCGCATATTCAAGAAATGTTCGGTAAACACCAAATTGGAATTGATCAACAAGATTTACCCGTTACGTACTCCTACGTAACCACGCCCTTTGCAGTCCTACGTATAAATTCGGACTGGTAATCATCCAAATCGTGTACTAGCGTCTCCCCCAGGAGGTGCATATGGCACGGTTTCTCTGTCTGCTGCTCTTATCTTCCCTGTGTTTAGGTTGCCAAGCCAAGCAACCCACGGTATTGCCACAGGGATATTGGGAAGGGGTCGCGTCCCTCGATAGTACCCGATTCTTTATCGGCCTTGAATCGAACGATGGCCTGCTATCTATCGACATCCCAGAGATGATGATACGTGGAGCAGAAACGCAGATAAAATCACAGAAGCATGGACAGCTTTTACTTACCTTGCCTGTCGGCCCGTCTGAATTGAGGTTGCTGTTGCATGATGAGGGAGGGAGTCTGAGTGGGAAAATCGCATACGATACAAAAACTGGAACAACCACGTTGTACCCAGGCGCCTACCGAAAAACCTATCGTATGAAGACCCGTCCACCCAGAGAAGGTGAAAAAATCATTGTTAAGACCCCGTATGGAAAGGTTTACGGAACGCTGCTCATCCCGCAGGGGAAGCAACCGGTCGACGCAGTGCTATTGGTAGCCGGGTCCGGACCCACCGACCGAGATGGGAATTCTGAACTTATCGTTGAGAATAATGACATGCTCTGGCACCTGGCCCAGGAGCTGCACAAAGCAGGTATTGCCTCACTCAGATACGACAAGATGGGAGTAGGGGAGAGTTCTTTCGAAGATAATTCAAATGAACAGAATTTCTCATTCGAAGACTCGGTGCACGTTGCCCGTATGCTTGTATCTTCCATGCATGCAGACTCTCGCATCCGAAGCATCGGAATCATCGGGCACTCCGAGGGCTCCTTGACAGGTTTGCTGGCTGCCGGAGATCCTCACGTCGATTTCTTCATATCATTGGCTGGAAATGGTGATCCTATTGCGTCTCAATTGACCAAGCAAGTCAGAGGGATTGATCGGGACGCTGCTCTCTTGCTTGAGAAAAGACTGGATCAGATACAGATGTCACACTATGAAATAACAGGTAATGCAATCGTCGATTCGCTCATTCCACCAGGCAGTGAAGTCTATCTTGGAAGTTGGATGAAATTCGATCCAAATGCCCTGCTCAGAACCATTTCCGTCCCAACTTTGGTGGTCAAGGGTGACCGCGATGAGCGGCTAGTAGCTGAGGGTGATTGATTTCTGCAAAACGGTATGCCCGAACATGTAAACTTCAAAATCATTTCTCACATGGGCCATCTGTTGAAAGAAACGGATTCTGAAGCTGACATCAGTCGGTCATACCGTGATCGTAGCATGCGGGTGCACCCCGACTTGATTGAAGCCATAACGAACCTTATTGAAAACATATAGGATTGGAGGAAACTTATGTCCAAAGAATTTGTGTTGCTGGTCACCCCCTTGGTGGTCCTCGAGTTGATTCTCAAGCTGGTCTGCTTGAGGGATTGGATGAAAAGAGAGCAGGTCAACGGACTCTCCAGGACAGCCTGGCTGCTGATATTCCTGTTCGTGAACCTGTTCGGCCCGATTGCCTATCTGGTATATGGGAGAAAGCATCATGGCCATGATTGAGATCAACTCCATCACCAAGCATTACCGTACCATCGAAGCATTGAAGGGAGTATCACTTTGCGTGCAGGAAGGAACCATCTTTGGGTTCCTCGGACCCAACGGGGCAGGCAAGACCACGCTGATCAGGATCTTGGCCCATCTCATCGAGCCGACATCCGGGAGTTTCAGCATCGACGGAAAGGATTTGAAGCAGCATATCGGCTACTTGGCCCAACAGCCCGCATTCTATCCATGGATGACTGCAAGGGAACTGCTCAGGTTTTCTGGAAAGCTCTATGGCCTGACTTCTCTTGAGACTGAGAAGAGGATCCATGAGCTGTTGTCACTGTGCGGAATCCAAGCAGCAGCGGACAGGAGAGTCGGGACTTACTCAGGAGGAATGATCCAGCGCCTGGGCATCGCCCAGGCAATCCTGCACAAACCGAAAGTCGTACTGCTTGACGAGCCGGCTTCAGCCCTTGATCCAATTGGGAGGAAAGAAATATTGACTTTGATCTCCCGTCTGCACGAAGAAACCACCGTCTTCATGTCAAGCCACATCCTTGAAGACATACAACGGGTCTGTGACGAAGTGGCGATCATAGCAGACGGCTCGATCGTGCTGCAACAGGACATGGATACTCTGCTGAGGTCTCATGCTCAACCTTTGATCAGCCTGGAGTTCGACCATCCCTCTGACGCTTTGTTGTGCCAAACGTTACTGTCCAAGCTTTCGATTGAAGTTGCCAGGGAGGCACACAATCGGATTGTCATCGCTGAAACCGAATATCAGAATCGGTATTCTCAAATCATGAATACGCTGAACGATCATGACCTGAGGCTCAGAAGCCTCAACAAGCAGAATGCCACGCTTGAGGACGTGTTCATGCATCACATCAAGGAGAGAAGTCATGCATAACAACATAGGAATATTGCTTTGGAAGGAGATGACCGAAGGGTTGCGGTCCTACCGAATATTGATTTGGGTAATGGTCTGCCTCTTTTTCGGCATACTCTCACCGCTCTCTGCGTACTATATGCCTGATATTCTAGCAATGATCGGATCAACGCAGAATATCGCTCTCACCCTGACAGAAGTCACCTACCGCGACGCAGTGGACCAATATGTGAAAAACTTCACCCAAATAGGTTCAATCATCATGATTTTTCTTGCCATGGGAAGCGTTGCTGGAGAAAAAGCCGACGGCTCATTGCAGTTCCTCATGGTGCGACCGATATCCTTCCATGTGATTCTCTTTGCAAAGATCATCGCACTCATGGCGATGGTGGTTCTGGGTATAGGTATCGCAGCGCTGGTTTGCGCTCTCTACACGCAATATCTTTTTCCCGGATTTCCCTTAACGCTATTTATACAGTCGAATCTTATTCTCCTGCTGTATCTTTTGGTGATCGGAGTGATGACTACAAGCCTTTCTGCAATGGTTTCTCGACCCGTAACAGCCGGTCTCGCTTCCTTAGGCCTCTGGTTGGTGTTTAGTATGCTTGGATCCCTTGGGGGCGCAGGATGGTACTCCTTTACCAGATTGGCCTCGGAAATCATCCAAGTAGTTGAAGGATTTCCAATCTCATTGAAACCGTTCAGTTCAGCAATACTGGTAATACTTGGAAGTATCGAAGGTGCTCTCTGTGTGCTCAGTCGTTGGGAACCTTCCCACTGATGAATAGAATGAAAGGGAGTGAACATGGAACATGTCGTGTACCTTGAGGCGAAAGAGAAAGAACTCGAAAAGCTTGTAAGCAAAGAGAAGCGGATGATCATCCGCGGAGCAGCGGGAAGGAAGCTGCCATACGGACGAGTCTTCCCCGGTGAAGTGCTCTGGTTCATTGAGAACAAGGGAGATGGATTGGTCCGAGGCAAGGCCGTCGTCAAGCAGGTCTTCAACTCAGGGAAGCTCACCGCTGCTGAAGCCTTGCACCTCATTGAAGAGAACCAGGCAACCTTGAATCTTTCGTTGGACCAGGTCAAGCGGTGGTCGGGCAAGCGATACCTCGTACTGATCGAACTGGAGAATTTTGCATTGGTTGAGCCTTTTGCCATCGATCGAAGCAGTTTTGGGAATATGGATGACTGGCTTGTTGTTCACGATGTGCAGATTCTGAGAAGACTTCCTGGATGACGCTCTACAATTCTCTCTGCACATCGATAATAATATCTCTCGGAGGCTGAACTGTGAGAATTCTGGTAGTAGGAGCAGGGGCGATCGGAAGTCTGATCGCAGGAAAATTGGCGGGTTGCGGCATCGATGTCTCCCTTTTGGCCAGAGGGAAGCGTCTGGACGAACTTATGACTCAAAGTTCGCATACTGCTAGGCCCTAGAATTTTGGATTAAAAGCAAAGGAAAAATTTGGAGATTAATTAATAATTACATATAATATATAGACATAAGCTCGAATATCTCGTATAATGGATGTACTATAAACCTATACAAGACAAGGAGCTTATGCCTAACATGTT
>JAAZAT010000132.1 GCA_012514185.1 Spirochaetales bacterium | reverse complement strand
CGGCGCCATGTCCATCCTCGAGCCGTACATCAAGAGCGGTAAGTTGGTTGTCCGCTCCGGCCAGACCACCAAGGCCCAGGTTGCAACACTCAACTGGTCGACCGAAGAAGCCCAGAAGAGAATGGAAAACCTGATCACCGCAAACGGTTACGGCCCGAAGGGAAACCGTCTCGATGCAGTCTATTCATCCAATGACTCCATCGCCAACGGCCTGACCAACGCTCTGGTTGCTGCAGGGTATACCAAGGACAACTTCCCGATCATCACCGGTCAGGACTGCGACAAGCCTTCCGTAAAGAACATGCTTCAGGGACTGCAGAGCATGTCCATCTTCAAGGACACCCGCACCTTGGCAAGCAAGGTCGTTGAGATGGTCAATTCAATCGTCAAGGGCGAGAAAGTCGACATCAACGACACCAAGACCTATGACAACGGCGTGAAGGTTGTTCCTTCCTACTTGTGCGATCCTGTTTTCGCAACTGTTGACAACTACAAGGCTCTGTTGATCGACAGCGGCTACTACACTGAAGCTGATCTCAAGATCTGATTCTCCTTTGATCTTTTGCGGGCAACTTCGGTTGCCCGCATCTTTGGAGGTCCCTTTTGGAAACCCTATTACTGGAAATGAAACACATCACCAAGACCTTTCCCGGGGTCAGGGCTCTTCATGATGTGAACCTTCAAGTTCGTCCGGGAGAAATTCACGCCATAGTCGGAGAGAACGGGGCAGGCAAGTCCACACTGATGAACATCCTCAGTGGAGTCTATCCTGCCTCAACGTTTGATGGTGAAATCCTGGTGCATGGGAAACCCTGCCAGTTCCACACCATCAAGGAAAGCGAAGAACAGGGAATCGTTATCATCCATCAGGAGTTGGCACTTGTTCCCTACCTCACCATCGCCGAGAACATGTTCTTGGGCAACGAGCAGGGCAGAACTTTTTCCATAGACTGGGACAAGACTTACAGCCGTGCCGATGAACTGCTTGCCTTGGTCGGACTTGAGGAATCGAGCAAGACGGCGATCAAGGACATCGGGGTGGGCAAACAGCAGCTTGTTGAAATCGCCAAGGCTTTGGCAAAGAATGTCAAGGTCCTCATCCTGGACGAGCCGACAGCATCCCTGAACGATACGGAGGCCAAGAAGCTGCTTGATCTGCTGCTGCAGTTCAAAGAGAGGGGAATGACCAGCATTCTCATCTCCCATAAGCTCAACGAGGTCTCCTATATTGCCGATCGCATCACCGTCATCCGTGATGGTGAAGTCATTACGACCATGGACAAAACCTTGGAAACCTTCGATGAGAACAAGATCATCAAAGCCATGGTCGGCCGGAATATCAGCGACCGATTCCCAAAACGGAATGCCAAGATCGGCCCGGTAAGCCTTGAAGTAGAACATTGGACTGCTTATCACCCCATATACGAAGGGGTGAAAGTCTGTGAAGATATCAATCTTAAACTGCATCGGGGTGAAGTCGTAGGCATCAGCGGACTGATGGGAGCGGGGCGTACTGAATTTGCCATGAGCCTCTTCGGAAAGAGTTACGGGCGCAATATCAGCGGGAAACTCAAGATAAACGGAGAGGAAGTCCAGCTGAATACCATCAAGAGCGCCATCCAAAACAAACTCGCCTATGTCACCGAGGATCGCAAAGGCAATGGTTTGATTCTCTCCAAGTCCATCATGCAAAACACCACCCTTGCGAAACTGGAAGCCATCAGCCAGCATCAGGTCATCGACCCGGATTTGGAGCTGAAGGTTGCAAAAGAGGTGAATGAGAAACTGCGCACAAAATGCTCATCAGTCCTTGAGGAGGTGAACAACCTTTCAGGAGGGAACCAGCAAAAGGTCTTGCTGAGCAAATGGATTTTTGCAGAGCCTGATATCCTGTTGCTCGATGAACCGACAAGGGGTATCGATGTCGGGGCAAAATACGAGATTTATTGCATCATCAATCAACTTGCCGAGGAAGGAAAGTCCATTCTCTTCATCTCGAGCGAAATGCCTGAGGTTCTTGGCATCTGCGACCGTATATACGTCCTCAGCGAAGGAAGGATAGTCGGAGAGATGCCGGGTTCCGAGGCAAGTCAGGAAAAAATCATGAAATGCATTGTACAGAACCAGAAAGGAGACCAACTGCCATGAGACACAGCCTAGGCATCAAAGATACGGTGAAGAAGAACTCCATGCTTATCGTTCTTCTAGCTACCATGCTTCTCTTCCAAGTGCTCATCAGCAGCAGCGGTAGGGGATCGCTTTTCGCCCCTGCCAATATTTCAAACCTCATCAGCCAAAACGCATATGTAGTAATTTTGGCGAGCGGCATGTTGTTGTGCATCCTCACCGGTGGAAATATCGATCTCTCGGTTGGTTCGGTTGTTGCACTGGTCGGAGCACTAGCGGGAACACTGGTCGTGAACCTGCATTGGAACATCTACCTTTCGATTGTGATTTGCCTGTTGACAGGGCTGGCTATCGGGGCGTGGCAGGGTTTCTGGATTGCATATGTCCGCATTCCTCCCTTCATCACCACACTTGCCGGCATGTTGTTGTGGAGGGGCGTCGCCCTTTTGATCCTCAATGGATTGACCATCTCCCCCTTCCCCGCCGAATATACCCGATACTTCAACAGCTTCCTCCCCAATACCGAGGATGGTGCAACCATTTTCTCGGTAACCATCATCGTAGGAGTCGTCATCTGTTTGATTTATGGTTTCCGGACTCTCTTCGATCGGTATACGAAGAAAAAGAAAGGGTATGCGACCGAGCCTTTGGCCATTACGGTGACCAAGGTAATCCTGCTTTCGATTGCCGTCCTGGTTGTGTTTTCATTGCTTGGCAGGCACAAGGGCGTACCGGTGGTCTTGATCCTGCTCGCAATCATCGTATTGGGCTACAGCTACTTTACCGCCCGCACGGTGCCGGGCAGGCATTTGTATGCCATGGGAGGTAATGAAAAGGCTGCAAAACTATCCGGCATCGATACCAACAAGGTCCTTTTCTTTGCATATACGAACATGGGCTTCCTCTCTGCGGTTGCCGCCTTGGTTGGTGTAGCTCGTTTCAATTCAGCAGCACCGACTGCCGGAACCAACTACGAGATGGATGCCATCGGCTCCTGCTTCATCGGCGGTGCAAGTGCCTATGGAGGAACCGGTACCATCGGAGGAGCGATCATAGGTGCTATTTTCATGGGTGTTTTGAACAATGGTATGTCCATTCTCGGTATTGACGCCAACTGGCAGAAAGCCGTAAAAGGTATTGTAGTACTGGCAGCGGTAGTCTTTGATGTTCTCAGCAAGAAACGGGTGAAATCGAGTTAGACACTGTTGCCAAGTTGTATGAAGTAGCTTATTCTCAGCTAAAAAGGACAACCATGGCTGTTACGATCAGGGATATTGCAAAGAAGGCTGGAGTATCCAGAGGGACTGTGGACCGGGTGCTCCACAATAGGAGAGGCGTCAACGAAGAGGTTGCCTCCAAGGTTCGAGCTATAGCCGACGAGTTGGGGTTCATTCCCAATCTTGCCGGCAAGGCCTTGGCGACCCGCAAGCAACCTCTGAGGATCGGGTGCCTGCTTCCAAGCATCGGCAATCCGTTCTTCTCCGATGTCATTGCAGGCTTTCGGCAGGCTGAACGGGAACTCACCGACTTCGGCGTCTCGGTTGACATCATGGAGGTGAAATCGTTTGATCGATCCGTCCATCTCGATGCCATTGAGACGCTGCAGAGCAAACGGTATGACGGCCTGTGCATTACCACCATCAACGTAGAGCCGGTTATCGCGGCAATTGACAAGATCACTGAGGCCGGTACAACGGTTGTCACCGTCAATACGGATATCAGCGATACACATCGCTTGTGTTATGTCGGACCGGATTACTATCTCGGGGGAACAACGGCAAGCGGACTGCTCAGCCTGGTTTGCAAGCAAATCGAGCAGAAAATCCTGATTGTCACCGGATCATTCAACATCAAGGGGCATCAGGAGCGCATCAGGGGCTTCTTGGAGGGGCTGACGGAGCGCAGGATGCCTCATACCATAGTCGACGTCATCGAAAGCCTTGATGACAACGAGAAGGCCTATGAGCGAACCCTCTCCTGTCTGAAAACGAAGCCCGAGATCAACTGTCTCTACTTGACTGCGGCGGGTGTGCAGGGTGCATGCAAAGCTGTCCAGGAATTGGGAAAAGCGGGAATCATCCGCATTCTTTGCTTCGATGACATCCCGACTACAAAAGCCCTGATCAAGGAAGGGGTCATAACCTTCACCATTTGTCAGGAGCCTCAACGACAGGGCTACGATGCCATCCAGAAGCTGTTTTTCCATCTGATGAATCAGCAGGAGCCCGTCGTCGATACCATAACCAGAACCATCATCAAGATTCGGGAGAACCTTGACGATTGACCTTACCGTTCCCGTTTCTGCCAGAGCTTTTCCAATGAATAAAACTCCCTCAATTCGGAACTCATCAAATGGATGACGATATCGGAACAGTCGATGAGTTCCCAGCCATCACCGGCGGGGTTCTTGTGTCGGTTGGCAACCTCAAGACCGAGATCATTCAGTTCACCCCAAATCTCATGGGCGACACCTTTGAGGTGGCCGACGCTGGAAACAGTGGCGATAATGAAACAATCAGCCCAGGAACACTCCTCCGATACATCAAGGATGCTTATATCCTTGCACTTATGGTCTTCAAGAAATTGGCCAATCGCCTGGGCATTAGCCAGTACCAAGTCATTCATTCTTATTTACTCCTTACGCTGGAAGCGCCTGATTTCCTCTACATAACGCTTGAGATGGGCTCTCAAAAGCTCCCAGTCGGTATTCTGCGATAGTGCAAGACTCGTTCGCAAATCAAAGACAGTTGCTTGCTTTACTGTCTCAAGCATCCCAAACGGATCAGACTGACCAGTAATGGAAGCCAGTGTATCGGCCAGGAAGGATTTCCTCAAGTATCTTGCACCTTCGGACAAGACTTCAAGGCAGAGTGCGGCATCAACGTCGCTTGAAGGTACTCCCCTGGCGGTAGCAGAGAGTGTTACAGCCAACTTCCCGAAGGAAACCAGGGAATCGTAGCTTGCCTGTCTCACACTCGATGCCGGCAGCCCCACAAGGTATACCACGGTCATGGCAGGGTCGGATTGCGAGAAGGCTGCAAACCCATCGACCACCTCCTGCGGGAGCAACAATACTGCCAGATGGTCGTTCTCGACCCAACTGACACAGGCAAGCTCTCCATCGCTGAGTAGATACTCAGCTTCCACCATGGAAGGACTGCAACTGTAAAAAAGAGTACTGAACAGAGCGAGCATGAGTGCCAAAGTGCTCAAAACTTCCCTCCGCTGCAAAGAAACCGATAGAGCTCCTCCGAGCAGGCGCATATTTGCTTGTCTTTCGATGCCAAGTAAACCCTTTCTTGCGCCAGAACAGCCAAACAGAGCTCCTCGGGCGTGCCCGAAGCCAGCATACGCTCCCTATCCTCCTGTCGAAGGTGTGTTCGATTCGGTTCAAGGTAATCGGAAACATAGACCAAAAGACCCATAAGTCCCATATGGATGCTGCCTAGGGAGTGGTAGCGCACGGCGGTGCACACTGCTTGGGAAAATCCTCTTGCCGAGAGCAGGGAGGCGGCAACCGGAGCATGCAGCAACACCGGATACTCGCGCTCCTCGCCCATGAGATGCAAATTGTGGGCCAGTGCGTAGTCCACCAGCTGCTCCTTGCTCCACTCACGGACCATGTCATGCATGAGAGACGCAACATACAACTCTGTTTGGTCGAGATGAAGCGAATATCGCTTATCGAGCTGCAGGCAGGTCTGTGCAACAGCCAGGCTGTGACGGTAGCGCTTCTCGCTCAAACACTCTTTCAGCTCGGCTTCAAGAGTGGTACAGCCGATGCTCTCGTACATAGCGGGCAACCTCCTTGGGCATCAAGCGCTCGATATCGTCATCAAGCTCCTGCATTCCTTGCAACTGTCTGCATCGATCCCTGATTATCGTGGAGCTGTCCTCCAGGAGAGGATTGTCCAGGTACAGAACATCGGCGCCGAGGTCGCCCAGCTTTTCAGCACTGCCTTCCCGCCTGATGACTACAAAGGTGACCAGCTCCTTCAATTGCTCATAGGCATGCCACCGATTCAATCCCGAAAGCAGGTCATCCCCCATAACCACGGCAAGCCTGCCCTGGATGGAGTATTGCAGATACAGGTATTTGACTGTTTCATAGGTATAGGAGACTCCGCCGCGCACCAGTTCGCAATCTTCGGCGATGAACTGGATCGGGGGGTCGTCTGGATACAATTCTGGATAGGCGGCAAACCCAAGACGGAGCATGTTCATGCGGTGTTCAGCTGAAGCCGGATTTGCATCCTGCTTGAAGTTGTTGCGCGCAACGGGTACGAATATGAACCTTCGATAGCTGGTGGAGGTGACAACCGTATGCACCAGATACAGATGTCCCAGATGTACGGGATCAAAGCTTCCGCCTACCATTGCAGTCGGTTCTGCCGCCAAAACAAGCCTCCTAGTGGCTTTCGTTCTCCGAAGGATAGTATGCATCAAGGTCGACCGTTGAGGAAAAGCCCCCTTGGACGCTTTCATGCAAAGCCTTGCTTGCTGCATCCTCATTTCGGCTGACCATGCGGATGAAAGCCTGCCTCACTTCCTCAACACCCATCTCAAGATAGACGCAGAGCCCGATGACTTCTTTGTCAGCATACTTCTGCTTCAGTTCCTCAAGCCTCTCTGCAGTCCCCGGTTCATCAAGTTTTGTTCCAATAATCAGCTGCTGCTTTTCCAAAAGCCCGGGCTCATAGGCCTCAAGCTCTTTGCAAAGTATATCATAGGCATCCAGGTACCGGTCATCCGAAAGATCAATCAAAAAGGCAAGACCTGTGGTCCTGCTGATGTGCCTGAGAAACTTGATTCCCATGCCCGCTCCCTCGCTGGCCCCTTCAATGAGCCCGGGAATATCGGCGAGCACGATGTCATGCTCACCGTAGCGCATCATGCCAAGCTGGGGAATCTTGGTGGTGAAGGGGTACCCCGCCACCTTGGTTCGTGCATTGGTCAGCATGTTCAGCAGACTCGATTTGCCGGCATTGGGAAACCCGACGAAGCCGATGTCGGCGATCACCAAGAGCTCCACACCGATGCGCATCTCTTCTCCCTTTTCACCGGGTTGGGCGAAACGGGGAGCTTGGCGGGTTGCTGTACGGAAGTGATAGTTGCCCTGCCCGCCGCGGCCGCCTT
Source organism: Spirochaetales bacterium (assembly GCA_012514185.1). Lineage (GTDB taxonomy): Bacteria > Spirochaetota > Spirochaetia > Sphaerochaetales > Sphaerochaetaceae > Sphaerochaeta. The sequence continues at coordinate 25,988 of JAAZAT010000132.1, read as the reverse complement.
TGAGGAAGACCCAGCGGTCGAGGCCGGTAAGATCCTTGATGACCTCTCCTGTCTCGGCATTCTTGATGACGGTTCCAGGAGGAACAGGAATCTCGATGTCGACTCCATCACGACCGTAACACCGTTCACCGCTGCCGTTTTTTCCGTTTTCTGCACGGTAGGTACGGACAAGCTTCAAGTGGGCGAGCGTTCGTAAGTTATGCTTGACGACAAATACGACATCCCCGCCTCGGCCGCCGTCGCCACCGTCCGGGCCTCCCTTGGGAATATACTTTTCCCGTCGGAAGGAAACACAACCGTTGCCCCCGTTTCCGGAGGCAACATCAAGATACGTCTCGTCTGAAAATCCAAACATGCATTCGTTATCTTCGGCTTTCGCCTATCGTTTACTCAGTTACAATGCTGATATACTTGCGGTTGTTTCTGCTGTGGAACAAAACAGTTCCTTCAGCCTTTGCAAACAGCGTATAATCGGAACCGAGGCCTACATTCTGACCAGGGTGGAACTTGGTTCCATGCTGGCGAACAAGGACTTCACCTGCTTTGACCAATTGGCCACCAAAGCGCTTCACACCCAGACGCTGGGAATTCGAATCGCGACCATTGCGGGAACTTCCGCCACCTTTCTTATGTGCCATCTTGCGTCCTCCTTATGCAATGATCTTGTCGATCGTAATCAGGGAGTACCGCTGGCGGTGACCCTGGGTCCTTTTATAGCCCTTGCGGCGCTTCTTTTTGAACACTCTGATCTTGTCACCCTTGAGTTCGCCTACCAGGGTCGCCTTGACCACAGCATCAGCTACATACGGGGTGCCAAACTTTGCATTGCTCTCATCCACAATGGCGAGAACGGTGGCGTACTCAAGGGAAGAACCAGTTTCACAGCTGCTGATATGATCAACCTGGACGGTTTCCCCTTCGACGGCCTTGTACTGCTTTCCGAGAATCTCTACAAGTGCGTACATGTCGATATTCATCCTTAGATTTAGTTTGTGCCTGTCTCTTATACCACACTTGCAGACAAAGACTCAACAGCTTTTTCGAAATAAGTAGTTGAAAAACAAAGAAAAAGCACTTGAAAACTTACCGACCGATAGGTTAGTATTCGGTATGCATACAACCCCGACCAAACAAAACCTCATCCTATCGTTGCTTAAGCTTGGCTCTGAACAAGGCTTGCAAGCCATATCGCTCTCGACCCTTGCAAAAGAAAACAAGATCAGTAAAGCTGCATTGTATCATCACTTTGCAAGCAGGGAAGCCATGATCGAAGAGCTGTTCTCTTATTGCAACACCCTCGCCTACCAGCAGATGGCTATCATCAGCCTGTCAGGGAGGGCGACCGAGGTCCTCAGCCGTGCAATGAATCACTGGCATGAACTGTATGCCAATGCACCGATGCGTTATTTCTACCGCATCATCCAAACAGAAGCCTTGACGCACCAGGCCGCGAGAGCCATACAGACAACCTTGGATGAGATGCTGCAAGGCCAAAGCAGAATTCTACTGGAAAGCCTCAGTGAATCATCCCGTCTGGTCATTGATGACCTGGACCTGGCCGTTCTCACCTTCAGAAGCGTCGTCCAGCAGTTTCTCAGACGCATACTCCTGGACGAATCAGAGGACCTGGAGTGGGAGGAGGAACGCTTCATCCAAAATTTCTGCACCCTTTACCAAGGCCGATGAATCACATCGATGCAAGAAACGGGATGCCGACCAGAGCGAAGGCGTTCTTCAGCACCTGCAGGACCATGGTGGCGAGCTCGATGCGGCTGCGTACCAAATCAGCTGTGGCTGCCTTGAGCACCGGATTGTCATGGTACCAGCGGGAGAAGAGCTTGGACAAGTCATACAAGTAGGTGCAGAGCAAGGAGGGATCGTACGAAGCACCTGCCTTCTCCACCACCTCGGGATAGAGGGCGATCTGCTTGATCAACTCACGCTCATCACTGAGGGTGAGCAGGCTGCTGTTGAAGCCAAGCTTCTGGATGTCGGCATACTCACTCTCATACTTGCGAAGCATGCTTGAGATTCTTGCACCCATGTACTGAAGATACGGGCCGGTATTCCCGTTGAACGAGATGGACTCGGCCGGATTGAAAATCATATCCTTGGTAGGGGTGACCTGCAACAGATAGTAATTCAACGCCCCCAAGGCGATGCTTTGGCTGGTTTTTTCCACATCATCAACCAAGGCTTCCCGTTCCTTAGCCTCGATTTCCTTGCGGGCCAGGGACGTAAGGGTGTCAACCAACTCGTCTGCATCGACAACAGTCCCTTCCCTGCTCTTCATCTTCCCTTCCGGCAGGTTGACCATGCCGTAGGAGAGGTGGTGCAGGTTCTTCGCCCAAGCATAGCCCAGCTGTTCAAGGACATAGAAGAGAACCCGGAAATGGTACTGCTGTTCGCTGGCTACAACATAAATGAGGGAGTCAAACGGCCAATCCTTATGACGCATGATGGCAGTCCCGACGTCCTGGGTCATATAAAGACTGGTTCCATCCTTGCGAAGCAGAACCTTCTTATCAAGCTTGACAGGCTCGAGGTCGACCCATACCGAGCCGTCCTCCTCGCGGTAGAACACCCCCTGTTCGAGGCCCTTGAGGATCTCATCCTTGCCGTACTTGTACGTTTCGGACTCATAGTAGTAGGCATCGAAACTGATACCCATCTTTTTGTAACTCTCGTGCAGGCCGTCGAGCGTCCAGCCGTTCATCAGCTTCCACAACTCGATGACATGCTCGTTGCCGGCCTCCCACTGCCTGAGCATCTCTTGGGCCTGGTCCTCAGCACCAGGATCCTCCTTGGCCCATTGGGCAAACTTCACATAGTACTTTCCCACCAGGTGGTCGCCCTTGATGCCGCTGGATTGCGGAGTCTCCCCATTGCCGAATTTTTGGTAGGCAAGCATCGACTTGCAGATATGCACCCCGCGGTTGTTGATCAAGTTGACCTTGCGCACCGTCGCACCGTTTGCCTTGAGGATTGCAGCTACACTTTCACCCAGGCTGTCGTTGCGCATATGGCCCAAATGCAACGGCTTATTGGTGTTCGGGCAGCTGAACTCAATGGTCACCCGCTTGCCGGCCATGCTCTCATTGGTTCCATAGAGCTCTTGTTGCTCAGCCAGCTGCACAGAGAGCGAAGTGGCAAGGGCCGCCGTGTCGATGCGAACGTTCAGATATGGCCCGGCAACCAGCAAATCCCCCAAAGGACGATCTTCAACCTTCTCAAGGCGGGCCTTGAGGGAGGATGCAAGCATGGGAGGGGCGGTTCTCAATATTTTTGCATACGCAAAAAGCGGAAAAGCCAAATCTCCCAGCTCGGGTTTCGGCGGCGTTTGAACAGCAAGGGGAGGCAGCTGTGCATCCATCCCGATCACTTCTTTTGCATAGAGAGCCAACTGTTCTTCAATGAGCGACTTCCAAGTCTCGCGTACGGCATTAAGCATCTGTTCGTTCCTTTCTCTGTAAATACCGACTATACACTAAAAAAAACTCAGACTTCAAGTCGAATGCTGATCTCTGCAGAGCTGAGTACATGCTGCATCCCATTCTCATCCTCCACAACCAGGCGGGCATCATCATCGATTCCCACAGCGATTGCAGAAAAGGCCTGCCTGCCTTGATGAACCACAACCTTGCGGCCCAATAAGAGAGAGCGGCTGCGATACACGGACAAGAAGGAGCGGTCGGGCAACCTTGAAACCAATGCATGCAGATTGTGCACCACCTCGGATACCAGGGTGTTTGCATCAAAAGAGGGAGGCACTGAATCAGGACCGTCATACAACGATGTCGCCAAAGGCCTCAAGTCTTCGGGAAAGGCTGCCTGCGGGATGCAAAAGTTTATTCCGATGCCTACAACCACTGCACTCAAACTTCCGCTCTCCACAGCCAACACTCCCTCGGTAAGGATTCCGCATACCTTCTTCCCTTCCCGATAGAGGTCGTTGACCCACTTGATCTGACACTGTTTGCCGCTGACATGTTCTATAGCCTCCAAGGCAGCCACACTGGCGGCGCTGGTGATGAGCTGCGCCGATTCCAAGTTGAACGTGATCGGCAGCAGGACGCTGAGATAGAGGCCCCCCTTCGGGCTGAAAAAGGTACGGCCGAGCCTTCCCCTGCCTCCGCTCTGATAGGTTGCAACAACGACAGCCGGCCGTTGCCCGTGTTCGGAAGCAAGGACCTTCGCATAGCGGTTGGTTGAATCGAGCGAATCAAAAAGATGCACTTCAAAGGATGGGAGCAACCCGGCCAATCGTTCCTTGTTCAGGTGGGTGGTGGCGGTCAACAACCGGTAGCCCCTTCGGGAGATGCCTTCGATGACATGGCCTTGGTCACGCAGGCTCTCCATGGCTTTCCACACGGCGCTTCTGCTGATGCCCAAATCAGCGGCAAGCTCTTGGCCTGAAAGATAACGATCGCGGTTCTGTTCCAAACGATGCAGTACTGTTTGTTCACTGGTCATAGGTGTGATGGTAGGCAAAGAGAACCTTGATTGTCAACCTGATACGTGTTTACAATCACAAAAAGTCCATGTTAGAGTCGAGCCATGCAATACAAACGACTGTTCATGACTTCGCTTTTCAGTGCCCTGATCATCATAGGAGCATATCTGAGGTTCCCGCTCCCACCGGTCCCCATCACTTTGCAAACGCTCTTCGTACTGCTTGCAGGTTTTCTTGGGGGAACAAGGCTGGCCCTTGCAAGTACGGTCGTCTACCTGTTGCTCGGTGCCATCGGGCTTCCCGTCTTTTCAAGCGGAGGGGGGCTGGGCAACCTGATGGGACCGACAGGAGGCTTCTTGATCGCCCTGCTGCCTGCTGCATGCATCGCTGGATTTGCAGGAAATTTCAGCCAAAAAGCAGAAAAGCCAAGGACATACTACACACTCTGCCTGCTTTACGGGCTGCTTGCGACTCTTGTCATCTATCTGGTGGGGGTTCCCTTTTTGAAATATAACCGCTCCCTCTCGTGGAGTGTCGCCATCCAGGCCGGAATGCTTCCCTTTCTGATCGGAGACAGCATCAAACTGCTGGCGGCAGCGCACCTGGCCAGAAGCTTTCATCCAAGAATAACCCAGTTGCTGGGCTGAGCTCTTGCATAAAGACCTACAAGACACGTATGGTATGGTCATGAACCAGTGCACAGAACAGCAATTCGATGCTTCAGCCTATATTCCCTCATTTTTGGGAACCTTTGACAGGGTGGCCGGGAACGCCAATTTTCACGGCCTCAAGCCGCTTCCCCAAATGCTCGTCATCGGCGATATTTCCAACGAGCTGCTTGAGCTCATGTTTCCCGGCCGCTGCGGTCGTGACCAAGCAAATTCAAGTTTGCAAGAAATCTTGACCATGCAGTTGAACAAGGTCTGTTCCTTGCTCAAAGGCCAGCTTGTGCTCGCCTACCGGTATGACAATCCCTCGCTCGAATCCTGCCAAGCGCAGGAAAAAGCCGACCATACGGTGCGAAATCTTTGCGAAATACTGCCCCGGTTGCGGGTGAGCCTGAAAATGGACGCACGGGCGGCCTTTGAAGGAGATCCTGCAGCAAGGAATATCCGGGAGGTCATTCTCTCCTATCCCTGCATTAAAACCCTCACGATTCACCGGGTGGCTCATGAGCTGTTTCTGATGGATGTTCCCCTTCTTCCGAGGATGATGAATGAATATGCCCATAAAGAGACGGGCATCGACATTCATCCAGGGGCTGTGATCGGCAACTCATTCTTCATCGACCATGGCACAGGTACCGTCATCGGGGAGACGACGGTGATCGGGAACAATGTGAAACTCTACCAGGGAGTGACCTTGGGAGCCTTGAGTTTTCCCAAGGATGCCTGCGGCGCTCTGATCAGGGGAACCAAGCGGCATCCAACCATTGAGGACAATGTCACCATCTACTCCAATGCAACCATATTGGGGGACATCACCATCGGTCGGAACGCAGTCATCGGATCCAACGTCTGGATAAAGGAATCGGTTCCTGCCGACACCATGGTGGTAATCCAGGAACCGCAAATCACCTTCAGGGATTTGAAGATGCGCAAGGCCTAATTGTTGCAAAGTGCATAGCGGATGTGGTCCTCCCACCTCCCGTTCAGAAACAAGTAGCCGCGGCACACTCCTTCATCGAGAAATCCCAGCCGTGTCACCAAACGCCTGCTAGCCTCATTCGAGCTCATGATGTGGGCTTCAAGGCGGTGCAGTTCCATGTGTTCGAAGGCATACGAAACGACTGAAGAAACCGCCTCGGTGCCGTATCCCTGCCTCCAGAGCCTATGGTCGATACTGTAGCCGATCTTTGCCGAAAGGCTCGCACCCCAAACGATATGGTTCAGAAACACGGTACCCACTACATGCTTCTGATCTTCTTTGAAAAAAAAGAGCAAGGGGAGCATCCTCTTCTGCTCACACAAGCTTGCCTGTCTGCTGCAGATATCCTGAAAGGAGGCAAGCGTGTAGTAACTGCTCTGATGCGTCATAGAAAAGGGTTTGCAAGCTTGGAGGTTGCCCTTCTCATAGGCAAGCAGTGGCTTTGCAAACTCCACCCCGCTCACATAGGCGCGGAGCCGCTCGGTTTCAAAAAGTGGCTGCATCCGGGATGAACTCCATCCATTTCTCCTTGCCGACCACTTGGCCGAAGGTTCCTTTGATCAGCATGCCTTCCCTGGCAAAGACCGGGGGAGCAAACACAGCAACATCCAGATAATTCCCACTCAGGCCATACCAGCGACCGCCTTTGCGGTTCTGCAGGATCACTTCAGCAGCAGACCCCACCTGTCTTTGCCGATAGCTGTGGTGAAGTTGTTCACTGAGCTTTCTCAAATCGAGTGCACGTTCATCGCGCACAGACTCGGGTATGCGGTCCTGAGCCCGGTACAAAGGGGTGTCGGGCCGCGGTGAGAAGGGAAACACATGCAAAAATGAGAATTGTTGCTCGAGAATGAACTGACGGGTGGCGGCAAAGTCCTCATCCCGCTCCGAGGGAAGCCCGGTAATGATGTCGGCGGCCAAGAACGGATCACCTTTTGCCTTTCGAAGTCGATCAAGGATGTTCGCTAGTTCGGCAATGGTATAATGGCGGTCGACTTTCTTGAGCAGCCGGTCGCTGCCGGTCTGCACCGGAATGTGGAAATGCGGCTGCATCCGCTTGTCAGTCAAAACATCAAGCAACCTGTCATCAATGTGATCGGGTTCCATCGAAGAGAGACGGATGCGCATAGAGTCGGAAAGCTTTGCCAGCAGCTTCTCCAGAAGGCCGCCAAGGCCATCACCCTGATGATCGTACATGGTCAGGTTCACCCCGGTAAGCATGATTTCCTGGAAACCGGCTTCTTGGAGTGCCAGTGCACGTTCGATGACCTGGCCGGCTTCCAGGCTCACAGCCTTTCCCCGGGCGATATGGACCCGGCAATAGGCGCAGCTGTTGTCGCACCCATCCTGGATTTTCAAATACGCCCGACTGTGATACGAGAAGGAGGCGGCGTCGTAATCGAAAACACTTGCCTTTCCATCACTGAACGACAGGCACCCTGTCCTCAGGTCCATCCCGCTGACAAGACTTGCCTTCAGGTGTTTTGCCAGCTTGAGCAGGTGGGCTTTTTTCTCCAAGGGCACGACAATGACATTGTCACTGAGCCCCTTGAGCTCATCCTCGTTCACCTGGGCGTAACAACCGGTGGCAAGCGTAGGCGCCTGCATGGCGAACTTGCGGATCATCCTTCGGGCTTTCTGCTCAGCCTTGCTGGTTACCGTACAGGTATTGACGACATAGAGGTCGGCTGGAACCTGTTCCTCGACGATGGTGAAACCTTCCTGAGAAAAGCTGTCGGCTATCGCCTCGCTCTCACATTGATTCAGTCTGCACCCCAAAGTATATACACATACGTTCAACGTCCTTCCTCCTGCTTCTTGAGGGCGTCCATGACGGTATCAAGCGCCCCCTTGAGACCCATGCGCATCTGTCTGGCATAGGGGTTGTACCGCTGCAAATCATAAAACAGCTGCAGCGGGTCATTGCAGGTCTGTTGCATTACTGTCAAGAGCGTTTTATACCCCGTGGTTGCAAGCTCGGTCTCCCCGAGCGACAGTTCCGAGAGCGTTCGACCGATGAAGTGGGTGATGCCCTGGGACCAGGCCGCCTCGCGGTCGTGCTGGTCGCAACTCATCTGCAGCACCTTCAAATCCCATCGCCTGAACTCCTCGACCCAACGTTGCAAGGTCTCGTCTTCGCAACGAACACCGCTGATGACCAAAGGAAGCCCCGCTATCCCGTTCTTGCCTGAATCGGGCCCGAACATGGGATGGGTTGCAATGCATTGCACCTGTTTGGGAAGCTTCTCCCGCATCAACTTGGCAGGATAGAGCTTGACTGAGCAGGTATCCATCACCACCGTATGATCGGCAATCCGGGAACTGGTTCGGTCCAAGACTTCGCTGAAGGAGCTGATGGATACGCAATAAAACAGCGCTGAACAAGAGAGCACCTCATCCTCACTGCCGAGAAGCACTCCTTCGGGGGCGGCTTTAGCGCTTCTTCCATACCCGATGACAGGAAATCCATGTTTAGCTAATTCCTTTGCCCAAAAGGAACCGAAACGACCCAATCCATATACGCCGACGCTTATTGTAGCTTCCATGGCCGGCATTGTACTCAATAAGGGTGCATCCTAGCAAGAAGCCGGCTTGGCTTTGGATGTAAGCAGGAACAAGGCTGCCAAGCCCATGCTCAATGCCAACAGCAGAAATGAGGCTGATATGGAGAAGGAGCTGATTACAAAGCCGACAGCCAGCGGCATCCCGATGCGACCGAGGGTCGACCCCATGGAGCGGATATTGGCAAGTTGCAGCAAGTCGGAGGGCCAGCTGGAAAGCTCCAGTACCTGGCTTACCGGATTCACAGCGCCCATGCCAAGCCCCATCAAAGCAAGACTTACGTATGCCCACAGGAGATTGGAAGAGAGAAAGAATCCTATCAGGCCGAGCATGCTCACCAGGCACAAGGAAACAAGCATACGATGAGCGGAAAACCCTTTTTTCAGCATGGGAATGGCTGCCAAGCGGGAAAGGGTGCTTCCAAAATGGATGATGATGATCGCCAGCCCAACCTCGCGGGCCCCTGCTGCATGCAAGGCGGTGATGGCCAGCAAGGGGTAGACTGCATTGCAGTACTCCACTGCATTAGCCAGGATGAGAAAGATCAGGTACTTCATGAACGCCTTGTTCTTCAGCAATGAGAACGAATCGGAAAGTTTCTGGTCCTTTCTTTGCTCCCATCGGTCAATGCCTGCAGGCTTATACAGGATGAACAGGGTCCCCATGACCAGATAGATGACCGCCATCTGCACATATCCGTGGTACCAGGTATTCTGCTTGAGAAATGTAATGTAATACCCGCTGAAAATGCTGGCGATGCTGTACGTAAGATGCATCAAGGGAATATTGGTTTTCATGCGGGGTCGATCGACATTGATCAGAACCATGATGTTGCTGGTCCCGTACAGATAGCCTCCCAATGCATTGAGCAAGAAGAAAAGCCCGAAGACCGAGGCAGTCCGGCTGAGGCCCATGCCCAATAAAGTCACAGACGAGGAGAGAATGCCGATGACCAACAGTGAGTAGGAGCTCAACTTCCTGGCAAGCAACGGCAGGGTGAGGAAGGAAACAAAAGATCCGACCTGACTGAGGCTCATCAAGAGTCCCATCCGGGCCAGTGAAATTGAGCATGCAATCTGGATTTCCTCGCCGAGGCCGCCGAACAGGCTGCCGGCGAACGCCAAGGCCATCACCATGACAAAGAGGAGGTTGCGTGTACCCATGAGCGGACAATAGCATAAGCGTGCAAGGAAATACAGAGCCTGTGCGTACTTTTCTAAGCCAACTGAACGTGGTAGACTAACGGGTGTACTAAAAAAATTTTCCTGTCAAGGAGCAGAACCATGACGTTTGCTGAAAAAATGAAGGCCCAGGCCATTCGGGCTAAAAAAAACCTTGTCCTCGCAGAAGGAACCGAGCTGAGAACCATCCAGGCGGCACGCAAGATTGTCGATGAGAAGCTTGCCGAACAAGTCATCCTCGTAGGAAATGTCGATGCTGTAGCCAAGGCAGCCGCTTCTGTCTCCACATCCCTTGAGGGCATCACCGTCGTCGACCCCGCCACCAGCGCCGACCGCAAGGCATTCGCCCAAGAGTATTACGAGCTGCGCAAGCACAAGGGCATGAGCGAGGAAGAGGCGTTCGAGGGAATCGTCGATCCTCTTCGCTGGGGGGCAATGATGGTCCGCCTGGGCAAGGCCGATGCGATGGTTGCGGGAGCGGAGAACACCACCGGCAACGTATTGCTTGCCGCTTTCAATATCATCAAGACCAAGCCTGGCATCAAGTTTGCGTCCTCCTGTTTCGTAATGGCCACCGACAAGACCGAGTACGGTGCAAATGGATCGTTCATTTTTGCCGACTGCGCCACCATCCCCAATCCGACAGCTGAGCAACTTGCTGAAATTGCAGAAGCATCCGCACTCTCCTGCAGGACATTCCTCAACGCCGAGCCGAAGGTGGCCATGCTCTCCTACTCGACCAAGGGCTCTGCAAAGGGAGAGCTGGTGGACAAGGTGATCACGGCAACCCGTCTGCTCAAGGAGAAACTTCCCACCTTGGCCGTGGACGGGGAACTGCAGCTTGATGCAGCCATCGTCGGCAGCGTCGCCAAGAGCAAGGCCCCGGGCTCGGATGTCGCCGGCAGCGCCAACACCCTGGTTTTCCCCGACCTGCAGGCGGGAAACATCGGATACAAGCTGGTTCAGAGACTCGCCGGTGCGGATGCATACGGCCCGATTCTCCAAGGCTTTGCCAAACCGATCAGCGACCTCAGCCGCGGTTGCTCGGTGGAGGACATCGTGGTGACCAGCGCCATCACCCTCGCCCAGGCTGCAGCCAATTAACCTTGCTTGTGAAGGGCGGGAAGATAAAACTTCCCGCTCTTGCTCCAATTTCTGCTTTCAGCTACGATGGATGCGCCTCACAAGGAGAGGCATTGCATGAGGCGTGTACAAAATTCCATCAACCTTCTTGACCGCTCAAGGCCTCCCGGCATCATCATATGGTCTCTCGCCTGGCCCACCATCCTTGAGCAGGTTCTCCAAGTCACCGTCACCTACGTGGACTCGGCGATGGTCGGTTCCTTGGGAGCTCATGCAACCGCCGCAATAGCCGTCCCTACCTCCACCATCTGGTTGGTCAATGGGTGGATGAACGCCTTTGCCATAGGATTTTCCGTATTGATGGCCCGCTTTTTGGGATCCGGCAACACCCAACGAGCCAAGCAGGTCACCAAACAGGCTCTGTACACCTCAGTGTCCTTCGGATTGGCGCTTACCTTGTTGTTTGTCGTAATCGCCCGCCACCTTCCAGCCTGGATCGGGGCCGAGACCGAGGTCCAGCTGCTGGCAAGGCAGTACTATCACTATATAGCCTTGGGGTATCTGCCCAACCTGGTGATGATTCTCATCAGCACCCTTCTTCGCTGCAGCGGAGATGCAAAGAAAGCCCTCTACTTGAACGGCCTGAACAATATAATGAACATCGTTTTCAATTTCTTCTTCATCTTTGAAAATATTTCATTCGGACCATTTGCATTGCGGGGCTTGGGTTTGGGTGTCAAAGGGGCCGCCATGGCCACCACGCTCTCCTGCACCATCACCAGCATCATGCTTCTGGTCATCCTGCTGGCCACGGACAACCCCATCCGCATCAAAGTCTTCGGTCCATTCTCGTACGACAAAACCATTCAGAAAAGTGCACTCAGGTTGGGAATCCCGGTTGCCCTTGAGCGGTCGACCCTCTCGTTCGGCCAGATTGTCTTTACCAAGATGGTAGGGACTTTGGGAACCACCGCCCTGGCTGCCCATTTTTTGGCAAATACAGCCGAGTCCATCACCTATCTGCCTCCCTCCGGGTTTGCGACAGCCGCCACCACATTGGTCGCCCAATCACTGGGCGCCGATGACAAGCAGCTGGCAAAAAAGTTTGCCAACCTGTGCACGTTGTGGGGCACGCTGTTGATGAGTTTCATGGGCTTGATGCTCTATCTGTTTGCACCGGCATTAATGCGTTTCTTCACATCCGATGCAGATGTCATCGCCCTGGGAACCACCATCTTGCGCATCGAAGCGTTCGCCGAGCCTGCATTCGGGCTCTCCATGCTTGCCTTCGGGGTCTTCAGGGGAGCCGGCGATACGAGAAGGCCGTTCTTCATCTCGATTGCAGGAATGTGGTTGCTTCGGCTGCCTTTGGCCTACCTCTTGCTGAAAACAACATCCTTGGGATTGCTGGGCATCTGGATTGCGATGGCCTGCGACCTGACCCTGAGGGGCATCATCTGTTTGGTGCAGTACCGACGATATACCTGGCTTGATAGTTGGAAAGAGACTCACTGAGAGCAAGAAAGTCAGCCCAGGCAAGAGCCTCGGCCCGGAGAGAGGGATCGATTCGGGAATCGGAGAGCAATGCTTCGACCCCGTCCCTTCCGACGGTCGCCCCGATCTTGCCCGAGAGCAGATTGTTTTTCACCGTCTTGCGGCGTTGGGCGAACAGGTCGCGGATGACGAGCAAAAAGGTCTGCCTGAGCTGCAGCGGTACCAGGCTTTGGTCCCGGAGGGTGAACACCACCGTACTGCTGGTCACCTTCGGTGGAGGATAAAAAGAACCGCTGTTGATGCTGAAAGCCGGTTTCACTTCATATTCCATCTGCGCGAGCAGGGAAAATGACGACCAATCCTTTGATTGCGGCTGTGCACACAGTCGGTCAACCACTTCCTTCTGCAGCGTGAACACCATGACAGGGCTTCGATAGTCGCTCTCCAGCACCTTGGCGATGACCACCGAGCCTACATTGTAGGGAAGATTGCCGCACAGGCGGTCAGGACTCCCCTCCAAGGCAAGTTGGGAAGGCAGCGTCTTCAGTGCATCGCCGCTTATGAGCCGGAAAGAGGGCTCATCGGCGAACGCCTGCTCCGAGAGGATGCGACAGAATCCATGGTCGATTTCAAAAGCCGTCACCTTCGCCCCCTGCTCGAGCAAGAGGCTGGTGATCGCCCCGATCCCCGGTCCTATCTCCCACACCGTCTGGGACTGCTGTACGTCCAGAAGGGCCACAATCTTCTCCCTCACCGAGCGGGAGATGAGGAAGTTCTGACCAAATTTCTTGGTCATTGACAGCCCCTCTTGTTTGAGCAGAGCAGTGATTGCAATCGGGGAGTCGTATGCGAATGTCCAGCTCATAGCGTAATCTCCTTCGCTTTTGTACAGCCATGACAGCATAGCCAATTGAGACAAGGCAGGTCAACAACACCAATACATAGACCACATATCCTGCAAAGCCGACTTGCAGTGTATAGCCTTGGTAGTTTTCCAGAATGGAGAACAGAAGTGCTTGTATCGCTGACAAGATCCTGCCAAAGAAGGATCCGAAAACAAGGCTCAGAAAACTGGCTGCCATAGCCAGGTTTATCAGGGGGGTGAGGATCGGGGAGAAGAGCAGACCGCTCAGGTTGCACGAACCTCCCAGCAGCAGGGAGGCCGGAGACGAACCTGCAACGATTACCGCAGTTTTCTGCAGGAAAAACCGGGGCAGCATCGATGAAAGGAGCAGCATCCCGTAGGCAGCCCAGCTATAGAGGCATGCCATGCTCGAGAGAGAGAAAGGAAAGAGCAGCAGCTGCAGACAGAAGGTCGCCTGGAAAGCAGTTTGGCGTGAGATGGGAAACAACGAGCAAAGATGCATGCCCAAGGCCCTGATCAAAGAGGGTTTGGGTCCGACAAGCAAAACATAGAACAAGGCCGGGATTGAACCCAGCCACCTCCCCCAGAAACGTCCGACGATGAGGCTGCCCAAAGCGGTACTGAGAGAGAGGAAAAAATGCAAGTGCATGCCTGAAAGGGCCAAAAGGTGTGCACAGCCACAGGCGAGGCTCAAATCCTTGAGCTGAAAATCAGAACTGCCGGTCTGACCCAGCAAAAGCATTGCGGCAAGACCTTGGGAGGCCTTGTCTGGTATGACTTGCTGCAATCTGATCTGGAGCATCCTCAGTACATGACGGCGTTGTCGTGCAAGTGACGAGAGAGGAAGAACCTGAACGCTCTCAGCAATGAACAACTCCGATTCCGGGTCCAAGATGCCGGTAAGAACCAGATTGGAAGAAGAGACCAGGACCTCCTCAACTGCAACCAATGCAGACACCGTCCCCCTGCATGTTGCCTGAAAGCCATCCTTTGACCGGCATGAAAAAAGGGAAATCCGGACGAGTTGCTTGTTTGAACGGGTGAGCAGGGAGTCCTCCACCAACCGTCCTTCTATCTGTACGATACGCTGGCGGGGCAACCCAAAGCTTGCTTGATTGAAGCCCGCCGCCCAGCCAAGGAGAACGTACAAGCAGTAAAACCATGCAAGGAGAGCAAACAGGCTTCGCTTCGCATGCCTGCAAACATGCAACAGGGCAAGGGTAAGCACCCCGCCCAGAATGCCTGCCGCCAAGGGATAGGAGAGCAGCGATGCAGCAAAGCCGGCCACATAGAGACCGGCTACGCAAAACAACAACAGTGCGGCATGATAGGCTTGCATGCCTATACTGGCATCTTATCTATGCAGTTGCTTCATCCAGGACGATCAAGAGGGAAAGCAATGCCAGATCGATCCGTTTTTGCATATGCTGATGATAGAGTTTTGCAGCAAGACGGCTGTCCGCCCTCCTCTGCCGTCTCAAGCGCGCCACAGCATGGAATGTCTGCAACAAGGCCTTTTCATTCAGGCGCATATGCAGGAACAACAACTTGGTTATCTCTCCCAGCTCATCCAACGGACCATCAAACGAGAAGGGAACCACCTGATCAGGTGAAACCAGGCACAACGAATCACACAAGGACAGGGCATCCACCTTCGCAGCTTCATCCAGATACTCTTCCAAGGCAAAGAGGTGCTGGTCGACCACTTCCTTCCGCTCGGATGAACGGACTTTCAACTCATAGCGCTTTCGCTGTGCAACCGAAGAGCGGGTGTCACGCTTTGCCAGGACATTCCAGCCAAGCAAAGTCAACCCCACACTGATGGCGATCTCATCGATCATGGGAAGCGGATCGCGAATGGCCAAAGAGAGCACGAAATATGAAGCTGTGAAAATGAGGGCGCAGATGAGAAGACGAGGCACATATTGCTTGTTCTGGATCCAGCGGTCAACACTGAAATCTATTGCAGAATACAGGGCATACGTAACCTCATCCTTCTGGTTCTTGGTCAACATTCCACTGCTTTTCAGCACCACCTCCTCATCTTCCTTCCAATCGTCCATCCGCTCTGCATCCAGATAGGGAGAGAGACAGAGACTGCTTTTCTGATGCCGGGCAAGTAGATAGCAGGTAATCAACTGAGGGCCGCCTTATAGTTTTGGATGCGCTTGGCGAGTTTTTGGTCCCGCTCTTCACGCGTCCCCCCTTCTAAAGTAAAGAAGAGGTAGTATTTGATTTTGGGCTCCGTCCCGCTGGGGCGGACGACCAATTTGTCACCACAGGCAAAACGGATGATCAAGACATCGGAGGGTGGAAAAGCTGTCTGCTTCCCATCAAGCAGATCCTGGATGGATGCAATGCTGGATGAACCGAGCGCATCTCCGACGGATAGCTTTCTCAGGTTAGCCATGATCGACGCCATTTTATCCTTTCCACTGGCACCTTCATAGTCTTTGGAGAAGACAACCTCAGTACTGTACCCCCACTTCTGATAAATCTGCTGCAGCCGCTCCTGCAAGGTCAATCCCTGCGAAGCCCAATAGCACAAGAGCTCAACGCTGGAAAGGGCGCTGCTTACCGCATCCTTGTCCCTGACCTGAGGAAGGGTTAGATAGCCGTAACTCTCCTCGCAGCCGAAGAGGAAATACTCAGCCTCCCCTTTCGGGCCTTCCAATTCGGCAATCTGCTCGGCGATATACTTGAAGCCGGTCAGCACGTCCTTGCACCGCCCGCCTTGGCTCTCCACGATTCGAGCCACCAGGTCGGTGGTGACCAGGCTCTTGACCACCAAGGGTTTCTTGGCAAGTTTCTTGTGGCTGTCAGCCTCGATCAGGTAGTCGACCAGCAAGGTTGCTATCTGATTGCCCGTCAGCAGCTGATACTCCGTCTTTTCAGGATCTAGGGGTATGGCAATGCCCAGCCTGTCAGCATCGGGGTCGGTCCCGAGGACAATATCGGCCTTCTCTTTCTTTGCGAGGGCGATTGCCATCTCCATTGCTTTCGGATGCTCGGGATTGGGAAGCGGAACGGTAGGGAAATTCCCGTCGGGTTCCTGCTGCTCGGGGACCACGATGCATGTGATCCCTACTTTGTTCAACAAGTGCTGGACAGGAATGTTGCCTGAGCCATGCAAGGGAGTATAGACCACCTTCACAGGGCTGTCCTGCACCAAGGAAGGTCGTCTCAAACCAAGCAGTGCTGTATGATAGTACGCCTCATCCACCTTTTCTGGAACGGGAACCAGAAGGCCTTTCGAACGTGCCGTCTGTTCGCTCATTTCCTTGATGTCCTCTGCCTTCACTGCATTTGCACGCTCTGCGATGCTGTAATCGTGTGGAGGAGTCACCTGTCCACCGTCGCGCCAATAGACCTTGTACCCATTGTATTGGGAAGGATTATGACTGGCTGTGATTACAATTCCAGCGGTTGTCTGCAGGTATCGAACAGCAAAACTGAGCATCGGGACTGGATGCAGATTGGGGTAGAGATACACGGAAATCCCATTGGCGGCAAGCACCAGGGCGGCCTCGTTTGCAAAGAGATCACTGTATCGGCGGCTGTCGAAGGCAATGACTACTGAAGGGTTCTTGGAAGTATGATTCAAATAGTCGCTCAAACCTTGGGTGACCTTACGAACCATGAAGCTGTTCATGCGGTTGGTTCCCCCGCCGATGACACCGCGCATGCCTGCAGTTCCGAAGGCGAGACTGGTGTAGAAACGATCATACAGGGACTCCCAATTGCCTTGGGTCAGTTCGGCTTCCACCTCTTTGGAAAACACTTCCTGTCTTTCAGCTTTCAGGTATGCCTCAGCTTTATTTCTCAAATCCTTCTCGTTGTATGCCATAGATTGCATCCTCCAATTCATGTATCGTATCGACAACTACAGCGTCTTGAAGAGCCAGCAGTTCTTCCTTTGGACGAAATCCCCACGAAACGAGTATATGAGGACAGCCGGCATTGAGGGCGGTCTGCCAATCAACTTCGCTGTCTCCGATATACAGGACCTCCTGTGTTGCAAGGCCTGTCTTCCTGCAAAAATAATCAATGCCCGAGCGGTCGGGCTTTCCTGGAAACCCTTCCCGCATCCCCCTGACCCACGAAAACCGGATTCCGGGAAACAGGGAGGCTGCAATGCGTTTGGTAAGCCCATCTTCCTTGTTGGAATACACACCCAGTGCATACCCGCTCTCCTGTAAATGCTGGAGCAGCCGCTCAATACCCTCATACGGATGACTATACACTGCATAATGCTCGCGATAATAGAGGAGCATCTCTTGGTAGAGTTGGTTGAACCGCTGCTCTCCAACAGTGCGGCCGAACCACAAAAGAGCACCTTTGAGTGCGTTATGAAGCCCCCTGCCAACCACTTGCTGGGTGAGATCTGGGGAAGGAGGAGGGAGGCCCTCGCCGGCAAGTGCATGCGCCAAGGAGCGGCGGATGTCCTCAACGGTATCGACCAGCGTCCCGTCCAGATCAAAGAGGATTGCTTTGACAACCGGTCTCTGCATAGGGTCATTATCCGGTATGCAGAGGGAGCAAGTCAACAAACGTTTTGACAAAACAAAGGGCTTCGGCTACTGTGTAGCCATGCAAATCATTACAATCAAGGATGGTAAGGAGAAACAGCTCCTACGCCATCACCCCTGGGTCTTTTCGGGAGCTCTTCATACTCCAACCTCGGCATTGGAAACCGGTCTGGGCAGGGTGGAAACCCAAGATGGCGCGTTCATTGCCTACGGATGGTACGATCAGGACAGCCACATTCCGCTTCGGTTGCTCAGTTGGAACGAGGCAAGAATACCCGATGACTCCTGGTGGGCCCAGACCATCGCAGATAGCGTGCGAAGACGGAGTTCATTCTTTCAGGACAAAGCCGGCGGCACCACCACCTTCCGCATCATTTTCTCCGAAGCCGACATGCTTCCAGGCGTGGTGGTCGACGTGTACGGAACCATGCTCAGAATCATCATCAGCGCCCGTGTTGCATGGGATCATCGCGACGTAATCGTCTCCACCTTGGACAGCCTGCTCAAGCCCTCGTTGATGCTGATCACCACAGACAGCGCCTTCGCTGGCGCCGAAAAGCTCAGTGAGACCACCCTGTTTTATCAGGATGGCCAATACTTCACGCCTGCCAAACGACTCGATCCCATCCGTTTCCGTGAAGACGGACTGTATTATGAAGTGATTCCCGGCAAAGGGCAGAAAAGTGGATTCTACTGCGACCAACGGGAGAACCGCAAGGCGATAGAGCCGTATGCCAAGGATGCAGTGGTCCTGGACGGTTGTTCCTATACCGGAGCCTTCAGCCTCCATGCACTGCGTGCAGGGGCGAAGAGTGTCGACCTGTTTGACTCCAGCGACCCTGCCCTGCGCCAAGCCCTGGTACATGTCCACATCAATCAGGATTTGAAAACCATCGGTGAGGACAGCCGAAGCAAGGTCACCACCACCGTATGTGACATTTTCGAGCAGATGCGCGTCATACCAAGTGACCATTATGATTTGATGATCCTCGATCCTCCCAAGCTTGCCCAGACAAAAGCCCAAGCCGAAGGCGCGCAAAAAGCATACAAGGATCTGAATCGGCTTGCCATGCAGAAAATAAAGAACGGGGGCGTCATCGCCACCTTCAGCTGCAGTGCATCGATCAGCAGCGAACAGCTGCGCATGATCCTCGCCTGGAGCGCCAAGGATGCCAATGTAGAAATCCAGATCCTGAAAACCCTCGGTCAAGCAGAGGACCATCCGATCCGCCTCTCGTTTCCAGAATCGGAATACTTGTTCGGCTATATCGTGAGGGTTCTGCGCTAACTGGCCATCGGATTCGGAGTATCGTCCGGATTGGTATCGTCCTTATCAAGCATGCCTGCCAGAAATTGCAGCTGGTCGAGCATGCTTGCTACTTTTTCAGGGAGAAAGCCTACCTCCCCTTCCTGGTCGTCCTGCGACCGCAAAAGATAGGAGTAGTCCTGCATGACCGGTACATCGCTGTCAAAGTCGATATGCTCGGGCATGGTCTTCTCCTCATTGTACTTGCAGCGCCTGAACACCGCATAGCCGTTCTTGCCCTGATAGGCGCAGGCTCCGAACAGGCGGCAGATCAGAGGCCGGGCAGCATAGACGGAACAATGAAAGGGTGAGTCGAACCGATACAGCGGGCAAGGGCCCTCCTGGTTGCCGATACTGTTGCGCACTTTCTCAATCAAGGAAGCATCCTTCTTGATGATGAGCAGGTACGCGGCAACCAAGCGTGCTTCGCTGGCAGTGATATCGGGCATGAAGTGCTCACAGCACGTTCCACATCCTGAACCGCAGGCAATGTTGTATGTAGTGCAAAAAGAATTGGTTTTTTGCTCGATTTCTGAATATACGGCCACCAGGTCGGTCATTGACCGACCGGCGTACGTTCCGCCGAAAGCAGAACAGAGTTGTATGATGCTGTCCATTTTTGAAGAACTCTCCCAAGAACTTGGAGATGGTAGCATTACAAAATTGTGTGAATCAATCGGGCAGGGACCGTTTTTTTTGTTTTTTTCTCCGTTTGTCCCGCGCCGTCTCCCTTGCCCCGAGCAAGGAGCGCTGCACCAGCCTCTCATTGCGCCTGTCCGAGAGCATCCAGCCGCCGATCAAGGCGCTCACCGCGCAAAAGGAGAGGATGCCTATCCAGGCAAAGGGATTGTTCATGAAGGGCAGATTGACATTCATTCCATAGAATCCGGTTACAAAGGTCGGAATCATCAAGCTGATTGAGATGATGGTAAGCCGCTTCATGATGACATTCATGTTATTGCTGATCACCGAGGCAAATGCATCCATCGTTCCGGTAAGGATTGAAGAGTAGATGTTCGCCATCTCAATGGCCTGCTTGTTGTCGGTTATCACGTCATCGAGGAAGTCACGCTCCTCCTCCCCTGCCAGCTTGAAGTACGGGGTTCTCTGCAGGCGCTCAAGAAGAGCCTCATTGGTGGTGAGACTGGTGGAGAAGTAAACCAAGGACTTCTGGATCTGCAGCAGCTGGATCAACTCATAGTTCATGATGCTCTTGTGCAGCTGCTCCTCAACCTGGCTCTTCTGGCGGTTGATGTACTTGAGCAGACGGATGTATACCATCACTGCACGACCGAGAATGCTGATGACAAAACCTTCCATCGTCTGAACCGGATATTGGCGGTACCGGTTCTTTGCAAAATCCTCAAGAACGATGCTGTCACTTTGGCAGATGGTGATGACAGTATCGCGAACCAAGACAATACCGAGTGGAACAGCATACTGGTTGATTCCCTTGCAATCATCGGCCATGGCGGGCAGACGTACGATGAGAGCGATGTAATCATCCTCTTTCTCGATGCGCGCCTGTTCGTCCTGGTCCATGATATCTGCGAGCAACTCACTGGAAATCGAATACTGCTCCTCAAGCTGGGAGATATCGTCGCGGTTGATGTCGCGTGCATCAACCCAAGTGTAGGGAGCCTCCTGGATGGGATCTCCTGGATTCTGGCTCATCAGATTTTTTCTGATTGTGATCATACTTCCTCCGTAGATGGTTGGGGCGTACTCCCGAATCCACAGGGGATTGACCTGGCTTTTCTAGCAGCTGTACCAGGAGGACGCCATGAGCGGCTTTCTAGGCAGGGGTGTTATACTACCACCGTCGTCTAACGTAGACATTGGCTCCTCCTTGCATGTGATGGCTTGCCGGCCTGGCAAGCACCGCCCATAGTCTAGCATAGACCGAGAAGAAGAATAAAGGGGGAATGAAAGAAAATTCTCCCTTTTCCAAATGAATCAAACCGCCTATACTCCGCTGTAGGAGGAAGAGTATGGTTATGAGAGAAGAAGCGGAGAGGCTGCTTCGCAAGTACAATCCCAATGAGGCATTGGTGTACCATGCGTTTTGCGTTGAAGAGACCATGGCTCGTTTTGCGACCGAGTATGGACACGATGCCGAATATTGGTCCCTGGTGGGCTTGCTGCATGACATCGACTGGGGGATGTTTCCTGAAGAGCATTGCAAGAAAGCTCCACAGCTGTTAAAGGAAATCGATGTCGATGAGGCATTCATTCATGCCGTCTGCAGCCACGGATGGGGGATTTGCAGCGATGTTGAACCTGTGCACTTCATGGAAAAAGTCCTCTACACCATCGATGAACTGACCGGCCTTGTCTACGCAACGGCACTCATGCGTCCTGAACGCATGCAGGGCATGAGCGTCAAATCGGTTAAGAAGAAATGGTCTTCCAAAGGATTTGCCGCCGGGGTGAATCGTGATCTGATCACCCAAGGAGCACAGATGCTCGACCTGCCCCTGGAACACATCATCACCCTCACCATAGAGGCGATGGGCAAAGCAAGCTCGAAAATCGGGCTTTAGGCCAGCGGCATCTGCTCGATGCGGACTATCCCGCTCTTGTTGAGCACCACCGTGTAATGGCTGTAGTTGTCCAGATCCTCTTTCTTTGAATACTCGCGGATGATCAGATGCAGATGATAGACCCGCTCACTGCTGAGCTGATCAAGCTCATCTGCATTGGGGTCCATCCGAAATACAACATCATTGGGGTCGTCCATCTCCTTGAGAAAATCGTCAAGCCTGATGCGGGTGACCAGGGTGAAGTTGTTCTCCCTGGGGAAACTCTCCCGCTCCAGGGCATGCTTGGTCAAAGGATGCATGGCTAGGTCACGGATATAATGGATTACATCCTCTTTGGGGAGCATGTCCCTGAAGGGGTTGTTTTTGTCTTTGCGGATTTCCTTGACATAGGAAGGCAGGGTGTCGACATCCTCAAAGGTCAGGCGAATCCGGCTGGAACAGATTTTCTTGTTCGTCTTGGGCGAAAGAAACGCTGAAATCTCATCGGCCATCATACGCGGCAGCACCGCCTTGAAAAAGAGTCGCAACCACTCCTTGATCCGGTCCTTGAACACATAACCGATGATGACGATGAACGCCCATTGGAAGCTGTTGCGTATGAAGGTGGTCTCGGCAAAAATCGTCGTCAAGGTGGCAAAGGCCATTGCAACGCCTGCTGCCGTACCGGCTAGAATCTCAGAAACCCGCTTGGGCCACCGAGAAACTTCAGGAACCAGATACAGAGAAGACTGCGTCCACTTCTTCAGTACCGCCTTTCGATACTGCACGGTTTCGGGATTCGAACTCCCGCTTGGATAATCGTGCTCACTGCGGTACTCCATCTCCTCGCGCGAGAAACTCAGCAGGTTTGTCAAAGTCGTCTGCATGTGCTGTTGCAGGGAGCTGGAAGCCATATAGAGATCGATGGCATGTTTCTCACACAGCAGGCTGACAGCCTCGTCAGCCCAGAGAAAAGCGAGCAGCAAGCGATTGTCGGGACTGAATTTTGCTTGGATGGCTTCCAAAAGGTCACGGATGGTCGAACAGAGTGTGGCTGCATTGGTGTGCCAGGCATCCAAGGTTGACGTAAGGTCATTGATCATCCCCAGCTTCACCATGTCCTTGCAGTCCTGAAGGCAGGCTTTGTTCTCATGCCGCGCCGAATTGACCACGGTTTGCAGTTCATGGATCACATTTCGTTCGGGAACACTGGTTACATCCTTGACCAAGTCATCGGTGTACCGCTTGAGAATGGTCAGCGGGCTGAGCTTGTTGTTTATATCCAACAGCTCTTCCAGCGTAATTTCCGGAGAGGAATACCGTCCATGACTCTGGAATTTATGCAACAACCGCTCCTCGCTGTAGGTGTTCTTGTTCACATACAACTGAGGCGGTGAGAACAGGTAGTAGTGAATTTCCCGTTCATATCGTTTTGTCTCAGGAATCGGCAGAATGAGTTTTGTTTCCAGGTGCCTGCTCGAATGTTTACGAAGATCTATCAAGTCGCCCTCCCGACTGCAGTAGTATACAAGAGGGCTGGTGCTAACGCAATCGCAACATCGCAAAGCTGTCGTACGGATATGCATGTGCAGCAGCAAGAGAGAGGCTGGAGAGCTGATCATAGGCGGGAATGCTGATTTCCCGTTCAGGCAGGCCTGCAACCTGCAAGACCCTTTCTCCCAGCAGCCGGGTGAGCAACGAGCTCTGGGCCCCCTGTTCAATCAAGTGCTTTACCAGCAGAAGCAAGCCGCTGAAGCCGGGAATCCCACTTGCTCCGCCTTCCTTGTCCAGGAGGGTGTGCGGAGCATGATCGGTCTCGATCCAGTCCACCCTTCCCTCGAGAAGAGCGGCGAACAACGAGCTCCGCTCGGTTTCGCTGCGAAGCGGTGGATTCATCTTTGCATACAGGCCATGGTCCTTGGCATCCTTGCTGCAGAGCAATGCATGGTGTGGAGTGACAGCCAGGCTGATGCGCCTGCCTTCACGCTTGGCCTCTTCGATGATGCCCAGCGCCTCGATGCTGCTGAGGTGGCAGATGTGCAGATGCCCTTTGAATCCGGCCTCGCCAGAGAGCCGAATCTGGTCACGTACGGAGGAAACCTCAGCTTCGACAGGCCTGGCCAGGCTATGGCTGGAGAAATCGCGGGCATCCTCCAAGGCTGGTTTGAGCAGGGACTCCTTCTCGCAATGCAATGCCACCATTCCTTCGTACCCCGCTTCAGCCAGGATTTCGTACACCCTGCGTTGCATCTCCACTTCGACCAGTCCCATGTTGCCGGTTGAGTGGCCGGCAAACAATTTCAACCCGATCACGGAGGGAAAAAGCTCTTTGGCAAGCTTGGCGATGCTTTCGACCTGCCTTGGCTCCGAGGTCACCCCGGCCCATAGGTGGTAGCGTACGCCCGTCTGGCATCGATCGGCATCCTCAAGGCGTTTCAGGATGGCGGCCTCGGTTGTAAGCGGGGGACTTGTATTGGGCATGTCGAACACCTCGTCGATCCCGCATCGAAGGGCGACCTCCATCCCGTGTTGCAAGGTCTCCTTGTCTGCCTGATTCCAGTCCCTGAGGTGTACATGAGGATCAATCATAGGCCAGCAACTCACTTGCTTCCTGCTTCAGGTAGTCATAGCGCATGAAGGTTCCCCAACGGCAGGTCAGCCGATCGCCGCAGGCACACTCACCGCACATGCCGATACCACACAAGGTCATCCGTTCCATCGACAGATAGAGGTTCTCTTCAGCGATGTTCCTTCCCAACAGCTTTCGGCTTGCTATGGCCATGAAAATCTCAGGACCTACAAGATAACACGCTGTTTGTCTGTCGAGCTCGATGGTATCGAGCAGATCGAGGACCCGACCAGGTCGTCCGGCGTCAGCGATGCAGGTAAACGAACCGAAAGCACTCAGTTCATCTTCAAGCAGGGCTTTTCCCGCCACATCCTCGCTGGTTCCGATGAGAATGGTCATCTCAGTTCCCTGCTCTTTCAACTGGGAAGCAAGAGACGGCAGCACGGCAACTCCAGTACCTCCTGCTATCAAAAGGGCTTGCTTGGTTGGAGTATTCTCCAACTGTGCCCCGTACAAGCCTCTCACATACAGCTCCGATCCTACGCCCAGGTTGCAAAGGGCTTCCGAGAACGGGCCCCGCTTCTTGATGATGAAGGTCAACGGCTCATTGTGTGCCACCGAGAAAGGTTTCTCTCCTACCATGGGCAGCCATAAAAACGCGAACTGGCCGGCCTGGCAGTCGAGCCTGCCATCCAGCTCAATGATCACTGTATCCTTGCCATATTGCTTGAAGTCGGTCACCACATGCTTCTCATAAGCCATCTGGCGTTCATTGATGAGAAAGGAGACGGAAGAGGGGCTGACATACTCTTTCCTGGACTGCAACAAAGCTTCTGCCTCCGCCTTGACTGATGCCAGGTAGGCAGGCCAGTCTCTTTGGTCCACCGTACCCAAGGCCGACCCTATGCCTACGGCATCGGCTCCCGCCTCGATCAGGAGCGCAGCCTCGCGGCCTTCACTGACTCCGCCCATTCCAATAACCGGAATATCATCGCCGCAGGCAAAGCGGATGGCCTTGACGGCCTCCAGGGCGGTCGCAAAAACCTGCCGGCCACTGCAGCCTCCCTTACCTCCCAGCTTGTTTTGTAGGATAGGCGTTCCACTGGCCGGATCGATGTGCACGATGGGTCCGACGGTGTTTATGGCCACCAAGCCATCGGCACCGGCATCCATCACTGCTTTGGCAATCGAGCCGATATCCTGGACGTTGGGAGTCAACTTGACGAACAAGGGGGCCTTGCAGGATGAAGTGGCTTGTTTGATTGAACGCACATATTCAGCTGCAATCGCCTGGTCGCAGCCGATGGAAGCACCATATCCGGCTGAGGCATGCGGACAGGAGAAGTTCAATTCAACCAGATCGGCAACCTCGTCGAAGGCCTTCACCAAGGTGATGAAATCCTCGATGCTGTCAGCCGAGAGCGAAACATTCAAGCATGCATTGAACGCATGCTCTGCCCTGAGCTTTCGTAGCTCGTACAATGCCTGCTCCATCCCGGGATTGCGCAGCCCGACCGAGTTTCCAAAGTTGCCCCGCTCGGTCTCACAGATGACCGGTTCGCGGTTGCCGGGGTTCACTTCGACCTGAAAACTCTTGGTCGTGATGATGCCGATACTCGGCACCTTGGTGTCGAAATAGGTGAGCAAGGCAGGTTTAGTCGATGCCACCCCGCTGACGGTGGAGAGCAGGACACTCTTGTTGCGATCAAGATGTCGATGGCGCAAGGCTTTCAAAACATCCTTCATAGGGCGGTCTCCCTGATCAGAAGACGCAGGT
>JAAZAT010000070.1 GCA_012514185.1 Spirochaetales bacterium | reverse complement strand
TTATAAAGGATTGTCAGGTCCATTTCTATACAAATCTTCAAATTACATGCTTGTTTTCATCTGGGCTGGGCTTCTGAAGCTGCCTCAAGTAGCTCAGAAGAATGAAAATATCAAGCATTTGCTATTTTGCAAGAGCCTCATTTGATACTTGGTTTTGTGTGTTCTCACTGTTCTTGATAGTATCGCCGAAGATTCTCTAAAAGCAAGGCAAATGCATTTTTGTTGCCGAACAAGTGTTATCAGAACCTAGCGCAATCAAAACGAGTGGTCAGCCGTTGATCTCATACGCAGTGTATGCATAGTCAAAATGGTACCCCAGATTAAGAGCCAGGTGCAGGGAAGTGGTTGTATGGGCGTCCCAGGAGGGGAAGATACCTTGTTGCATGCAGCTCTGGATGAGCTGGGCACAGCAGGCGGTAGCCAATCCCTGCGCTCTATAATCAGGATGGGTATCAACCTCAACTTCGATTCCCTTTTCATAGTAGTAATACGATGAGGCGCCGCTGACAATGTTCCCATCCTTGAGCACACAAAAGCCTCGACCGTGTTCAGCGTACTGCGCATAGTTGGTAAACAATGCGACCAAATCCTTTGACCAACTCTCACTGAGGCACCTATGGCATAACCATTCATCAATGGGTTGTAACACAAAGCCATTCTTCAGCGAATCAACACTTTTTTTCAGGGTAGCTTCATCAAAACTGTGCTCATTCTTTTTCAGGGCGTAGCGTGTGAAGGCTTTTGCTCGGCTGTTGAAGACAATTTCAATGAGCTTGTTCCACTGTTGGTCGGGACCCACGAGAATTAGGTATGCTTCGGATCGAAACGTTAAGAAACGTTTGAGCAAAGCCTCGGATGGTTGTCCTCCCAACATAGCAAAGTCACCAATAAGGGCTATTGCGCTCTTGGGCTTCTTGGACCTGTCTGCATACACAGAGCCCATGCCGCTGTACAGGCATGCATCGAAGAAGGGGCTGTTCTTTCCCATGAACAAGGGCTTGGCCAAGCTGGGGTTCTTTAAGATTTCCATAGAATCATGAATATAGCATGGTCGCATGCAATTGCAACCCTCTGGAAACGTACAGAGTATCCTTGGGTGTGAGATGCTCGGTAACGGTGTCGCAAAAATGAGTTGAACATACTGCAAAAAGTCTGACAGCATACCTTGGCATCACTCTTCTACAATAGGCGGAAAATACCTTTGATAAATACTTGCCACTAGCAAGTAAATATACTATATTCTCAACGTTATCAGAGGAGAAACAGATGAAAAATCTTGTAATAATCGGTGGGGTTGCAGCTGGTGCCACTGCTGCCGCCAGGGCACGAAGACTGGACAACGATGTCACTATCACGTTGTTGGAAGCTGGAGCTGATGTTTCATTCGCCAACTGCGGGCTTCCGTATTACTTGGGAAGAGACATTGCGTACCGGTCGTCGTTGATCTTGGCAAGTGAAGAGACCTTCCATGACCAGTACCGGATCAAGGTCCATACCCATACCCAGGCACTGTCCATCGACCGAGAGAATAAACAAGTCAAAGCACGCAACACCCAGACAGGTGAAGAAACACACTTTTCATACGATGCACTGATTCTTGCCCAAGGCGGCAAACCTATCGTCCCACCGCTTCCCGGGGTGGACAAGAGCCATGTATTTCAGCTGTGGACCCTCGATGACATGGACCGGATGGATAGATACATCACCGAACATGAACCAAAGAAGGCTGTTGTCGTTGGTGGTGGTTTCATCGGCCTGGAGATGGTCGAGGCCCTGACCAAGCGAGGCGTTGCGGTTACGTTGGTGGAGATGGCCGACCAAGTCATGGCTGCTATGGAGGGTGAGTTTGCAGGCTTGCTTACCAAGGAACTACAGGACTATGGCGTAAAGCTCAAGCTGGGCAAGTCGTTGCAAGCGGTAGAGGACAGCTGTGTTCGACTGAGCGACGGGACAGTAGTAGATACCGATTTTGTCCTGCTCTCGGTCGGTGTACGACCTACGTTGCAACTGGCAAAGGATGCAAACCTTGAACTTGGATCCTGCGGAGGCCTGAAGGTGGATGAAAACCTGCGAACCAGTGACCCGTCCATCTATGCTGCCGGGGACATGGTAGAAATCCATCAAACTGTTTCAGGCAAATTGGTACGGCTTCCCCTGGCTGGGCCTGCCAACAGGCAGGGCAGGATTGCTGCAGAAAATGCACTCGGCGGCAACCGTGTTTACAAGGGAGCGCTGGGTACCTCGATCGTGAAAGTCTTTGAAGTTGCGGCAGGCTCGACCGGGCTCAGCCTCAAGGCAGCCAAGGATGCCGGCTTCGACGCTGATGCCGTTGTCGTACACAAGGTCAGCCACACCGCATACTACCCTGGATCGGAGAAAGTGAGCCTGATGCTCATCTGGGACAAGGCAACCGGCAAAGTCCTTGGAGCCCAGGTTGGAGGAAAGGTGGGCGTTGACAAGCGCATCGATGTCTTGGCAACTGCCATTGCAGGAGAGTTGACCATCGACGACCTTACAGAATTGGACCTCGCGTATGCACCTCCGTTCAACTCGCCCAACGGGCCGGTGAATATGGCTGCTTTTACCGCTGTCAACAAGCAAACCGGTTTCAGTCCCGCCATTCTTGCCCAGGACTTTGAGCAGTTTGTACTCGAGCAATCTCCGATCGCCATCGACCTGCGCGATCCGATCAGCTATGCAAAGGCAAACCTGCGAGGCTCGAACAACCTCAGCCAGAACGTCCTCAGGGAGAATCTTGGCCGCATCCCCAAGGAGCATGCCATTGTCCTGATCACCGATGACGGCCAAAAAGGACATGTCGCCCTCAGGATGCTCAAGGGAGCAGGATTTGAGAAGGTCTACAACCTCAGCGGCGGATACCTTAGCTTGGAGCGGCAGGCTCGGGCTGTAGGGTTTGAGCATCTGAGTGTCGGCCTGTTCCCGATTGAAAGAAAAACCGTCCACGAGAGAAGAGAGGATGCCTCGGATGGTTTGGCTGCAGAACCTGCCTGTGAAACCGATGAGCACGGCCCGATCATCCTCGATGTCCGAACCCCGATGGAGTTCGCCATGGGAGCCTATCCGGGTGCGATCAATGTAGGATTGGACAGTCTTGTCGAGTGGGCAGAGACGATAGAGGACAAGAATCGTGAGATTCTGATCTACTGCGCCTCGGGAGCACGTTCCAGCTACGGCATGCGCATGCTCAAGCAGATGGGTTTCACCAATGTGGAGAACGGCGGCGGCCTGCATGACATGATGGCAAGACGATGAGAGACTTTTAGTATTTGCCGGTGCTTTCACCTGAAGGCACCGGCACTCATACAAAGAGGATGCAGCTTGTCAAAGGATCAGGGAAGAAGCAGCGTCGATAGGGTTGACTCGCTGATAGTATCATTACGCTCTACAGCATACCTCTTGATGGTGATGCTGTTGCTCACCGCATCGTAGCTGAACACATACCAGACGGGCAGGGTGTTCTCAAACAAGCCGGTACGGCCATGGAACGACTCGCTTACGAACTCATGGGTTGTATCGGTATAGTGATACATCTTGTGGGTGAGATGCAGATGGCCTCCCAGGTAGAGGCCGACCTTGTTCTTGACCATGGTATCGACCAAGAGTGCTCGTTCATGCGGATCCTTCAGGGAGAAATAGAACATGTCCGCACCTCCATAGAGAGGAATATGGCCGCAGAAAATCTTGGGATTGGGATCAGAGGCCGCAGCATCCATTAGGTTGTCCAACTGCACTTTGCCCAAGCTGGCATTGCCCGTGTCCAACAGGTAGAAGGATATGCCGTTATAGCTGAAGCGGCGGGCTGTAAGAGGGTGTATGTATTGGGCGAACAGCTTCCTGCCGTCGCCCCGCACATCATGGTTGCCCGGCACTGCATGTGCATCCAAACCCAAGCCTTGCATAAAAGAGCCATAGTCTCGATACTCCGACTCCAGCGAATAGGCAGTACCATCGCCAAGGTGCAGGGCAAAGGCAAGCGGATCAGGATAGTCGTCCAGCCATGCATCGAATGCATCGAATTCATAATAGACTCCGTCCTCGGTTCTGCCATAGTGGAGGTCGCTGAGAACCAGGAACGAGAAGGAAGTTCTTGCTTCGGTTGGGTCGATCGCCTGGTTGAACGATCCGCCTGGATGGTTGAATTCAATTCTCGACAACAAATTTTCTGAACAACTTGGAAAAAGCAGAAGGCTTGCAAGAAGCAGGCACAGCTGGAAAAGTTTTCTAGTTCCTTGGTTTGTATGTGGCATAAACAAGTACCTCCTTGGAAACTATCAGTACCGCCTCAGGGCTTACATCGGAAAGTTGCATGAAGAAGCTTGCACCCGCTTCCAACTCGTCACTGATGGCAACAGCAAGGTCCGAGCCTAAGATGGGACTGATGGACTGACAAGCATAATCGAACAAGGTGTTGGTGGTGCTAGAGAGGACAAGCTTGAAACGATCTTGGCAGGAATAGCCCAGCTTGGCTGCAAGATAGGGGCTTGCGTTGAACAGTGGAAGCTCGAGAACAGGGAGAAATGAAGCACTGGCCTGGAGGCCCAATCCATAGGAAAAGAAGAAACCCTTGTGTGTGAAACCGTGTTCATAGCCGACCACAAGATCGATCAGGACGGCATCGGCTGTTCCCAAGGATGTATGCAGGTTGGAAACCAAGGCAAAGGTGTTGGAAATCTCTCGGGTGGCTCGCAATGAAATATCCTGTACCGGGTTTCGATTGCGGTACCCGATGACAAGTCCCGAGGAAGGACTTTCAAGCTGCAGAATGGCATAGACGGATCGAGCCTGTTCCTTGACGATCGAGTCGTGGCTTCCCAGTCCGAGTGTCATGCTTTGCACCGTAAGCGGTGATGCATGGATGGCAATACCTGGAAGCATCAACAGCAGGCAAAGCAAGAGGAATATTCGTTTGGCACTAGGTTGCAACAGGCTTTGCCGCATGGTGAAGACAGTATAAAGAGATATAGCTTATGGTCAAGAAAAATAACAAGAATTCAGGAAAATTTCATACGTATCTGTATTTGACGTTCTCTTCATGGTATATCATGCGCAGGAGACAACGCCATGCAGGAACTCTATGAACAGCTTTTCAGACGAAAATCCTTTCATCGGTTTGTAAAACCTTTTTCACCTATCACCAACGACCAGCTGGCAGGAATAGAAGCGTACAGTTCCACCCTTCAGAGGCTGGTCCCTGATATTCGAACGGCATTGCGCATTGTTCCCATCAATCAGACTACTTGCAGGCAGGGAGAGTATGCTCTGCTGTTCTACAGCGAACGCAAGAACGGATACCTGCAGAATATCGGCTACTTGGGAGAACAACTCGATCTTTTTTTAACCAATGAAAACATCGGTGCCTGCTGGTATGGGATGGGCAGGCCGAAAGAACGCGAGTATGAGGGTTTGCACTTCGTCTGCATGCTGTGCATAGCCAATCAGGATGGGGGTTGCTTTCGTACGAAAGACTCCATGCTGAACCGATTGGATGCCAAGGACATCTGGGAAGGGGAGGACCCCCATTCCCTCTCCCCCGTAGTGCGTATGGCCCCTAGTGCCTGCAACACCCAGCCATGGCTGGTGAAACAAGAAGGGAATCTCTTGGATGTATATCGGATTGTTCGTAAGCGCGGCATCATCCCTGTCTCCTTGGTTCCCTATTACCAAAGCATCGATATCGGCATTTTTCTGCTCTTTTTGGAACTGACGATGCAGCATGCGCATATCACGTATACCAGAACGCTGTATTTTGACGACCAGCAATCCAAGCAAGCGCAGTATTTACTCTGCTGATGCAGTTCTCTCCCACACATGGAGGTTGTCAAACCCGACCCGCAACCCGCCTTGGGTGTACAGGCCGATGCCACCTGCTGAAAAGCTTGAATCTTGATAGGAAAACACCTCCCTTCCATTGATCAGATAGGTAAGGTTCTGATCCTGGTAGGTGACTTTCAACGAGTTCTCCGCCTGTTTGTTGATGATATCGGTAGAGGTCCATGGACAAAAGTTTGTTCCTTGACGGTCGACGGCCTTGCCTGCAAGGTAATAGCCTTGTCCCACAATGAAGAAGAAATAGAAATTGTACGGGTCCTGCAGTCTGAACAGCAGGCCGTAGCCGGCAGTATCTTTTCCAGAGATAAAATTGGTATCGAGCTGGAAGGAGCCGTCCTTGGAAGGGAGGTCGAGATATGCATAGAGCTCTTGGTTCTCTTGATACAGCACATACTTCCCGTCGACAATCCTGAAGTTGTCATCAATCGGCCAATACACCTTATTGGTATCGAAGGTCTGCCGGTAGACAAGACTCTCTTGTGCCCCAAGGTGCAACATCCCAAAGCCCAGCCCAACCAGCAGAAATAGGATTCGTTGTCCTTTCATTCCAACAACTCCTGTACATGTGGGATTACAGTGGACAGGCGGCAATTTGCCGCCCGCCCACATGCTGATCAGTCCGCAAGCAATACGATTGCATCGTGGGCCTTGAGAACCAAGGGACCGGTCACCTGAGCTCCTGAATTGGTCTGTACATCAGAGCGTCCTTTGATGCGTCTGATGTTGGTCCGGTTCAAGCTGCCCTTGATTTCCTGGAGCGTGAGTGTCTTCTTCTCGTTCGAGGCATTTACCAAAACGATTCCGTGTTCGAAATCACGTCGATGCAAGCCGCAGTCGGCAAAGGAAATCCTGAGGTTGGAAAGCTCTACACTGCCGAATTTGGGGACATTGAGGTGGTACATGACAGATCCTTTTGCCTTAACGGTGGTATGGTAGGAAGCGCTGCCGCTCTCAGAGGCCATGTTTGCACCAAAATCATAGTTTCCCATCCACTCATCATTGACGGCAAAGCTCACTGTCGGGTAGTCGGTGCAGGTGGTAAGAATCTTCCAGTCGAACTCGATCAGCATCTGTCTGCTCTCTGCTGTCTTGTTTCCACCCTCATACAAATTGAACCATTTGGTAGAGCGGTTTCCCAAGATTATCGGCTTGGTTTGTTGATATACCTCTTCCTTGTTGAGAATCAGGTGCTCGCTTGGAGCAAGCGGTTTACCAAGCCAGCCTTTGTTGGCAGCATCAGAAGTACTGACACCGTGTGTGTCGACCAGCATCTCATCGAAGATGAAGGGTGCGCTTCTCCCATCGACGAGGGCGAACTCATAGAAAGCATCGGTAAGCAGGGCCGTACCCAAAGCGAAGCGATGGAATGCCAAATCCGACTCTGTCGCCTCCCGCTTGTCAACCGGCAGGATCCAATCCTTGTACACCGGCGTGCCTTCTAGAATGATAGCCGAAGGTGCATGGTAGAGGTGCTGCACCTTCTGATAAGAATCGAGAAACTTGCCCCATTGGCTCTCGTTGAAATTGTTCTGGTCATAATCGATATACCACATAGAGTTGAAATTCTGTATGACCGAACCATTGGTGAACGGAGCGATTGTGGGGTTGAGTTCATTGCCGGTGATGATCATCTCATCCCAACCTACCTGTTCACGGATGCTTCTGAGCATTGCTAGGGTTGCAGCTGCGGTCATCTCGGTTATCCACTGTGGACTCTCATCCTTCTTGAAGTTGCGGTTGTAGTCTGCATCCACGCGTTTCTTGGTACGTATGTCGGGTATTCTCCAGTTGCCCAACGTAAGTGCTTCCTCCAGGAACACACCCTCCCACGTGCCATCCTTCAGCTTTTGGTTCATGATGGACTCTGTCCAATATTGGAGGAACGTCCGGCCTTTGTCGTTGTATGGACAGAACGCTGAAATATTGAGGGGTATTTGTGCATATTCCTCATTGTCGTTTACCACCTGCCCTTTTGAAGTAGTTAAAAACCAATCCTTGGATATGCCTTGCGCATACTCATTCTCTGCCGTCATCATCGTTGTAGAAGGCATGTTTCGCATATCCTGGGAGAGGGCGATGGTGTGCGTCTGTGCAGATGGAAGCAGGACAATGTTTGGATTGAACTGTTTCAGGCGTTTTGAGACAGCCGGGTCGTTGTACAGATAGAAGGGGTTGAGGCCGATGATTATGTCGCTGAGCGCCAACTGTTTTTCAAGCTCAAACAGATTGATCAACGGCCCAGGTCCTTGTGCAGACCCACCGCCGTCATGGGCAACCCATTCTCCGAATGAAAGAAAATTATTTCCCAACCGGGGAAAGTTGGCCTCACTCAGCTTTTGTGCAGGATGTTGCTCGAGCGACTGGGCAACGGTAACTTGTTTTGAGAGCCGAATATTGCTTACTTGCAGCTTTACCTCTTGGTTGAAAGCAACCTCAAGAATGTAGATGTCGTTGTCCGAACCAGTTTTCACTGCCCCGGTATAGTGGCCTTCCTGCACCTGATGGCCGGGAATCGATATGGCTTGGCGCACAAGGTGCGGCTTGCTTCCCGAGTAAAGACGCACCCATCCGACATGCTCCTCTTGCTTGGGGTTGTCCAACACCTTGTAGTCGAAATCGAGAATGATGTTCGTATTGGAAGGCAGCACTACCAATTGCGTGTTTGTCCAAAGCTTTGCAAACCCATCCGTCTGGAGGCTGTAGCCGGTGTTTGTTGGGACGATGGTGGAATTACCCTCGCTGTGAAGCATTGGTGAATGGGTATGCACCACCGACTGCCCATCCTCTTTTGTTACGATTAGACCGGTGTCCAGATCCTTGATTTGGATGTCAGTAACAGCAATGGAGCCGTTGCTGATCAGATTCATCAGCAGTTGATAATCATCATACTGCTTCAAGACAGCAGTAAAACTTGCCCTTCCACTGCTGCCGGCCGGCTCATTGAAATAGATGCTTTGTTCAACCCAGTCATTCCTGTTTGCCCCGGTGGAGGAGAAGAAGATGGTTTCAAACCCCTCCCTGGAAGCTTCCAATACTCTGTAGTTGTAGCTTACTTCGTACCGGCCATAGGGACGAAGATGCAAAGCTGCAGGGTTCGTCTTATAGAAGTCGATGTACATTTGACCGCCGGGATGTGTTCCTGTAATCCAAGAGTCTCCACTCTCGGTAGGAAAAGAGCCCGCCGGTCCCAACGAGAATCCAAGGGCAGGTCCTCGATTTGAAGTGGAGAATTGCTCAACGCCCAAGACTTCGTATTCCCTGTCATACCCAGTTGCATCGCTTTGGAGGGAAAGGGGAGACGTCGCCAACTTTGAGAAAGTTGGTGAGTACAGCAGTGCTGGATCAGTCTCTTGTTGTGTGTGCGAGCAGGAGGTTAAGAACAGCAACAGCAACAGGGCTGAAAGCACGAGTAGGGTTATTCCCTTTACGTGTTCATGCCTGTTCATAGTTGACTCCTTATTCTTCATTTATTAGGTATAACTATCCTATAGTCAAGTAGTTAGCACTACAAAAACCGAGAACTACAGGCTTGAAAAACCAAGGTGAAGCATAGGGATTAAGTATAGTGTTCCTGATAAAGAAGGACAAAATCCCTGCATTTTCAGATTTGAAAAGGAGACTGAACACCTGTGAATTCACCAAGCAATGCATACACTCCATTCGCCTTGATATTGGAAAAACTGTGCTATACTGCTAAAAATGTAACAAGGAGTCTCGAAATGAAGCGCTTTCTCATCTGTCTCGTGGTTTTGCTTGTGCTGGTTGTGCCGCTCTCTGCCCAAAATCTCTTGATATCGTTGGTGGGAACAGGATTGGATGCATTGAATACTGAAGATGGCATACCCGTTGAAATCGATGGAGAGCGTGTGTATCTTGGCGGCTCGACCTTGGGAGCCTTGAAGAGAACATTCAAGGACCATGATTTTTCTCAATTGACGTTTGAACAACGGTCGGCTCTCTATGAACAAGCCCAAGTTTCGATAGCCTGGCCGGCTTTCAAGAACTTGTTGGCCGGATTCGGCAAAGGATCGAAGCTGCAAGGCGACCTCGGCGGCCAGCTCTTCGGGCAAATTGCCGACTGGACTGCAGCAACCACCATCGGTATAGGCTTAGGGACCTTTTTGATCGACCTATTTTTCGTTCAGGTCTTTGGTGGAAGCTCTTCCTCCTTTGAAGACCCCTTGCAGGATTTTGCCGTGCAAACCATGGCTGTTGGGGCAATCTTTTTAGCTGCTGAGCGACTCATCCAAGCAATACTGCCGATTCCCTATGGAGCGAGGTACAACAAGACTCTCCGCAACGGACTGAAAGTTACCAAGGATGGAAACGATGCTCTGCAGATGAGCTTGGCGGTTTCTCCTATCCTTCAGGTAACTGATGTAGGCATAAGGGTATCCACTACCATTACCCTGTAATGGTTTGGTGAGACTGATGTGCAGTATCAAATCGTCTTGTTTCCTATGACAGAAGCTCCTCATGTGCTATACTCCTGTCTATGAAACATACCCGTTTTGGCATACTCCTGTTGGTTGCCGCCGCCCTGGTCTTCCTTGGTGGCTGCACCACCGGCCTAAAAGACAGCAATCCCAAGCAAGCAGACATTGCTTATATTTATGAACAGCTTCCCAAGCTCCATGTAGATTTCTACCATGAGACTTCGAAAGCTGAGCTGGGCAAAGCCTATCGGGCAGCGATGGAAGAAGCAGGGAAGTTGGGGGATTCGGACTTCTATTTCACCCTCAGGCGATTGGCAGCCATGGCCAAGGATTCCCATACCGCAGTCGGCTTCACCCAAGAGATCATCGATGGGCTTTCGGCAATACCCGCCCAGTTCTCCTATGTTGAAGGGGAGTGGAGACTCAGTGTTGTAGAACGAACGCATGCTGCTTTGGTTGGCGGCCAAGTCATCGCCATCAACGGCTTTCCCATGCAGGAAATGGAAGCGCTCGTTGCCCCGTTTTTCAGTCACGACAATGAGGTATGGCTTCGCTATTACCTCTCCCAACAGCTCAACCTGACCAACCTGTACACCTCTGCAGGTATCGCAGAATCCCCACTGCAGCCGGTGACTCTCACTGTCAGAGAGCGTTCCACCGGTGAGGAGCATACCATCTCCTTGACCCCTGTTCCTGCCAAGGAGTATGGGATGTTGAGCTTTGCAACTTGGTATCAGAAGCATCCTGAAACAGGGCCGAACAATGCTCCGTACCGGGCTCTTCTGCTTGAAGAGAGCAATACGCTCTTCATCCAATACAATGTGTGCATGTCCTATGAGGACTATCCTCTCCAAGCCTTCATCCAGGAGATTCTCGATGTTGTAGATTCGGCTCCGATCACCCATATCATGATCGACTTAAGGTACAACAGCGGAGGCGACTCCCAACTGCTGGAGCCGTTGGTGGACGGCCTTGGCTCCCGTCAGGCTGAAAAAGGATTCTCCATTGATGTATTGATTGGCGAAGGGACGTTCTCCTCGGCTCTGATGAATGCGATGCATTTCAAGAAACGGACGAATGCACGACTGGTCGGCGGTCCGAGCGGAGGCAGTGTGAACCACTATGGGGAGACCGACAATTTCTTTCTGCCGAACAGCAAGATTCCTGTATCCTACTCAACCAAGCAATTTGTGTTGGATGAAAACCACCCATCGGGTCCTTTGATGCCCGACTTGGTCATAGAGAGGACAGTGGATGACATCCTTGCAGGAAGAGACACCGTGGTAGAGGCACTCTTGATGTCGTACTAGAGAATATTCATCAGGCTTTCCAATCGTTGTGCCCCTTTATGGATTGCTACATAACCTTTATCATTGATGGAAAAGCGGGGTTGGGCATCCTGTCTCTGGGTGCTCAACCACAATGCATCCCCTCCGACTACATCCTGACAACGCTGGATGAAGAGAGCAAGCGCGTCCTGACTATGCTCATATGCGAGCAGGCTCTCCTTGACGAATGTCTCTGCTTGTCTGCCAAGCTCGGTTGCATAAGCCTTTGCATCATCGCTCACCAAGGCTGCCAACTGGCTATCCACCTTGGACAGAAGAAAACACAAATACAGCGAGGTCTCCAAGGCAAGCGGCCTGAACAGGCGCAACTGCAACGTCGAGGAGGTTTGCCCCAAGTATATGCTGATCAGATCCCCGAACTCCGCATAGGCTTGGGCGATATCGGTAGCAACTTCCCCGATTGCTTCGTTGATGGCATCCAGGCGAATCTCATTGTTCATACGCATCCCTCCTTATATCAGCATGCTCTGCCTTATCGATTCTTGCAAGAGGGATCTCTTACCGCTTTGCTTGGTCGTATACCTCGCCGAGTGCTCGAGGCGGCTTGTTGGCCGATGAGAAGAAGAGCAGCAACACCAAGGTAACGATGTAGGGCAGGGTGAGTACCAGATCACCATACGACGAAGGCAGTTTGAGCTTTTGCACCAAGACGTAGCCGCCGCTGCGGGCGAAGCCGAACAGGATGCAGGCAAGGAAGGTGGGCCCGATTTTCCAAGAGCCGAATATATAGGCGGCAATGGCCAAGTAGCCGAAGCCCATGTAGATGTTGGGAGAGAAGGTGGTTGAAATCGAGTAGGCAAAGCACATGCCGCCAAGCCCCGAGAGTGCGCCGCTGGCGATGACCGACCAGAAACGAACCTTCTGGACGTTTCCTCCGGCTGCCGCCAGGGCATGAGGATTGTCCCCGCATGCGCGGATATGCATACCGGTCGGCGTTTTGTAGAGTAGGTAGGCCATGAAAAGGGCGACTATGACGATAATCAATTCAAAGGTATAGAAATCGGTGAACACTGCGCCCAGAATCGGAATGTTGGAGAGCAGGGGGATGGTAGTTTTGGGGAAGACTTCCAACAAGAACTTGTTCGAAGGTTGTCCGAAAAATGATGCATTGATTTGATTGGCCAAAAAAGCGGTAAGCGCGACGCTGAGCATGTTGATGACCACCCCGCTGATGACCTGGTTTGCCTTGAACTTGATGCACATCAGGGCGTGCAAGAGGGCGAGCAAGGCTCCGCCGATCATGGCAAAGCCCAGCGAGGCGTAGATCAGTGTGGTAGGATCGCCTGTGAAACTCCTGCTGAGCACTGCATAGCTGAGACCCCCGAAGAAAGCCCCAAAGCCCAGCAAGCCTTCCAAAGCCAGATTGGTGATACCGCTTCCTTCACTGTAGATGCCGCCGATGGCGATGATGAAGAGGGGGAGCGAGAAAGAAAGTCCTTCAATGATGATAGTATTCATACGTTCAAACCGCCTCTGCTTCCTGTTGGTATCGATCGGCAAGGTTCCGAAAGAAGATGCCGATGGCACTGAAGAGCAGCAGGATGCTGATGATCAGGGCAGCAATTTCACGAAGCACCTGCATGCGCGATGACATGTAGGTGGTGCCGCAATCGAAAACCATGACCAACAACGAGGCAAAAAAACTGCCTATGGTGGTGGTGTTTCCCAATAGGGCCACTGCGATTGCATCGAATCCCAGGGAGGGGAGCACCCTGGGCTGTATGGAGGCGTTGCTTCCCAGGTAGTAGGAAACCCCGGCAAGACCCGCCAATGAGCCGCTGATGAGCATGGTGAACACTACTGCTTTTCCCACATGGATTCCGGCATATTTGCTGGCCTTGCTGTTGCTTCCTACAGCCTTCAACTCGAAACCGAACCGGGTTCGGTCGAGCATGAACTTGATGGCAAAGACCGCGAGCAGGGCAAGCGGAAATACCAAGGCTATCTCCATCTTGAGATTGCCCACCGGATGGTCGAAGAGCGTCAGACGGGCATTCTGCCCGACTGCAACCGATTGGCGGGTGATCGGGTCGATGAACCGGGTCTGGATGAAGAAACTCACCACATAGCTGATGATGTAATTGAGCATGATGGCTACAACCACTTCGTTCATATTGAAGCGATGCTTGAGATAGCCGATCAGGATGCCGACCAGCGCACCTGACAAGGCACCGATGAGGACAACCAGAACTTTTGCAAGAATGGGGTCGAGGTTGGAATACCCGACAAACACCGTGGCCATGAAACCGGAAAAGACCATGATGCCCGAGACACAAATATTGAAAATTCCGCACTTCAGTGCAACGGCGACAGAAAGGGCTGCAAACACCATGGGGGTGGTGTAGTTGAGCAGGCTCATGAAGTCTGTCAGCTGGCTCTTCCTGCCTGCATAGCGGCCTTTGGGAAGTATGCCGGCTCCCTGAAGAATGCTCGTATACGCTTCAAGGGGGTTCTTGTCCAACAACAGCAGCAGGATGGTCCCTGCAAGCAGGCTGAGGAAAATGCAAAACAGCGATGTGCGCAGCAGCTGGTGCCTGCCCTTGCCGCAGCAAAGGATGAACAATCGCTTAAGAAGGCTAGTTCTTTTCAACATGCACCCCCATCATGTATTCACCGACCTGAAGTTTTGTCAGTTCATTCGCTCGCTTGATGGTCTGCACCTTGCCGTTGTACATGACCAAAATGGTATCGGACAGTTGCATGATCTCATCGAGTTCCAAGGAGATCAGCAGGATGGCTTTCCCTTCGCTGCGCAGCTTGTTGATGCGCATGTGGATTGACTCTATGGCACCGACATCCAAGCCTCTTGTGGGCTGGACGAATATGATCAGCTTGGAATCAAGATTGATCTCCCGAGCGATGATCGCCTTCTGCTGGTTGCCCCCGCTCATGCTCCGTACCAGGGTGTCGTTTCCCTTGCTGGTCCTGATATCGAACTCCTCGATCAAGGACCTGCCCAACTCGGCCATCGCCTCATGCTGCAATATTCCCCGTTCATTGCTGTAAGGAGGGCGGTAATACTGCTTTAGGCAGAGGTTTTCCTTGAGGGGGAAGTCGAGGATCAAGCCGACGGCATGGCGGTCCTCGGGGATGTAACTCAGCCCTGCCTCGATGCGCTTGCGAACAGAGGCATTGGTGATATCATTTCCTGAGAGAATGATGTTTCCGCTCTTGACCGGAATGAGGCCGGCTATTGCATCGGCGATTTCCACCTGGCCGTTACCGGAAACCCCGGCTATCGCCAAGATTTCCCCTTCATGCACACTGAAGCTGACGGAGTCTACCGTCGTTATGTGGTCCAGCGAGAGTACGCTTACATTCTCCACCCGCAAGACCTCGGCTCCTCTCTCATGCTCCTCTTTCTCCAAGGTGAATGAGACATCGCGGCCGACCATCAAAGCCGACATGTGCTGAATCGAGGTGGTGGCGACATCCAAGACATCGACGAGCTTTCCTTTGCAGAGAATTGCACAGCGGTCGGCGATTCGCTTGATCTCATCGAGCTTGTGGGTGATGAGGATGATGGTCTTTCCGCCGTCACGCAGGGCCTTGATGGTTTGAAGCAACGATTCAATCTCCTGTGGAGTCAGAACAGCAGTTGGTTCATCAAAAATCAAAATCTCGGCATTGCGGTAGAGCATCTTCAGAATTTCAACCCTCTGCCGGGTTGAGACCGGCACATCCTCGATTTTGTCCCTCGGATTCACCTCAAGTTGATAGTTGAGGGAGAGCTGATGCACCTTCTCGTGGGAAGCTTCCAGATCCACCACGGGAAACAGGCCGAACTTACGTCTCTTCGGCTCGATGCCCATGATGATGTTTTCTGTAATGGTTTGGTTTTCCACAAGCATGAAGTGCTGGTGGACCATCCCGATGTTCAGCGAGTTGGCCACCAGGGGGCTGGTGATGTTCTCTTGTCTGCCCCGCACGTACAACTCGCCTTCATCGGGGGCATACATGCCGAACAGCATGCTCATGAGCGTGCTTTTTCCCGCTCCATTCTCGCCAAGGATGGCAAGAATCTCACCCTTGCGTACCGCCAGGGAGATGTCATCATTCGCAACAATGCCGGGAAATCGTTTGGTGATATGCCGAAATTCTACAAGGTTTTCCACGTCGATATGCCTCTCTGCAACAGGGACCCGTGCCTTCACAGGCACGGGTATATCACTGGTTTTCTCAGTTTACCTTGAACTGCTCGGGGGTGAAACCGCCGAAGTTGGATGCAGGAACAAGAACACCTTTCTGTACGAGCTCATATGCCTCATCGAGCTTCTGGATGGTGGCGGGGGAAAGCTGGTTTCGACCGGCTTTCTTCACAAATCCGGTGGAGTCGGTGTCAGCCTTCAGCAACATGTTTGCTCCCTTGAAGGTTCCATCCTGGATCTGGTTCAGCACACGCTCGACGTTCAAGCTCATCACCTTCAGGACGCTGGTCAGGATGATGTTGCCGCTTCCCACCGTCCCGTCGTCCCACTGGTCAACGTCGCAGCCGATGACCTTCAGCCTGCCGTTGCTCTCCTTTGCAGAAGTGAACACGCCATTGCCCGTAGCTCCTGCTGCAACGAAAATAATGTCGACGCCCTGTGCGAACAACTGCTGGCCGATCACCTTGCCGGTTGCTTCATCGGCGAACGATCCTGCATAGTTTCCACCTACATTGGCTCCTGTAACATCAGTGCCGGCACGGGAAGCAAGCTCTATGACCTGGGCTTTGGTGCCGAGTTTCTTGTTTGCGTAGATGACGCCGGACTCAAAGCCGTACTGATAGTTGACGTTCGAAGGGTAGGCCACACCGTTGACTACTGCGACCTTGTTGGTCTTGGTCTCAAGAGCGGCTGCAACTCCTGCAAAGAACCCAGACTCCTGCTCGGCAAAGGTCATGGCATAGACGTTGGGAAGCTCAACGGTATTGCCCTTTGCATCGGTAGGGTAGGTATCTACAAGGATGAACTTGGTCTCGGGGTTTTCCATGGCAAGCTCGCCGATTCCTGCAAACTGGAACCCGGTGCAGACCAATACATCATATTCAGCTACGACATCGGCCGCTGCTTTCAGGGCGGCTGCAACGTCTCCGCTGGGCTCACGGATGGCTGTTACTTTTGCTGTGGGATGATTCTTCACAAATGCAAGAATCCCGTTGTAGTTGTCCTGGTTGAACGAGCCGTCGTCGACCCCTGAGGGGGTGGTGATAATGGCGATGTTCAAACCGGCAGCGGCTGCCGGCTTTGATTCTGCAGCTCCTGCTGCGAAAAGCAAGCCGGTGACAAGAACCAGTGCGATGAATACGGATACTCTCTTCATAACCTTCTCCTTACTTGGAAATACCAGCAACCACCATCAAGATGGTCGCGCTTTTGCAATATCCAACCCGTCAACCATGCAAGTGCTTTGCTACCTTCTCGGTTGTCGGGTTCTTGATGATCCCCTTCTCGGTGATGATGGCCGTGATGAAAGCGGCATCAGTCACATCGAAGGCCGGGTTGTAGACCTGCACATCCACAGGTCCGGTGCGCCTGCCGAAACCGTTGACCACTTCCTCGCCGTCGCGCTGTTCGATTTCGATGTCGCTGCCATGCTTGGTGGCAAGGTCGAATGTGGAACTGGGGGCTGCTACATAGAAAGGAATGCCGTAATGTTTTGCGAGGATTGCAACCCCCGAAGTGCCGATCTTGTTGGCGGTATCGCCATTGGCCGCGATTCGGTCGGCCCCGACGATGACAGCATCGATTTTTCCTTCCTTCATCACCAAGGAGGCCATGTTGTCGCAGAGGATGGTGACATCGAGCCCTCCTTTGGCCAGCTCATAAGCGGTCAGGCGGCTGCCCTGCAAAAGCGGCCTGGTCTCATTCGCGTAGATGCTGAACGAGTAACCCTGCTCATGACCGAGATAGAGCGGGGCGAGGGCGGTGCCATAGCCGCTGGTGGCCAAGCCCCCGGCGTTGCAGTGGGTCATCACACCCCAATGCTTTTGCTTGTCAAAAAGCGCGAGCCCATGTTCTCCGATGGCGATGCTCATAGCCTGGTCTTCGGCAAAGATGGCCGAGCTCTCTTCAAGCAGGGCGTTGAGGATGCTGCTGCGGCTTGCCCCTTCCAGGGCCAACTCTGCGTCAAAGCGCTTTTGCATGCGCTCAAGGGCCCAGAACAGGTTGACGGCGGTCGGACGGCTTGAGGCAAAGTAGTGCTTCAAGACAGAAAAATCATGCGCCATGGCCTCCATGCTCGGATAGCTCTGCCGGGCAAGGCAGACATACATTCCGTAGGCGGCAGCTATGCCGATGGCCGGG
This sequence comes from Spirochaetales bacterium, assembly GCA_012514185.1. Classification (GTDB taxonomy): domain Bacteria; phylum Spirochaetota; class Spirochaetia; order Sphaerochaetales; family Sphaerochaetaceae; genus Sphaerochaeta. The sequence continues at coordinate 22,511 of JAAZAT010000070.1, read as the reverse complement.
GCTCCCCGCACCCGAAGCTTCTTGATGGCTTCGTAGATTGAGTCCCTGCTATCCAAATACAAGAACAGCTCTTGTTCGGGGAGTTTAGTCTGGTCGAGCAGAACCAATCGTTCGGGATCGTGCTGCAGACTGACTGGGATGGTGGTGTGCATCGCTTCTCCTTCTTTATAAGTAGAGAACTGCGTTGGAGCAGTCACAATGGTCTTGGTCGAGAACGCTGGTGGAAAACACGTGTGTGATGATTTTCATCACCGCTTCCTTTGCTTCACTAATTCTTTGTCCGTGGTCGATGCGTGCCAGGTTCTCATTGCGTATACCGCAGGCCATATTGGAAATCATGCCGATGGCAGCGTAACAAAGTCCAAGCTCCTTTGCCAAAAAGACTTCAGGAATGCCGGTCATGCCGACCAGCGTACCCCCGAGTTTCTGCATCATGGCGATTTCAGCCTTGCCTTCGAACCGCGGGCCTTCGGTGCACACATACACCCCTCCAGTGTACAAGTCGACTCCTTGTCTGTTTGCATGCTGAACAAACAAACTCTTCAAGTTCCTGCAGTAGGGATCGCTCATGTCGACATGGGCAACCTTGTGGTCGCTGCCGTCAAAGAAGGTCTTGATGCGGCCGGTGGTGAAGTCAAGAAAGTCCTCGATCACCACGATCGAGCCTTCACTGATCGATGGGTCCATGGAACCGCTGGTCGCCAGCGCGTAGACATAGCGTATGCCCTCTTGTTTCAAGGCGGCCATCTGGGCGCGATAGTTGATGGCATGCGGCGGTGTCGTATGACCGCTTCCGTGTCTGGGTAAGAAAAGAATCTCTTCTTCGCCCAGGGAAAAACGATAGGTTTGAACCGTCCCGTATGCTGTTTCCGTCTCAAAGGGACCTTTCAGGTTCGCAAGCGAGCCGACTCCGGTTCCTCCGATAATTGCTTTATTCATGCAAAACACCTTTTCCTGTTATAAATCAGCGGTATCGGCAAGGACAAGGTTGGCCATGTCCCTGCTATCGACACCTGCTTTAGCCGTGGTGATAATGTGGTTAAAATCCTCTATGCGAGCGAATACATGATGTGAGAAGGCGCTGAATTTGGTTGAATCAACCAAGAGGATGCGCTTTTTTGACCTGGAAAGGACTTTTCGATTGATCACCGAGACATCCCGGTCGAATGAAGAGACGCCAGAATCTGACACGGCGCTTGCTCCGATCAGGGCCGTGGAGAAGTTCATCCGATCGAGCTCCTCCAGTACCTCTGGTCCGCAGGTGATGCCGTAGTTGTGGTCGAGCCTCCCCCCGATCACAATGGTCTTGATGTGGTATTCCAACAGCTTCGGAACATGATAGATGCCGTTGGTGACTACGGTGATGTTTTTCCCCGCCAAGAAACCAATCAGGTAGTCTTCGGTTGTCCCCGGCCCGACATAGATAAACTCATCGTTCTCAAGCAGGGAGGCGGCCTTGTTGCAAATCAGGTACTTTTCGTCTGCCTGGACCTCCAATCTTGCAACAACCGAGTGCTTCTCTTCCTCAGAAAGCTTGACACCACCGCCGTTGAGCAGGATGATTTTTCCTTCTTCTTCCAGCTTCTTGAGGTCGCGACGCACGGTGGGAAGCGATACTTTGGCCAAATCCAGGAGCTCATCGATATATGCAATCTGCTTCATCTTGATGTATGAGTAGATCTGGCTCTGGCGGACGTATGGGATCATGCTCCTGGACTCTCCTTATCTTCAATTGTACACCGAAAACAGGTGCTGATGTACAAAACTCCCTTCCTGACTTCTTTTCTTCAACTGTAGCATTGAAGATTCTTGTTGTCTAGAAAAATCAATAAATGAATAATTCTGATAAATAATTGAAAAAATATGATTTTCATAGGGAATCATGAATGCAAGAATCGATCATTTGATGCGATACTAGCAAGGACGGTCAAGAAAGGTGTACGGCGTTGTACTAGGATCAAGCTGGAGGACGAGATTGAAGATGGATGAGTTTCAAAAGCGTGCGGTGATGCGGATGCTCTCCTACATTGAAGAGCATTTGGATGATCCAATCACCCAAAGCGCTCTGTCATCGGCTGCTGCGTATTCACCATGGCATGCACAGAGGCTGTTCAAGGAAGCAACCGGTTGCGCCCCGTTTTCGTATATCCGAAGCAGGCGGCTTGCTTCTGCAGCCCATGCCTTGGGTACGAGTGATCGGAGTATTGTAGATGTAGCATTTGAGTTCGTATTCGACTCGCATGAAGGATTCACGCGTGCCTTCACCAAGCAGTTCGGTATGAATCCCTCTGCATTCCGCAAAGCTCTTGCCGCTTATCATCAGCGATCGACCCTTACACCAAACAGCGAAGGAGAAACACGTATGGAAACGGTTTTTGTCCAGGTTGTCCAGCGGCCGGAACGGAAAGCAGTGGTTAAGTTTGCCCATAAGGCAACGCATTACTTTGAGTATTGCGAGGAAGTAGGGTGTGATATTTGGGATATCCTGGGCTCTATCGAAGGAGCCCTGTTTGAACCCATAGGAATGTGGATGCCTGAGAACCTGAGAAAATTGGGGACTGGCGAGTACCTGCAGGGAGTGGAGGTTCCTCTCTCGTTTACCGGTGCCATACCTGAAGGGTTTCATATCATCACGTTGCCTGCCTGCTCGATGATGGTGTTCCAAGGCCCTCCCTTTGACGAAGAGAAGTTTGAAAGTGCAATCACCAACCTTTGGGAGTTGATGAAGACCTACGATCCGACTCTCTATGGGTATCAGTGGGCCGATGAGGACGGTCCCAGGTTCCAGCTTGCCCCGATGGGCTATCGCGGCTACATCGAAGCAAGGCCCGTACGGCCGGTGAACAAGGCTTGAAAATCTATTGTCCCCCTTCCTGTTATGGGAAGGGGGCTTAGTGTGAGCGCAGCTTCGGCTCTATATCGAGCAGGGACTCCAACGAAGCAAAGAACAAATCCTTCCAGGCAAACTCTCCGCGAAGCGTGCACCACATGTATTCATAGCCGGTGAACATGTAGGCTGCCGCTGCATAAAGACTTGCAGGATCATTGGTATTGCGGATTTGTCCTCGTTTCTGCCCTTGGGCGATGAGGTCGACGGCAATTTCCTGCAGGTTTGTACGGACATCCAACGCACGTTCCTTGCGTTGCAGGTTGACGATGAGCAACTGGCTGTTCAAGTCAGGACCCAATGCAATAAAGGCGGTGATCAGGTGTTCGAACAGCAACTTGATTTGTTCCCAGCTGGAGTCGAGGTGGATCATTTGCCTGAGCATCGGGGTCAGGTTGTCGACGATGACATCGTACAGCTGAAGCAGGATATCCTGCTTGGATGAAAGATGGTAATAAAACGTGGTTTTTGTGATGTCGCAGGCAGTGCAGATATCGTTGACGGTGACCGCTTCATACCCTTTCTCCTTGAACAACTCGCCGCCCTTGGCAATGATGTATGCCTTCATATCCATATAGGTCACCCCTTCTTTTTTACTGTAGCAGAACTTCACCATGGCAACAAGGTCAGTTATAGATACCAAGGTATCGATAAAAAATGATTGACATAGAAGTTTTTTATTGTTATGGTGTGCTAAAGTAAGCAAAATTATTACCGCGGTAATACATCAATACCTGACAGGAGGAATGTCACATGAAGTTACTTGAACAGACAAACATTGCAGCGATGAAGTTGCGCAACCGCATCTATATGGCTCCTATGGGAACGCAGACCGAACCGGATGGTTCCTTTTCAGACCGTTCGATCCGTTACTACGAGGAACGGGCGAAGGGTGGTTTTGGGCTCATCATCACCGGTGCCAACCAGGTAACCATGCAGTATGAGGCAAAAGCATGCAACGTCATCGGTACAGCAAAGTCGTTCGAGCAGATGAACTTCCTCGCCCGCAGGGTACACAACCATGGGGCCAAGCTGTGCATCCAGCTGACGCCTGGTCTTGGAAGAATGCAGTTCACCACCGCCGATGTACGTCCCTATTCGGTCAGCGAAGTCGATTCCTTCTGGTTCCCCGGCTTGAAGTGCAAGGCGTTCAGCAAGGAAGACATTCAATTTTTGGTCAATAAAATGGGCGAGGGTGCAGCGTTTGCAAAGCGTGCAGGTGCTGATGCCGTCGAGCTTCACGGTTACGGCGGGTACCTGATGGACCAGTTCCAGTCAACCATGTGGAATACCCGTACCGATGAGTATGGGGGAAGTCTTGAAAATCGGATGCGTTTCTCGGTTGAGTGCGTCAAGGCCATCCGCGAGGCTGTCGGGCCTGGTTTCCCGATCCTCTTCAAATTTACTCCGTACCATGGGGTGGAAGGCGGACGTGAGCTTGCCGAAGGAATCGAGATGGCCAAGATTCTCGAACAAGCCGGTGTCGACGCCCTGCATGTCGACGTGGGTTGTTATGAGGCCTGGTACAAGGCGATCAATACAGTATACCAGCCTGCGATGGTGCAGCTTCCCATCGCCGCAGAGATCAAGAAGCATGTCGGCGTTCCGGTGCTCTCCCAGGGCAAGATGCAGAATCCTGCCGATGCAGAAGCGGCGTTGGTCGACGGCAAGGCGGATATGATCGGACTTGGGCATATGGCGATTGCCGATCCGTACTGGGTGCAAAAAGTCAAGAAGAACGAAACCTACGATATCACCCCGTGCATCGGGTGCAACGAGTGTCTGTATGCCGGCTTCAGCGGCAAGATTCTCCAGTGTGCAGTAAACCCCCATGCATTTGCCGAGGATTACTATCCGCTCGGACCGGTCGCTCCTAATAAGCGTGTGCTTGTTGTCGGTGGTGGCCCGGGAGGCATCACCGCTGCCTTGACCGCAGCCGAACGAGGCATGCAGGTCGAGCTGTGGGAAAAGCGCAACGTATTGGGCGGCTTGCTTTTGGCAGCCGGCGGGCCTTCTTTCAAGAAGGATGTGAAGGACTATGTGGACTTCCTGGTCCAGAAACTGCACCGCAGCACGGTGAAGGTTTCCTTGATGAAGGATGGCAGTGCCGAAGAGATTCTGAGAGGAAACTATGACAAGGTGATTTTCGCAACCGGTGCGACTCCTGTCATGCCTCCGATCAAGGGGATCGACCAGAGTTGGGTTGTAGGTGCAAACGATTTGCTTACGTCCAAGAAGAGCTACGGCAAGAAGGTTGTTGTCGTCGGAGCAGGCCTCGTCGGTTGTGAGACCGCCTGTCACGCAGCGCAAAGTGCTGAATCGGTGACGATGATCGAGATGCTGCCGGAAATCCTGATGACCACCAGTCATAGCAAGAACAACGACCAAGCACTCAGGCAGTTGATTCAGGACTCCAAGGTTGAGGCGATCACCAGTGCAAAGGTGCTTGCCTTTGAAAACGGAATGGTAGTGTATGAGAAGGACGGCAAGAAGCACACGATCGAAGCCGATACGGTTGCCATTGCAGCCGGCTACAAGGCCAACACCGTCTTGTACGACCAACTCTCCGACAAGATCGACTGTGCACTGGTCGGCGATGCCGAGAATCCTGACAACATTCTCAGTGCCGTCCACCACGGCTATCATGCAGTGCGTTGCATCTAGCAAAGAGTACTGGAGATATCAAGAGGTGCCGACAAACCGGCACCTCTTTTAAGATCTGAGCTTCCAGGATCGAATTTGCGAGTGGACAAAGAGTACCATGGGTTTTGGAAGACTCTCCAACGTGCACCAGCGATACTCACTGAACTCTGAGAGGACGGGCGGAGTCACTCTGTGATCCAGTTCATAGGAGAAGACCTTGTAGTGAAAGAAGGGAAGGGCCAGGGACCATACCAACTTCAGGCCATCAGGATCGGGTACGACAATTCCCATCTCCTCGGTCGACTCCCTTATGGCGGTGGTGCGATAGGCGATGTTGCCATCGCTGTCAAACCCGTCTTCTCCTTCCCAGCCCCCACCGGGAAACGCCCAGTGGTGGTTCTGGGGTTTCATGCTTCGCTTTCCAAGCAGGATTGTTGGTGCTCCGTCATCATCACGTGTCCAAAAGAGTATTCCTGCCCCGTGATACGCACGTATTCGTTTCATGCCTCGATGATACACACCCCACGCTTTCAACGCCATACAAGATGTACTTTTTGTGCTGATAGACACATTCGCAATATTGTCAAAATACAATGATGCTTTACACTATAGACAACTTGTAATGTTTGTTGGAGGTTTCTATGAATTACCTCGTTCGAAGCATTGCTCTTGTTATTCTGTTGTGTGTCATGCTCGGCTGCAGCGAGGCTGCAGGAGATGCCGAAGTCAGCCTAGAAGCCGTCATCGATACGGTTTCTCGTTCCGCAAGAAGCACAGATACTGAGGTTTCGAGGAACATCACCCCTTCCACCTACAAAATTGCTCTTACCTACTTTGCCTTGATCCGAAAGGATGGTGCAGTCATTCCCATCATCGATGAGGAGACTGCCGTTGTCTATGATTTCTCCGGTCACTTCATCGATCCCCCGTTGCTCTTGGGGAAAAAGCGGATTCCTATTGGTGAGTATACCGGTTATGAGATGAGATTCACCTATTTGGAGATGGATTTGGAATGCTCGTTCAGCGTACCGGCTTGGTCGCCCGATGCCAGCCATACGCTGGTTACCTCAACACATGATGAGACCGATTCTTCCATACTGCAACACCAACTCAATACTATAAGGCTGTATTTCAATACGGATGAGAATTATTACAAAAGGGATATGGTCGTAAAGTATACTACTGACGAGGGACCTGAATGGGCTTGGATGCGGCGTGAGTTGGAAGATTCAGAGGGGAATAGAACGTTCTTTTTACATACGGTTACCCACCCAGCGGTAGGAATCATAGACTTGTTCAGCAATGAAGATTTCTGGGGCAGTGCTGATGATTACGATAACCCTGATACAAAAATCACCATACGCAGTGGATCAACTACCGGTGGTCTCGACGCAACAATGGAAAGTTTCAGAATATCTGCAACAAGTAAAATCATACTGACCATCAATATTGCGGATTCCTTCAACTTCTGGGAGGATACCGATGATCTTACATATGGGAATAATAATAAGTTGGATTTCGGGCCAACCTATGATGAGATTCCCATTGGCAGCGGTCCGATAGCATACTATGGCGACAAAGGCTTTCATCCCTTCATGCCATCATTCAACCTGGTGAAAATGCCTTAAGCAAAGGTTCCAAGCAAGATTTCTCTTGCTGTATTCCCAAGAAAGTCAGTGAATATTCACACAATCAAGTGAATATTCACTTGTTGTTAGTGAATATTCATGGTATTCTTTTCCTAGTTCGATACACCGCTTTTCTGGAGGTCTTTCAATGCTCTGTGAGAGTGAATCGGTTGAGTTCAAACAGTCCCTTACCGAAGATATTGCCAAGGAAGTGATTGCTTTTGCAAACACTCATGGCGGTATCATCTACCTCGGCATTGATGATGTCGGAAATGAAATTGGAATCCAAAATCTTGATACGGAATATAATCGTCTTTCAAACATACTTCGTGACGCAATTCTGCCCGATGTAACGATGTTCGTACACTATGAGTTATTGGAAAACAAGATAATCAAGATATCTGTCGGAGAAGGAATCAACAAGCCTTACTTTCTTAAAAGACATGGGATAAAGCCTTCCGGGGTATATGTGAGACAGGGAACAGTTACCGCGCCTGCAACGTGGGACCACATTCGAAATGCAATAAAACTTTCTGATGGTGATTCATATGAATCAAAACGAAGCTTGTTGCAGGATTTGACTTTTGACAGTGCGAAGACAGAATTCAAGAATAAACAGGTTTCTTTTTCGCAAGACAAGTTTCGTGCATTGGGATTGCGCGATCCGGGTGAAAGCCTGTATACCAATCTGGCGCTCTTGCTATCCGACCAATGCACACATTCGGTAAAAATTGCAGTTTATGATAATTCCTCAAATACTGTTTTCAAAGACAGGCGAGAATTCAAAGGCTCGATTTTCAAGCAACTGAATGACTCGTACACCTATTGCATGCTTAATAACCGAACTGAATCCGTTATCCGTGGTTTGGATCGCATTGATACAATGGAGTATCCTCCAGAAGCCATACGAGAAGCCTTGTTGAATGCCATTGTCCATAGGGACTATAGCTTTAGCGGAAGCATCATAATCAATATAAACGCAGAGTACATGCAGTTCATCTCAATGGGAGGTCTTGTTCCTGGATTGACCACTGAAGATATTCTCAGCGGAATATCACAACCAAGAAACCCGATGCTTGCACACATATTCTATCGCTTGAAACATATAGAAGCCTATGGGACAGGTCTTCGGAGAATATACGACCTGTACCGCGATTGCCCTATCAAGCCTGAAATTGCGGTTACCGACAACTCATTTCGCATCACCTTGGTGAATATGATTTCCGCAAGAAAACATGCAGGTGCTGCCGACGAGGTATCGGACGGCACCCCCGGTAAAACCCAATATGTCACCGACCAAATGCGTAAGATTCTTGACTATGTAGCTGCAAACCAGGAAATCGATGAGCAAACAATGATGGATGTGCTGAATGTGAAACGAACCCGGGCTTATATTGTTGCCAAGCACATGACCGACCTGGGAATGCTGCAAGTGAAGGGACGAGGAAAAACCAAGTCCTACATCCTTGGAGATAGGAGCAGGTGAGATGCAACGATTTCAGTATCGGATTCTTGGATTTTCATGCTAAGGTATGACACAAAGGGAACAGGAAGTGTGGCTTGCATGTTCTCTTGCACGTCAGTCTGTCGGGGAAGAACGGTATGAAGAAATCCTATGATGTGGTAGTGGTGGGAGGCGGCATTGCAGGTCTGACTGCAGCTGCCTACTGTGCACGTGCAGGCCTTTCGGTGCTGCAGTGCGAGAAGCAGGACCGGGTGGGCGGACTGGTCAACTCCTTCAATCGCAATGGGTTTGTCTATGACCAAGGCATCCGTGCCATAGAGAATTCCGGCATCGTCTTTCCCATGCTGAAGCAATTGGGAATCGAGATGAAGTGGGTCAGAAGCCTGGTAACCCTTGCAATTGCAAATCAGAAGGTGGTTGTTACGGATACCCAGAGCCTGGATGGGTACCAGCAGATGCTCAAGCATTTGTTCCCCCAATCTGATCGTGATATCGATCTGATCATGGAGGAGATCCGGAAAATCACCCGCTACATGGATGTGCTGTACGGCATCGACAATCCACTCTTCCTTGACAACTACCAGGACCTCGGGTATGTCCGAAAAACACTGCTGCCCTGGCTCATGCGATACTTGGGAACCATCGGGAAGATCGACAGGCTGAATGAGCCGGTTGTTTCCTACTTGGAGAGGTTCACTAAAAACCGCGCCCTGATCGACATCATAGCCCAACACTTCTTTGCCGATACCCCCACCTTCTTCGCCCTCAGCTATTTCGGACTCTATCGAGAATACCAATATCCTGTGGGAGGGACCGGAAGCTTCACCCGGTCGTTGGAAACATTCCTGCACGAAAACGGGGTGGATATCCTTCTCAACACCCTCGTCACCGACATTGATGTTGAAAAGCACACGCTGCTGGACGGAATTTCCTATAAGAAATTGATTTGGGCTGCCGATTTGAAGGCCCTGTATCGCAGCATTGACGAGCAACAGCTCTCTCCGGCCAGCTTGAAACTCAAGAAACATATGGAAACCAAGCATGGCGGAGACTCGATTTTCACCTACTACCTTGCCGTCGACCTCCCGCCTTCCTCCTTTGGGCAGTTGTCCACACCGCACTTGTTCTACACGCCATCGTTGAGCGGGCAGAGCACCATTGACCAAACCGCTCTTAAAGAGAATTGTCACGATAAGGACACGATCAAGGCCTACCTGAAAGCCTATTGCGAAGCAACCACCTATGAGATTTCGATTCCTGCGCTCCGCGACAGCTCTCTTGCCCCGGAGGGGAAGACCGCCCTCATCATCAGCACCCTTGCATCCTATCCACTGTTTGCCAAAATCGAGAGGGACGGATGGTATGAAGAGGCAAAGCTCTTCATAGAGGAGTGCATGCTATCCGTCCTGAGTGCGGGTATCTATCCTCTTCTGTCCAGCCATGTACGTGAGGCCTTCTCGGCAACCCCGCTGACGTTGGCGCGAGCAACCTTGAACAGCGACGGAGCCATCACCGGCTGGGCATTCACCGAAGGGGAGACGCCTGTCATCCATTCGCTGAAGCACATCACCCGCTCCGTGAAGACTGCAATTCCCGATGTCCTGCAGGCCGGACAGTGGACGTTCAGCCCATCGGGGCTGCCGATCTCCATCATGACGGGAAAACTGGCATCCCAGGAAGTGATCAAGGCCCTGAAGCGGAGTGGCAAATAGGATGGAAAGGGAAAAAGGATTCGCCTATTGCGGCCTTGCCTGCTGCCTGTGCAGTGAGAATACCACCTGCAGCGGCTGTAGAAACGGCGGTTGCAGCACCAAGGATTGGTGCAGACACTCCATCTGTTGTAGAGAACACGGCTTTAGCGGGTGCTGGCAGTGCCCGGACTTTCCTTGTGACGCCCCCATGTTTGCAAAACCGCGCATTTTGGCCTTCGCTTCGTTCCTGCGGGACCATGATGAAGAGGATCTGGCCCGCATCCTGGCTGCAAATGAGGCAAAAGGGGTGGTCTATCACTATGAGGGTCAGCTCATCGGCGACTACGATGCCCTGGGAGATGAAGAGGCGATCCTCTCCTATCTTCAGCACTCATTGTAGCTGTCTTCTCCAATAATCCGTGGTATGCTCAGGCCATGGTAGATGCACAGAGAATCACAAAACTGGTTGCCGATCCGGTCAAGAAAGAGGGCTCCTGCGTAGTGTATTGGATGCAGGCAGCCCAACGTTGCAAACAGAATGAGGCGCTCTGTTTTGCCATCGAGCAGGCAGACAACCTGAAAAAACCCTTGGTTGTCTACTTCGGCCTCGAGCGAAGCTTCGACTCAGCGCAGGGCCGCCACTACCGATTCATGCTTGAAGGACTGAAAGAAGTGCAGCAAGAGCTGCAAGCGATGGGCATTCCTTTTTGGGTCCACGACGATGGAATCCTCTCAGGTCTTGCAAAGCTCATGCCGTCGATGTGCCTTTTGGTCACCGATCGCGGCTATACCCGAACCGAACGGCTTTGGCGCAAGCAGGTCGCAGCCTTCAGTCTCTGTCCCGTGTATGAGGTAGAGACCAATGTCATCGTACCTGTTGAAGCTGTGTCAGATAAGCAGGAGTATTCGGCTGCAACGCTCAGGCGCAAAATCGAGGGCATGACCGCCTACTTTGCCCAACGTATTGAGTTCTCTGCGCCCCTGATGAACGGCCTTTCCTTGGAACCCCTATTTGTCCCCATCGATCCAGCCGATCCATCCCGGGTTTTGGATTCTCTCTCCCTGGGAAACAAGGGAGAGTCTTGCCCACACCTCAAAGGAGGCGGGCAGGAAGGACAGCGCAAGCTCTCCTTGTTCATCGAGTCACGATTGGGCAGCTATGCAGATGGCCGCAACGATCCCTCACACACCTTCAGTTCCGGCTTGAGTCCCTACCTGCATTTCGGCCAGATCAGCGCAATCGACATCTACCATGCAGTCAAGGATGTTCATGTGCCCGATGTACCGGTCTTTTTGGAGGAGCTTGTCGTCAGGCGGGAGCTTGCCTACAATTATGTTTGGTTCAACCCCTTGTACGACGCCTATGAAGGGTTGCCTGCTTGGGCAAAAAAGAGCCTTGGCTACCACGAACAGGACAGAAGGCCTGTTCTCTACACCTTTGCAGAGTTGGAGCAGGCACAAACCCATGATGTCTACTGGAATACCGCACAAAGGGAGCTGACTGAACTGGGGACCATGCACAACTATCTGCGCATGTATTGGGGAAAGAAGATCCTCGAGTGGAGTCCCACACCCAAGGAGGCCTTCCACCGTGCCTTGGCCTTGAACAACACCTATCAGATGGACGGCCGCGATCCCAACGGCTATGCAGGGGTTGCCTGGTGTTTCGGCGCGCATGACCGACCTTGGGCCGAGAGACCGATTTTCGGCAATATCCGCTACATGAACGACAAGGGCCTTGAACGCAAATTCGATATGAGCGGCTATATCGCCCGCATAGAGAAGGAAATTGCGCTCAAGAACCAACTTTCTTGAGATGCTGGACTTCCACCACCAAGGCCCCCTGATCGTCCTGCACCAAGCCGAACACCACCAACGGCCACAAGCTTGAGAGCAAGGGATAATAGCGTTGATACAGGTCGGGAAACAGGACAGTCTCATACAGGGCTGTCTCGTCCTCGAAGGAGACAAAGCTCATGCTCTGCCCTCCTTTGGTCATGACTTGTTTCTGGGTGATCTGATAGCCTATGAGATTCACATAGCGTCCCTTGTACCGGCCGAGCTCGGAGGCTTTCACCCGGGCAAGGCCCCTAAGGTACTGCGACCACAAGAGCAGGGGATGGGAAGCACGCAAAAAGCCCAAGGCGGAGAATTCACGGTGCAGCTCGTCCTCGGTGCGCCTGACCTGCACCAAGGCGCGCTCGTGCCGTGCAACCTGGTTTGGCCTGGCAAAAAGCTCAAGTTGATCGGATTCGATCTTTCTTGCTGAATTGGTAAGCAGGATCCTCAGCTGCTCGCTGCGGCGGTATTGCAGGGCAAGGCTGTCGCAGCATCCACTTTCCACCAGCGAAACCCAGTCTTCCCGGCAGAGGTTCAGGCGGGAGGAAGCATCCTTGAGGTCAGAAAATGCTCCTCGCCTCTTTCGCTCCCCGACTATCTGCATCTTAGCCTGCATAGTCAGGTTGGCAATGGCCATCAGGCCGATGAACAAGGTATTGCCTCGGGCATGGTAGGCGATCCTGCTGAGATTGAGGTCCGGACCTTCAATGCGGATGCCCATCCTCTGAGCCTCGCTGATGTATGCCTGGCTGCGGTAGTAGCCGCCTTGGTTGGACAGGACGGCCGCCATGAAATGTGCGGGATGATGGACCCTGAGGTATGCGCTTTGGAAGGAGACCATCGCATATGAGGCGGAGTGTGGCTTGCAAAAGGAGTACCCGTCGAAACTGAGCATCATCTCCCAGATTTTCTGTGTCGTCTCTTCGCTCACGCCATTGGCACTGCATCCGTCGAAGAATTGCCGGCGGTAGGCCTTGAGTTTCTCCCCCCCGGCCTTCTTTGCGATGACCTTGCGCAGCTTGTCTGCATCGGACTCGCAAAAGCCGGCCAGGGCGACGGCGGTCTTGGATACATCCTCCTGATAACAGAGAATCCCGTAGGTCTCATCGAGGATGTAGGCAAGCCTGGGATGCAGCGGTTCCCACTTCTTGCCCCGAAGCCGCTCGACATATTCGCTGATGAACGCATTCGCCGCGGGTCGGATGATCGAGGAGTGGATGACGATGTGTTCGAAATCGCCTCGTCCGGTCTTTTTTTGCAGCTGCCGCATTGCAGGAGACTCAATGTAGAAGACTCCCATGGAATCACCCTTTGCCAGGGCTGCGATGGTAGGTGCATCCTCAGCGGGATGCCACAGCCGCTGATCTATATGGATGTCCTCTTCCACCAGATTTGCCAAGGTGTCGCGGATGACGGCAAGGGAGCGGTTTCCCAAGAGGTCGATCTTCACAAAAGAGGCCATCTCGGTTCCCTCCTTCTCCCAGGCAAGCAAGGGATACCCGTCGCTGCTCAGTCCCAGCGGAGCATAGCAGGAGACCGGCCTTGGGGTGATGACCAAGCCTCCACAGTGCATGGAAATCTCCTTGGGCAGTCCTTCAAGCTTGGTCGCAACCCGGCAGATGGTCTGCCACAAGGGGTCGTCGAGCTCATTCAGGCCGCTGATGAACAGCTTTTTTTCGGCTTCGCTGATCTGGGTATCACTGAGGCCGTAGCAGCGGCCGGTCTCCCTGACCGCCCCGCGCAGCCTGAAGCAGTTGTGATTGGCAACCCGTGCACAATGTTCTCGGCCGAACCGTTCAAACACCGCGGCAAAGACTCCGTCGCGCTCGTCCCAGGCAAAGTCGACATCGATATCGGGGGGATCGAGCCGGGAAGGGGAGAGAAAGCGTTCAAAGTAGAGCTGATGGGCGATGGGATCGACATTGGTGATGAACAGGCAGTAGGAGACGATTGACGCCGCCCCCGAACCACGGCCGCAGGTGCGGCTGCTCATCTGCACGATGTCGTGCATGACCAAAAAGTAAGGGGCGAAGCCCTTGTCCTTGATGATGCCCAGCTCATAGGTGATGCGTTCCAGGATGGCATCGTTGACTTCCCCGTACCGCACCTCGGCACCGGCAAGCACCCGCTGTTCCAACTCCTTGGGCGCATCGTCGACCGGATAGTCGGGGAAAATGAGCGAGGAGGGGAAGGGGTCGTAGGCCTTGAGCTGGTTTGCATTGTCCACCGCATCGGGCCAGCAGGAGAATGCCCGATTCCACTGGTCGGGATCGAGCAGGACCTTGCCGGGCGGCGAGCAATCGTGGTGTTCCAGCGTCCCGACTGTCTTGTGCAGGGCCATGCAGCGAAGGATTCGATGGACTTCCTCGTCCATCTTGTCCTGTAGCAGTGCATCATCGCAGGCAAGCAGGGCGATGCCGAGCCTGCGCGCAGTCTGCACTGCGGCAAGGCAGGTCGGGGTGATTGCACCATAGAGACGGGCCTTGCTTGTGGCAAGCGTCGTGAGCAGGGCAGGGCTGGTTGTGGCAAGCACAAGCCCCTCGCTGTCTGCAAGCAGGGAGGGAAGATAGGAAAACGTACGGTCTTGCGCCCGTCTGGTAAGCAGCAGGCAGAGTTGCTCATATCCTTTTTGGTCCTGCACAAAGGCAAAGATTGCATCGTTTCCTTCGGTCAGGCAGGCTGCACAGATCAGTTCAATGTTGCACCTCTGAGCCTCCTGCCTGCATGCAGGATACCCATACAGGTTGTCCCGGTCGGTGATGGCGACCTTTTTCACCTTCCATTGCTTGAGTTGGTCGAACAGAAGACCCGGCTGCATCGTCCCCCACAAAAGGGAGTAGCTGGTGGTCAGGGCAAGCCTAGTTTCCATGACACAGGGCCGTTGCATGAGTGAGGATGCCTGGCCCGAACCTCTGGCGTACCTCGTCGATTGCCTGTTGCAATGAGTCCTGCTTCTGCAGAATCTCGGGGATGAACAGGTCGGTCTGTCTGAGGGATGGACCCAAGTCAAAGAGCTTGAAGGCGAAGGACAGGAGCCTGACCCGGCGTCCCATCGCCTGCAGAGCCGCTTGGAAGAGGGCGTCCGCTATCTCAGCATCGTAGATCCACTGGCCCTTGGTCCGCTTGGTTGCCTCGCTGGTCCTGCCGTCGCTCCAAAAAAGGCTGATCTGGACAGCCTGGCAGCTCATGCCCTCCCTTCTCATCTGCAGACCTGCATCCTCGGCTGCGGCGAATATGCCGGCCTTGAGCTCCGCAAGGTTGAGAATCGGTTCGGCAAAATTGACCTTTCTGTGGATGAACTGCTTGTCCATCACCCCTTTTTGCAGCGGCGAGGTGTCAAGCCCCCTGGCGGCATCGCGCAGGGCAAGGCCGCGCCTGCCCAAAAAAGCGAGGACTTGGTTGTCGTCCAAGGCGGCTATCTGCCCGATTTGGGTGATGCCGGCAACCCTCAGGAGCCTGGCGATGGCAGGTCCCACCCCCGAGAGCAGGCTCACATCCTGACTTGCCAAAAAGGAAGCTTCCTCACCCTCGCGAATATGGGCCAATCCACAGGGCCTGATGGCCCTGGTCCCGATTTTTGCCACCAGCTTGTTCGAGGCAACCGCCACCGCCCCCTCAAGACCCAGGTGCTCGCGGATGTCCTTGCGAATCCGCAGGGCGCTGTCCAGAACAGGTCCGAAGAGCCTGTCCGTTCCCTTCATGTCCAGGTAGACATGCCCGCCTTTGTCGCACTGGATGTCGGGAGAGTAGGAGGCCACCAGCATAGCTATTGCACTGTCCGCCTGTGCGGCCGACTGGGTGTCGGGGGGCAGTACCTGCAGGTCGGGGAGCATGCGCTGTGCAGTAGTGACCGGCATTCCAACACGGATTCCCTCCTGCCATGCCTTGCGGGAGGTTGTGATGATTACATTCCGGGCGGAGCCCTCCAAGGCGATGGCGAACGGACGGTCTGCAAGGCGGGGTTGTTTTGCAATTGCAACCGCTGCAGCGAAATCTGTTATGTTGATATGGACAATGCTTGCTTTTCGCTCATGCATGACCCACCTCCGCTTGCATCAAGCAGCTGCCTGAGCCGTTTGGCATTGGAGGCCGCCTGTCCTCTGCGATGGTTGTTGAAATACACCAGGACTTTCTCTGCTCCCACCATCAGCGAAAGCACCCGCTCCAACAGGACCTTCAGCTCGCTGTCGCTGTACAGATAGTCATACCTGCTTGCTGCATCGGAACCCCACCACGTCTCCTTGTTCCTTCCGTGCAGGCGCAGATAGGCAAGTGATGAGGTGGGGACATCCATGACCGGAGGATTTCCTTGGATTTGCGGCAGGTCGAGAGAGACAAACGAGACCTGCCGCGCTCTCAGCGAATCGAGGGTGCGGTTGTTGTACCACCGGCTGTTGCGGAACTCTACCGCCAAGGGAAGGGGGGAGAGGACCCTGAGCAGTGTGTCCAGGTACTTTCGCTGGTCTACTTCATAGTGGAAGGAAGAGGGAAACTGCAAAAGCACGGCATCGAGCACCTCATTGGCGAGCAGCGGCTCCAAAGCACGGCGGAAGATGGTCGCCTGCTCCCTCCAATGCCCGGCGTCGATGACATGGGTGAGGCTTTGGTGGGCCTTGATGGAAAACCTGAGGGAAGGAGCACTCTGATGCATCAAGGCAAGCTGGGCGGCCTCGGGCATGCGGTAGTAACTGAAGTTCAGCTCGACGGTGGGAAACATCTGTGCATACGAGAACAGAAACTCCTCGCTCTTGGTGCCCTTGGGGTAGACAGGGCCCACCCATTCGGTATAGCTGTAGCCTGAAGTTCCTATCAGAATCGTACTCATACTTCAGATATACTATATAAATGTTAAGTAATCAAGAGGAACTAGTGCCCAGCCACCCGGTCCTTTCCCTGCTCTTTTGCTTGATACAAAGCTTGGTCCGCCCGCTTGATGAACTGTTCGAGACCCTCAGTTCGGTTGTGCAGGGCATAGCCGCAGGAGATGGTCATTGCTCCCAACGGCTTGTTTTTGTGCATCACCGAAAGGCTGCGTACTTTCTTTACCAAGGACTCTGCAAGCAACAACAGTTCCTCCTTCTGTGTTTTGGAGAGAAGGACGGCAAACTCATCGCCGCCATAGCGGCAGACACTGACGGTGATATCGAAGTGGCGGAGCATAAGATTGGCAAGCTCGGTGAGCACCGCATCGCCGGCGTCGTGGCCATAGGTATCGTTGAATTGCTTGAAGTGGTCCACATCGAGGAGGATGATACCCAATGAAGATTCAGCGCCTTGTGCCCGTTTCAGCTTGTTTTTCAACGTCTCTTCAAAGTATCGGCGGTTGAACAGCCCTGTCAGATGGTCCCTGATCGAGCTCTCCCGCAACTGGATAAGCTGAGTCTTGATGAGCTGGTTGGCAATGGTGCTGAGCAGGGAGACAAACAGGATATAGATGAAAAAACTCGGCCAGTTCTGAGTCTGCAGGATCGGAGTGGTGAGGACGACGGCCACCAAGAGCAGGGTGTGGGCGGCAATGATGACAAGCGTTGCGGCAAGGGGAAGAAAGAGGCTGGAGAGTATGATGGAGCCAGTGACATAGACCAAGGGGAAAAAGTCGCAGAAGAGCATCCTGGAGTTGATCAAGAAAGAGACCCAGGTGCCAAGAAAAGAGACTCCAACAGTCAAGAAGGCACCGGCATGGTAATAGCCTTTTCGCAGTACAGCCATGGATGCAAGCAACAAGACTGCAAGTACGAGCAACAGGATGACATAGGCCGGCTTGTCAGGATTCTGATACGAGACGGGAGCCAGCACGGCCAGCAGGGCGATAAGCACAATGCCAAGCATATAGGGGTGTAGTCGTTTCAATAGTTTCGGTCGGAGATCAAGCGTTTCGTCCATCATGTGACTATCCTCGTCTTGTTGCATGATAGCATGGGAAAACCTCGAAATATAGAGGCCTCGATACAGAGCCATACCAGTAAATATTCCTAATAGGAAGTGATTTTAATTGTAATTTGGCCCGGTTATGTCATACTGAAGTCATAGGAACTTATTGTTATGCAGAGAAAAAGGAGGACCGATCATGGCCGACCGAGATGGGCGAGACGAAACGAAAAAGAAACCATTGACTTCAATCAGTGGCCGTCCTGTTGCACAGAACGAGAACATCCAGACAGCAGGCAGGCGTGGACCGGTGACCTTGCAGGATACCTGGTACTTGGAAAAAATGGCGCACTTCGACCGGGAGGTTATTCCTGAGCGGCGCATGCATGCCAAAGGAAGCGGAGCCTTTGGTACGTTCACGGTGACCAAGGACATTACAGCGTGGACCAAGGCGAAGATTTTCAGTGAAGTGGGCAAGAAAACCGAGGTGTTCGTCCGCTTTTCAACCGTTGCAGGTGAACGAGGGGCTGCCGATGCAGAACGTGACATCCGCGGTTTTGCAATGAAGTATTACACCGAGGAAGGGAACTGGGACCTGGTGGGAAACAACACCCCGGTATTCTTCTTCCGCGATCCGATGCTTTTTCCCGACCTCAACCATGCAGTGAAGCGCGATCCCAGGACCAACATGCGTTCGGCGCAGAACAACTGGGACTTCTGGTCCGCCCTCCCTGAGGCGCTGCAGCAGGTTACCATCACCATGGGAGACCGAGGCATTCCCAAAAGCTATCGGCATATGAACGGCTACGGCTCGCATACCTACTCCTTCATCAATGCGAAGAATGAGCGTGTCTGGGTGAAATTCACCCTCAAGACCCAGCAGGGCATTGAGTTTTTGACCGATGCTGAAGCAGCGGCAATTGTTGCCAATGACAGGGAAAGCCACCAGAGGGACCTGTTTGAATCCATTGAGAAAGGAAATTTCCCCCGCTGGACCATGTATGTGCAGATTATGAGCGAAAAGCAGGCTGCAAAGCATCCGGACAATCCCTTCGACCTCACCAAGGTCTGGTACCACGGCCAGTATCCGCTTCATGAAGTAGGGGTGCTCGAGCTCAACAGAAACCCGGACAACTACTTCCAGGACGTCGAGCAGGCAGCCTTCAATCCGGCAAACTGCGTTCCCGGCATCGGCTACTCGCCGGACCGCATGCTGCAAGGCAGGCTCTTCTCCTACGGTGATGCACAGCGCTATCGGCTGGGGGTGAACCACTACCAGATTCCCGTCAACCGCAGCAAGGTTGAAACCAACCATTTCCATCGCGACGGTGCAATGCGAATGGATGGAAACTTTGGCGGCAGCGTGCACTACAACCCAAACTCGTATGGGATGTGGAAGGACCAGATTGATCTGACCGAACCCGCCTACGATGGAGGAGGCCCTGTCGACCACTACGATTATCGTGAGGATGACGACCACTACTATGAACAGACGGGAAAGCTCTTTTCCATCATGAAGGAGGATGAGAAGCAGCGGCTCTTTGAGAACACCGCTCGCAACATGCAGGGTACGACAGTCCTGGTGCAAAAGCGTCACATCAGGCACTGCTACCTCGCCGACCCAGCCTATGGGGAGGGTGTGGCAAAGGCTTTGGGCATTTCCATCGCCGATGTTGACATGCACGATACCTACGGAGCCAGGGGCTGACCCTTTCTCTTCTTGATTCTATCCCGCAGTCTTTCAACTGACTGCGGGATAATTGCTTGTACCAAAGAACGTAATTTGTCATACTGCACCAAAAGGGGTGGAGGTGGTTGTGAATCGGTACAAAGGTATGTTTTTTTGTGATGTGGATGGGACCATTCTTCCCCACGGACAGCGTGAGGTTTCCCCATCCTTCTTCTCCCTGGTGCATGAGGCAAAGAAACAAGGATATCTGTTTTGCATTTCGAGCGGGCGCTTTCATCTCTCCCTGATTCCTCTCTTTGCGCAAGTCGAGGATGAGGTTGTCTTTTCCGCATCCAACGGCTGCAGGATCCTTTACCAGGGACGTGAGTTGATCCCCAACCATACCATCCATGTTTCGGATGCAAAGCAAATCACGCAATCCTTGCTCGAGCAAGGGGCGATTCCTTTGCTTTCCGGCAAGAACGCCATTCATCTCCCCACTGCTTCGCTCGAGCAAGAGCAGAACAAAGGGTATTTGGCCAAGGGCTTCACCAAGACATTTGATGCATTTTCCGACATCAACGACGAGATTCTCCAAATCACCGGTGTCTGCCGCCAAAACAAGGAAGCCATCCTCAGCCAAAGCCGAAAAAGATGGGCTGATTCCTACCATGTGGTAACCACCGGCAAGGAGCTTTTCGATATCTGCCCGACCAGCAAAGGCGATTCCTTGGTTGCCATCAGCTCGCACTTTGGGATTCCTATCGAACATACCTATGCATTCGGTGATGATGAGAATGATATTTCCATGCTCAAGGCGGCAGGAAAGGGGTACTTGATGGGCAGCGCCCACGAAAACCTGAAAAGACATGCATTTGAGCATTGCCATGATTTGGAAGCTACCGTGCATGCAATTGTGTTGTCGCAATAATGTATCTGGCAGGTTTGCTGACAGCATGCTATGCTGAATATACCTTTTGTTGAAAGGAGTTGCACAGGTGCTCATCCCGTGTATAGCTGAGATATCCTTGTATCTCATGCTTGTCATCCTGATGGTTGTGGCAGTCGGCATGCTCTTCATGCATTGTGTGCGCAAAAAAACTGAATCCTCGGTTGATGCAAATCAAGTTGAAACGCTGCTTCGCGCCATGCCGGAAGGATACATCGGCCTTGATGGCCAGGGAATCATTCAGGATGTGAATGACGCATACCTCGCGATGACAGGGTATGCGCGAAGCGATCTGGTCGGGAAAAACCTGAAGCTGGTTTTGAGGGAAAATCGTAGTGAGACATTGTTTTCTCACTTGAAAACAATCGAGCTGCAGAAATCAGTGATTCTGGAAACCGAGCAACGGATAAAAGACGGCTCGTTTCTTCCCTTTGAGGTGTCCGTCACCGCATTGGGCACGACAAATCCGGCCTTCATGTGCTTTTACCGCACTATCGCCATGCGAAAGAAGGTTGAGCTCTCGTTGCAGCACTCAGCAGACTTGATGCGGTATGTCATCGAGCACACCAGAAGTTCCATTGCAATCCACGATACGAACCTGTGCTATCTCTATGTGAGTCAGAAGTACCTGGATGAGTACGGCATACAGGATGCTGCATCAATTATCGGCAGGCATCACTATGAAGTTCTGCCCGACCTTCCCCAGAAATGGAGGGATGTCCATCAGAGAGCACTGGCGGGAGAGATCCTCAGTGCCGAAGACGACCAGTACATCAGGGCAAACGGAAAGGTTGAGTATACCCGATGGGAGTGTCGGCCCTGGTATACAGAGGAGGGGACGATCGGGGGCATCATCATCTATACGGAGATGATCACCAAGCAGAAGCAGATCGAGGTCGAGCTCAGGGAGGCGAAGAACTATGTAGAAGGCCTGCTGGCCCATGCAAATGCACCCATCGTGGTTTGGGATCCCGCAATGAAAATCACGCTTGCCAACCAGGCGTTTGCATCCTTGTTCGGGCGAACCGTAGCGGATGTAGTGGGCAGGAACCTCGCAGACTTTGCCAAGCACATCAATGCAAGGTATCGATCGGACTTATTTAAGCAACTTGAGGAGAATCAAGCGATTTCGTCGGCTGAACTGGAGATGGAGAATGAAAACGGGGAAAGACGGACGTTCATTTGGAATGCAAGCCCCATCGATAATCCTGACACCGGCGCCTTGATGGCCACCATAGCACAAGGGCAGGACATCACCCAGCGAAAGATGATTGAGATGGAAAACGCCAAGCAGCTTGATCAGCTGAAGCGCTGGTATGCAGTGATGGCCCACCGTGAAGACCGCATCATGGAGTTGAAGCGGAAAGTGAATACGTTGCTCAAGCAGGAAGGAAAGCCGATTCGCTATGCTGCAGTGGAGGAGGATCGGAATGCTTAGATCAAAAAGGCAGAGGCTAATGTCGGCAATCCTTCTTCTGTTTGCGTGCTTGGCCGTCTATGCAAATGATGGAGGCTACATTCCTTTCACGCTTGGATGAGCGTGAGAAACAGTTTCTTGCCTCCCATCCGGTGGTAACCGTACTGTACGATCCCGCCTGGGCTCCGTTGGAATATGTGGATCGTAACAAGAAGATAGCAGGTCTTTCCAAGCAGTATCTGGACGAGATAGCACAGATCACCGGCCTCACCTTTGAGTTTGATGTTCCCGTGACCTGGGAGCAGGGGTATCAGAGGCTCTTGTCAGGCGATATTGATATGACCGCATCCCTCAGCCCGACGGAACAGCGCAGCAAGTCCTTGGTTTTCACCGATTCCTATCTGAGTGCCCCTTTGGTAATCGTAGCTCGACAGGATGTAGGATACGTCGGCAGC
>JAAZAT010000181.1 GCA_012514185.1 Spirochaetales bacterium | reverse complement strand
TTTGGCGTGTTTCCCTCTGTATCAACACAAGGCATAGCGCTGATTTTGAATATCCCGATCCATGACCAGTCACAGGACAGTCTTCGTCTGTATATCCAGACGATGCAATCGATGAAGAAAGAGGAGATTTTCCACTGCCTCGATATTGCTTCCTCAGACCTGGTTGAAGGCCTTGCCTCATTGGGGGAAGCTTATCTGCAGGCTGTGAATGTGCTGGAGTATCGTTACGCCATGGGAAGCAAAGAGTTCATGATGAACTGTGATATGCTGGAAATGAGCAGCAAGATACATTACATCTATTCAACCGAACAGGAGTTGAGACTTTCCCAGGCTGTTCAGACCGGCAATTCAGCTGAGGCGGTCCATACGATACATGCCTTGATTAATGACAACAAGGCACTTGGGGTAAGTCCCCAGCGGCTTCGGTACCTTCTCTTCAACATTGCCGGGACGATCATACGGTGTGCAAACCATTTGGAGGAACGATATCCGGGTATGATTCCTACCATCTCACTGCCTCCCATCCTGCAGGCTGATGACTTGGCTCAATCATGCAAGGTGGTTGAGGCGATAGTGAGCAATGTGTGCAACGCAGTGTTGCTTATCGAGAAGCAGTATGCCGGCGAGGGTGGAGCACAATACGGCATGTATCAACGGGCCTTGTCCGAGGTACATTCCGATTACCGAAATCCCATGCTCAATGTTGCTCTTCTCGCAGACCGACTTGGAATTTCGACGGTTCTACTTTCAAGAATATTTAAGAAGTTTCATGGGTTCAATATTTCAGATTATTTAAGTTCCGTGAGGGTTGAAGCTGCCAAAGCGCTTTTGCGTGAAGGTGTGTTGGTCAGCGAAGTTGTCGAGCAGTGTGGATTTGGAAGTCTTCGTACTTTTATGAGAGTGTTCAAGAATTCCGAGAAGCTTACCCCCGGTCAGTATCGAAGCCTGCAGGGAGAGGAGTGAACATGCAAACATATCGGGTTGCCGTGGTTGGTTGCGGGGCGGTGTCGAAGAACCATGGGAAGGCTTTGGTCCAGTGTCCGTACACTGAGATTGCGTATGCAGTCGATTGTGTCGAGGAGCGGGCCAAGCAGTTTTCACAAACCTATGGAGGTATGGTTCTTACCGACTATACCGAGCTTTTCAGCCGCACTGATGTGGATGTTGTACATATTGTAACCCCTCACCATACCCATCCCCATATCGCCATCGATTGCATGCAGCATGGCCTTCATGTTTTTTGCGAGAAGCCGTTGGCAATCCTGCCTCAGGATGCGAAGCGGATGATTGCAGTTTCTGAAGCAACAGGAAGGCGATTGGGAGTCTGTTTCCAAAACAGGATGAATGCATCCACCATTCAGGCAAAAACCCTGATTGAGTGCAAACAGTACGGAGATATTGTCAGTGCCATGGTGCTGGTTGCTTGGGATCGCGGCGGCAAGTATTACTCGCAAAGTCCTTGGCGCGGTCGGTACGAGACCGAAGGAGGGGGGACGCTCATCAATCAGGCAATCCATACTCTGGATCTTTTGGATTATCTATGCGGTGGGGTGGCAGCTGTTTCAGGCTTCGATGCAAAACTTCGCGACGACGATGCGTATGAAGTCGAAGACAGTGCCATGTTCCATGCAACGCTGTGTGGAGGGGGGGGTGCCGTCGGCTACTGCACCAACTGCTATCCGATGAGCAAGCAGTGCACGGTGGAAATTCATTTGGAGAAGGCGACCCTGACGGTGAAGCAAAGCGGCCTTACCATCGAGCATGACGGACTGATGGAGTTTCATGCCAGCGAGGTTGCAACGGGAGAGAAGTCCGAGTGGGGTTTGTCGCACGGTCTCTTGATTGATGAGTTCTATCGTACACTGAGCACGGGAGAACCGTTTGTCTGTGATGCTCATACCGGATTGGCTGCAATCAAGCTTGTACAGGCGATTCAGCACTCAAAGGGAAGGCGGATTCAGTTGGTGTAAAAAAAGACTTGACAGATTCTATGAATGAGGTAAGATTGTTGCATGCAATAAAAAAGTTGCATGCAACAATGCTCTAGTACCAAGCATGCTTGGTACTCTCCTAA
>JAAZAT010000020.1 GCA_012514185.1 Spirochaetales bacterium | reverse complement strand
TTCTTTGGTTTGCTCGAAACGCTTACGCTTCTCTGAAAATTTATCCAATACGAATTGCCCGGCATTCCGGCCCTCCTTCAAGCTGTCCGTCCCAATGAAGCCGGCATAGAGCGAGGGGTCTGCCACTTCGATCTTTCGGTCTGTAACCAGGACAGGAATCCCGGCGTCACGGGCTTCCTGCAGTACATTATCCCAGCCATCGGTGACGATCGGGACAAATACGATTACATCAACTTGATACGCAATGAAAGAGCGTATCGCCTTAATCTGGTTCTCCTGTTTCTGTTCAGCATTGTCATACACCAGCTGCACGCCCTGTGCAGCTGCGGCATCCTGCACCGAGCGGGTGTTGCATGTTCTCCAGGCACTCTCAGCACCAATCTGCGAAAAACCCACAATAAGCCCATGATCTTCTTCAAATTGAGAGCTCTTCCCCTTTTGCGCGCCGCATCCGAGAAAACAGGTGGTGAGGATGACAATACCGATAATCCAGAATTGTCTGTTGATTCGCCGTTTCTTCTGCATCATTGCCAGGACCCTTGTATACGCATGTATCATGATTATACATTCGCTGTACTTGAATTAACAGGAAAAATTGAGGGTATCAACAGTCTTCTTCGGAATGCATATCGGTATCAGGCGGCGGCACCGGTCACAACCTGCAATAGGCCACAGTCATGATGATGGGAGCGTGGCAATGGCAGACAGGTATTCGCGCATGGAATCACCGTAGCTACCAAGGTAAACTGTGCATATTGGTGAGGTTTCGGTATGATTCCAACCATAAGCGATGCAAATTCTCTTTCAATCGCCATCCAGGACGAATACAATTGCTTCATTGATTATCAGAAAAACCAAAGAACTCTGTATTTCCTTTGCAAGGGCTGCAGGCTCCCCCGACCAAAAAAAGCGTTTACTATAGCTTCACACATAGGGGAATGGACTAATTCCTGATCAATGGATTTCTCAAGAAGACTGATGGAGGAGACGAACCATATGCACTTGGAAGCTTTGGCAGATGAACGATATTTCTTGGACAAGCCTGTCGATGAGAAAACTTCCCAATTGACACTAACCTTCTTAAGCCACTTGAACCAAAAGATTGAATATGAGCATCAGCTGTACCTTGCTACAAACGTCTCAAGGATTCAATGGCTCAAGACAGGTTCGGCACTTCAGGACTTGAAAGCGGAATTTCTGAATTCCGACTTGTCTACATACCCGGAAGGAACTCCAATTCTTGCCGTCTGGAGTTCCGCTTGGTATTGTAAGAAAATCTGTTATTACTCGGAGGGTGCAGAGGAGGGTACTCGATATGATGATGTATTTCTCATCGAAGCGGAAGTACTCGAAGATGCTTGCAACAGTGACAACCCACACCAGTTCTACCACATGGATCATCATGACATCGAAGCAATAGAAGGTGGCTTCAAGGAGATCGGATTGCCTGATGAAGGCTACCAAACCTTCATCGATTTTGTGCTCTCAGGCTTGGATTACTCGTATTATAGTGATGTGGATAGAGAGTATGCCAAGCAAGCTCACCCGATCATCCGCGATTACATTGCAAGCCAGATTACCATGCATAGGGAAGAGGAATGAAAACCCCCATCCTCCTGCACATTCCGCACAGTTCGCTCAATATTCCGAAAGCTGTTCGAGATATGCTTTGTGTATCCGAAGCTGAACTGGAACGGGAGTTGTTGAGGATGACGGACCGGTACACCGACATTCTGTTCGACCTGCCGACAATCAGCACCCATTCGATCATTTACCCTGTCAGTCGGCTGGTTGTTGATCCCGAGCGGTTTGAGGATGATGAGAAAGAGCCGATGGCCGCCATTGGCATGGGTGTCATCTATACCGCGACATCACAGAAAACTCTCCTGCGCACCCGACCGGATGCGTGTGAACGCACCAAGCTCTTGGATTCCTGGTATCGGCCCCATCACCGTCGTTTTTCCGAAGCTGTTGCTGAATTATTAAACGAAGCTGGACAAGTTCTGATCATCGACTGCCATAGTTTTGCAAGCAGACCATTACCCTATGAGCTCAACCAGGATAAGGATAGACCGGATATCTGCATCGGAACCGATGCTTTTCATACTCCGAAATGGTTGCTTGATTCAGTAACAGATGCTTTTCTGAAGCTGGGGTATACCGTAGCTGTCAATCATCCGTTTGCAGGAACGATTGTGCCAATGGCGTATTACCAGCAAGAACCGCAAGTGCGATAAATCATGATTGAGATCAATCGCAAGCTCTATATGCAAGAGGATACCGGGGAGAAGGGGCTCTCCTTTGCCCGTGTCAAGGATGACATTGCTACGGTAGTAAGCCATATAGGTCAATCATAGGAGGGGTATATGACCATTACTACGTATGA
>JAAZAT010000296.1 GCA_012514185.1 Spirochaetales bacterium | reverse complement strand
GGCCGTGCCCTTGTAGGCATGATAATCCTGGATGAAATCACGATGGGTGTACAACCGCTTGACCAGGACATCCTTGCCCAGGTCCTCGCCGGTGACCTTTTTGACATGCTCGACCATCCTTGCGAAATAGGCTTCGCGCTGCTCGTCGGTATCGGCAAGGCCGGGGGCGACCGGGACGAGCAAGAAGACATTCTCGCAGCCTTGGGGCGCTGAGCTTGGAGCGGTCTTGGTTATGCAGCTGAGATAAAAGCATGGGTCGTCTTCGGGCCAGGAGGGCTCCTTGAAAATCGCATCGAAGTGGCCGTTCCAATCCTTGGCGAAGTACAGGTTGTGATGACCAAGGCCCTTGAGTTCGCGTCCGATGCCAAGGTAGGCGATAAACATGGAGGGAGCCACCACCCGCTTGTTCCAGTAGGAGTCCGAGTAGGTTCTCTCCTCTTTCTTGAGCAGAGCTGTCTCGGTATGGTGATAATCGGCCGAGCTGACGATCACATCGGCTGCAAAGTAGCCGTTGGTCGTCTCAACTCCGACAGCCTTTCCATCCTTGGTGACAATGCTGATCACCTCGGTGTCGGTGAGCAGTTTTACTCCGAGCTCCTTGCAAAGGTTGGCAAACCCCTCGGCCGCCCCGGCCATGCCTTTTTCGGGGAAGAATACTCCCAGCTTGAGGTCGACATGGCTCATGATCGAGTAGATGGCTGGAGCCTGGGCGGGATCGGTTCCCAGAAACACCATGGCATACTCGAGGATCTGCTTGGCCCTGCGGTCCTGCACATAGCCTGAGACGAAGGAGTCGAGCTTGTCGAGTACACCAAGTTTCAGGCCTTCGGTCATCAGGCGTCGGTTGAAGAACTGACCTATATGCTTGTAGTCGCGATAGAGAAAATCCTCCATCGCAACCTCATACTTGTAGGTCGACTGCTCCATGTAGGCTTTCAGGGCTTCACCGCCACCCTTTTCAAAGGATTCGAAAAGTTCGATGTTCTTGTCGAAATCCGGGGTAAGCTCAACATCTCCCTGTTCACCGAAAAACACTTTGTAGTAGGGATCCAAGGGTTTGAGCTCGTAGTAAGACTCCCGCTTTTTCCCGAACAGGGAGAAGTAGCGTTCAAACACTTCAGGCATGAGATACCAGGACGGACCCATATCGAAGGTAAAGCCATCCTTGTGCCAATACCGGGCACGGCCACCGAGTTGTTCGTTCTTCTCGACCACCGTTACCGTAAACCCGTCTCGTGCAAGCAAGGCTGCTGCACTGAGGCCTCCGAAGCCTCCACCGATGACTAAAGCTTGTTTTCCCATAGGCAAATCCTATGGTGTTTGCAGGGGAAAATCAAGGAGAAATTGCGCACTTCCATCCTTAAAAAGAATGATTCCGAATAAGGAAAGCAGGTCTTTTCTCCTGCATTACTTCTTTCCCAAATGCCTTGTATTGGATATGCTGGGGGCAAGGAGATTCTGATATGATCATTGACAAACTCAGCGACCTGCGGCGCTATATACCCTCTCTTCCTGCATTGGAGACGGTCTGTTCGGTTTTGGAGAGTGGAATACTGAAGACCCAAAGCTTTGGAAGCTATAAGACCGACAATCCGTCGGTACGCTACAACCTCTTCACCTATCATACGGAGAAAACCGCAAGTGATATCTATGAGATCCATCAAAAAGAGGTGGATGTGCAGATTCTCCTTTCGGGCTTTGAACGGATGGACATCGCATCAAAGGATGGGCTTCAGACAATAGAGGAGTACAATCCGGCCAAGGATGCACTGTTCTCCAAAGGCAACAAGGCTGTGAGCTACCATGCAGATACCACGACCTTCGCCCTCTTTTTCCCCGGCGAACCGCATGCTCCCAACCTGGTCGATGGCAAGCCGACCGAAGTGGTGAAGGTGGTTTTCAAGATTCTCGTATCCTGATTCATCAAAGGTCGTGTATCATAAGCCATGCGTACAAACCTTGGCTCTGATGCACTGCCTTCCTTGCTTGCAAAACTGACCATCCCGTCGATGATTGCGTTGCTGGCCAGTTCGCTGTACAGCATCACCGACAGCATATTCTTGGGCAGGTCGGTCGGACAACTGGCCCTTGCCGGCCTGGGGTATGCCTCCCCTGTCCAGCTGTTTCTGGTTGCGTTCGCCCAGCTTTTCGCTGCTGGATCGGCATCGGTCATCAGCCGCGCACTGGGAAAACAGGATCTCAAGCGGGCAGGGGCGGCATTCAGCGCCGCCTTCATAGCCCTGCTTGCAACTGTCTGCAGCCTGGCCTTCTTCTTTCTTGTACCCTCGGTACTGCTAAAGGGTGACAATCATCAGGTGCAGGAGCAAGCGATTTCCTATCTCTCCGTCCTGCTTCCCTTTACCCCGTTCTTCTGCGCTTCCACCTTTCTTGCAGGCATCCTGCGTTCCGAGGGAAAGGCTGACAAGGCCCTGTATCTGCTTCTCTTGGGCAATGGCATCAATATCTGCCTTGATGCACTGTTTATTGTGTCACTCGGCTGGGGTATCAAGGGAGCGGCTTTGGCTACCGCCCTCGGGCATACAGGTGCATGCATCTATGCTTTTTCGTTGCTGAGGAATAAGAAATTATTGCTTCGACCGAACAAGCCCGCATACCCGCTTCTGAAGGAAATAATTCCCCTCGGCCTTCCATCCCTGGTCCGCCAGCTCGGGACCACGCTCGTCATTGCCGCCGTCAACACTCTCTTGATCAAGACCGCAGGCCAGGCCGCTCTTGCCTCCTATACGATTGTCAATCAACTGACGATGCTCGCCTATCTGCCTCTCTCGGCCTTGGTCATGGGATTCTCCCCGATAGCCGGCTTCAGCTATGGAGCCAAGGACAGAGTTCGCCTCTCTGCCTTGCTCCGACTCTCAATGCTCTGCGAAATAGGTTTGGGCTTGCTGCTTGCAGTGTTGTTTCAGGTGTTCGCCCCCCAGCAACCTCGCTTTTCAGCAGCGATGAAGAGCTTATTGCCTCCACGCTGCCCATCGTGCAGATTGTGCTGGCCACCATTCCCCTGGTCGGCATCCAAAGCCTGGGAGCAGCCTACTTTCAGAGCATCGGCAAGAGCATCCAGTCACTGCTGCTGTGGACCAGCAGGCAGTTTCTTCTGCTCCTGCCTCTCCTCTTCATCTTTACTTCCTTCTTTGGCTCGAAGGGGTTATGGTTCTCCTTTCCTCTCTCGGATGTGCTTGCGGTGGTCTTGACCATGCTCTTGCTCAGCCGAGAGTTCTCGGTTCCGAAGTAGGAACTGAGATTGTATGATCATGGGCCAAACGCCCTCGGAGGTATTCCGTGCATCAGACTATTCGACGTATGCGCTCTTTCGCCCTGGTCGGCCTTCTCTTGCTGCCGCTTCTGTTCACAGGATGCAGATCCCTTGACACGCAGAGCGGCCGGCTCTCCCAGGTTTCACTGCTCAATGCACTGCTGCTCGGAGAGTACGATGGATTTGTGAGTGTCCAAGAATTGAAAACCATGGGGGACACCGGCATCGGCACCTTCGATACCCTGGACGGGGAGATGATCATGCTGGACACAGCGGTCTATCAAGCAAAAGCCGACGGTACGGTAGTGCCTGTAGCCGATTCAATGCTTGTCCCCTTTGCCATGACAACGCACTATTCGCCTACCATCGATGAGCGGAAAGTCTCTTCGCTGGAGGGCATCGAAACTCTCAAAACATACCTGGATGAGGTCATTGGAGCAACAACCAATGACTTCAACCGGTTTTATGCTGCAAAGCTGACAGGCTCCTTCACCCATGTACGGGTAAGAAGTGTTCCAGCCCAAGAAAAACCCTATCAACGACTTTCGGTGATAGCCGCGCAGCAGAAAGAGTATGTGTATGAGAATCTGGAGGGCACCATCGTAGCATTGCGCTGTCCCCCGTACGTAGAGGGCATCAATATGAGCGGCTGGCATCTCCATTTCCTCTCGTCCGATAGGAGCAAGGGAGGGCATCTGCTTGAGGTGGACATTGAGGAAGCCCTTCTGGGACTTGGAGACATGAGGACCTTCCACCTCATCCTTCCAGACAGTGAGAGTTTTGCCTCCCTGGACATCACGCATGATTTATCCCGGGAGACCCAGGCCATTGAAGGAATGCGCAAGTAGAGCATCACACCGGTTGTTGGAAAAAAAGCCCGACTTCTCAGCTCTCACCGGTAAGTCGGGATTATAACAATGCATCTGCTCTAATCACTCAGTCATGCATGACGCTCGGTCAATTCAATGACAATTCCTTCTTGAGTTCCGAGATAGAGAATCTTGTTTCCCTTGTTGGGGCCTGCCGTGACCATGATCAGACTTCCAAGTTCCTTCAAGCCATACCTTGCTGCATCCTTGCGGGTCTTTTCGATGTCTTCGATATTGATTGAAAGGTGCCAGTGGCCGATATCCACCACCTTCGGCTGATACCGGGCGGTGTCTGCCGTTTTGGCATAGCAGATAACCTCCAAGGTGAATCCTCCGCCGCTGATATACGCAATTTCGGCATTCGCATCGGGATGGCCGGTCACCTTCGACTGGATCGCAACATCCCGAGGACCCCGGTCAAGAACGGTGTAGTCGAACAACTCGGTCATGATGACAAGGAACCGATCCAGGTCTTCCACCACCAACCCGACATGGTTGGTGCTCAGAACGCGGCAATCACTCATACGTTCCTACCCTCCTGGTACATTCTCAGCAACTCAGAACCTTCGAGGTCGAGCATATCAAGAGTAATGACCGCACCCTTTCGTACATCCTTTGTCAGCATCTTCCCTGCAATGAGGTAGTAAGGAGCTGCATCAACAGGGGCATCCCCGACAGAAAGCAATCGCACCTCGACATCATCGAGCAGGCGGTGGTGGCCTCGTAGGTCCATCCGTTCTCCTTGCTTGAAATCGCGCTCTGCGATTGCGAGCATGATCGACTGATGGGAACAGGCATCGTAGGTGGAAAGGCCGAGGCGGAAGGCGTTCACCACCGAAAGCGGGGCTTCCACCCCCATGAAGTGGTACGGAAGGTACATACATGCATACTTGCCGTTGCGGCTGACCACATGGCCCTTCGCCCTGAGCAGGCTCCAGACTTTTTCGTCATGACAGCGAACGATGACAAATACGCCTCCTGCAAAACTTGCCTCATCGGGTCGTCGCAGGTTGTTGAAGACATCCACTACTCCTGTTTTGGCAAGCACCCCCCCGTCCTCTACCGGGATGTAAATGTCGGCAAGCTCCTCCACCCGGCACACCGGGTAATGGAATCGATCGCAGGAGGGCTCCAGGGCGGTTGCATTGCTGACCACATTCATCTCACAGTAATCGGGGACCGCAAACTGGGGGAAGCCGGAGAGAATCCTGCTGCGTTGTGCAAGTGTCTGCATTCCATCAAGGTGCCATTGCTCTGCCAACTGTTGCAACACTGCGGTTTGTCCCTGAAATTCAAATGTACCTGTCTTAAGGTCATAGACGAAGTCATACTCGCTTGATTTGCCGCAGGCGATGATTTCCAAGCCCAAGGTTTTTACCCAGCTGAGCAGTTGAATAAGGTTTGCAGGCTGATCGCCGGCAGCAATGGCATACACGCAATTGTGCTGTCTTGCAAGGTTGTACAGGTAGGGACCTGAGACACAATCGGCTTCCTTGGAGACCATGCAAACATGGATGCCTCTCTTCAGGCATGCCTCTGCCATCACCGAGCTCACCTCGGGTGAACCGGTAGCTTCAACCAGCACATCGATGTTGCACCATGGCAGAAGATTTCCATCCTCAAGGATGATGATGGGATCGTCGGTCTTCAGCGCCTGTTCGATATCGTGCTGGTTCCTGCAAGGATGAAAGCGCGAGCTGTCATACTTCAATGACTCCAGCAGCTTTCTCGATACATCCATATCCAGGTCGCAAATCACGCGAAGGGAGAGTGAGTCATGCATCTTGGGGACCTGTGCCAAAAATGAGTAGCCGAAACCGCCGTTTGCTCCAATGATGCCGACGCGGGCAATGCCGGTATTGTTTTTAAACAAGGTGGAATAATTCATCAGGGTTTTACCTCTTGGTCGTTTGGTATAAGAGCCTCTCCCTTCGCTCTGAAGGGATGGTGAGTCTCATCTTTCTCGTTCGCTTTATGAGTTCTTGCGAGCCTTGGTGAATGCAATCAGTTTCTGGATCACCGGGAACAGCAACAGGGCGAAGGTGCAGACCAGGATTACCGCCGATATGGGTTTTTCAAAGAACACCCAAAGGCTTCCCTGGGAAATACTGAGGGCCTGGCGCATCGAGACTTCCAGACGCGGGGCCAATACGAAGGCCAGCAGTACAGGAGAGGAGGGGAAAGCCTGTTTCTTCAGGTAAAATGCCACAACCCCTGCAACGACCATCACCCCCATGTCAAAGATGCTGTTTCCTACCGCATACGAACCAACAAGGCAGATCACCATGATGATGGGGACCATCACCCGTTTGGAAATCTTGAGGAAGGTCACCAGGAACGGAAGGACCGCCATTCCTGCAACAAGACAGAGAACATTGCCGAAATACATCGAACTGATCAAGCCCCAGACAAAATCTGGATTGGATTCGAACAAAAGCGGGCCCGGTCTCAGCCCCCACATCATCAGACCTCCAAGCAGAACAGCACTGGTGGAGGAGCCAGGGATGCCCAGCGAGAGCAGTGGTGCAAAAGACCCCACCGCTGCTGCATTGTTTGCCGACTCGGATACCGCAACACCGGTGATTTCACCTGTACCCAATGCATGCCGTTTCTTGCCGATGCGCTTCTCCAGGATATAGGCAAGGAAGGAACCTGTGGTTGCCCCTGCACCGGGAAGGAAGCCTATGAAGTTGCCCAACACGCCGCTACGCACCGACGGCCAGAAAATCTCCTTGAATTCCCCCCATGTGAGCATGCTTTCCCGGATGGAAAGCTTCTTCACTCCCTCGACCTTGAACTCCTTGGATTCGCTGATCATCTCCAAAACCTGGCTGAAACCGAACATGCCGATCACCAACGGGACGAAGGTGATGCCGCCGATGAGGTTGAGGCTGCCGAAGTTGTAACGGGCCCCGCCGGAAGCGCCATCGATGCCGATGGTGGAGAGCAGGATTCCCAGACACGCTGCCACCAAGCCTTTAACCGGGTCATCACCGAGCAGCCACCCGATGGAAGTCAGTGCAAGAAAAATCAAGGCAGCCACTTCCGCAGGTCCGAATTTCAAGCCGATTTCCGCCAAGAGCGGGCCGAATATCGTCAAAAAGATGATGCCGATGGATCCGCCGATGAAGGATGCATAGTTGCCGGTAGCCAGCGACTTGCCTGCCTTGCCTTTCAAGGTGAGTTGATACCCATCGAGGGCGGTCACCACCGCCGGAGTATCGCCGGGGATATTCAACAACGTGGCACTGTAAGCACCGCCGTACATGTTTCCATAATAGATGCCTGCAAGCATGATGATTCCGGCCGTCGGATTCATCTTGAATGTCATCGGCAGCAGCATCGATACACCTGCAGCAGCCCCGATCCCGGGCATAGCGCCGACAACGATGCCAAGCAGAGCCCCGATGAAAGCCGCCATCGCATTATTGAAGGTAAATGCGACCGAAAAACCTTGCATCAATAATTCCCAATTGTTCATACCCTTCCTCCTCCTTTCCTACAAACCGAATATGCTGCGGGGAAAGGGAATCCTCAGCCACACAACAAAGATCAGGTACACCGTCAGCGTCAGGATGACCGAGATGACCAAGGATTTGGCAATACGGACTTTGCTGATGAAAGCCAGCCAAATGAATGCAGTCAGGAACATCGAGACGACCACTCCGGTGAAGCGAAACAGCACGATTGCTGCAATGGTGTACACCACCGGCAGCAGCGCTCGGAGATCGGAGAGGGAGAGCTTGGCTGCTTGGTGCTCGTCCTGACTTCGATTCTTGAGCATTCTCCTGATTTCCTTGAGCAGGAGGAAGAAAGAGAAAACCATGAGGATTGCTGAGAAAATTACGGGAATGAAGCCGCTGCCCGGCTGATTCTTATTCCAAAATGAATACACCATCACACCTTGCTGGCACCAATACGCCGACAACAGAAAGACGATGAGGTTGATTGCTAGTTCCATACCATGTTCCTTTTCAAAATCAGGGGGCGGTGGCCCCCTGCTCATTCACGCTTGGAGTACTACAGGATCCCAAGCTTCTTCGCGAAATCAAGCAACATCTTCTCCGATTCGGCATAGAATTTGGTAAAGTCGTCAGCATTCAGGTACTGGCCTTCGAGTACGTTTTTCTGGATGTAGCCGACCTTCCACTCTTCGGTTTCCGACACCTTCTGAAGGACATCGCTCCAGAAAAGCTGGGCCTCACGGCTCATGCCGGCAGGTCCGATGACTGAACGGGACATCTGCATGACAACCTCGGGATGACCGAGAGCAGTGAAGGTCGGGGTCTTCTCAAACGGAGCAGCCATGGCCTTCGGGGCGAACGAACCGATGGCGATAAGCCTTCCCCCTTCCACCAGACCGACGCACTCCACGGGATTGAGGATGGCAAGGTCCATGTGCCCGCCAAGCAGTGCAGTAGCCACTTCGCCGCTGGAGGCAAAGTATGCGGAAGGATTAAACTTGGTTCCGGTCTTCTCCTCGAGCAGGGCAAGGGCCATTGCATCCAGGTCGTCGGCGAGGCCTACCGTCAATGAAGAAGGATTGGCTTTGATGGCTTTCTCTACGGAAGCCCAATCAGGGAACTTGCCGCCGGCGCGGGAGACCAAAAGAATATCATCCAATGCCATGTTGGCGATCGGGGTGAAGGGGCCTTTGGGGGACATGCTCTTGTTGACATGCATGGACAGCTGGTTTGCAGAGTTGCAGGTCAACAGATAGTAGTCAACATCTGATTTTGCGTTCACATATCCGTGGGATACCGCACTGGCTCCACCGCCTTTGTTTACAACGGTGATGGTCTGGTCGACCAGCTTGTATCTCTGGATGATGTCGGTGATGGTGCGACCCAGGATATCGCTGCCGCCGCCGGCGCTTCCGGGGATGACGAACTCGATGCCGCGATCGGGATACTTTGCAGTTTCTGCACTACCTTGCGCCCATAGCACTCCACCGAGTGCAAGAACACACAACAATACTACGAACAGTTTTTTCATGGTGTACTCCTTTTCTTGATTCAGACCAATTGTTCTTTGTCTGTCTTTCGGTTCATATAAATGCACATACCATGCCAACATCGGAAACCGTGGATTGCCTGTTCCCTAAGCATGGAAATCCCGCTGAAACAGGGAGGACTCAGCATAGTGTGTGTCGCGTTGCAACACAGTTGCCACACGACACTACATCAGCTCGTACTTCTGCAATTTGCGATACAGGGTGCTGCGGTCGATTCCCAAGAGGCGGGCTGCTTCCTTCTTGTTGTTGCCGGTTTGCTTGAGCATTGTGATGAGCCTGTCTTTCTCATCCAGGCACTCTCCCATTGCAGGTATCCGCTTCTCTTCATCACTGGTTCCCAGACAGGTCACAATATCCTTGGCTGTGATGACCGTCTCACAGATGACGACGGACAGGCGTTCGCACACATTGCGCAGCTGCCTGATATTCCCTTCCCAGGGGAGATTGAGCAGGATCGGGAGGACCTCGGGGTCGAGCATATGCCGTTTCTTGCCGTTGGCCTCATCAAACTGCCTCAAAAAATGCTTGGTGAGCAAGAGCACATCCTCACCTCGCTTCCGAAGCGGGGGTATGTT
Source organism: Spirochaetales bacterium (assembly GCA_012514185.1). Classification (GTDB taxonomy): domain Bacteria; phylum Spirochaetota; class Spirochaetia; order Sphaerochaetales; family Sphaerochaetaceae; genus Sphaerochaeta. The sequence continues at coordinate 6,032 of JAAZAT010000296.1, read as the reverse complement.
CAGGCGGAGCACGTCCAACCGATAGAACAGGTCCTTCCTGAAGAGGCCTTGGTCGACCAAGGTTTCCAGATTTCGATTCGTAGCTGCAATGATGCGGATATCGACGGGGATTACGGTATCGTGGCCGATGCGCATGATCTCCCGCTCTTCAATCACCCTGAGCAGGCGGCCCTGCAGGTGCAGGCTCATCTCCGAGATCTCGTCAAGAAACATGGTACCGGTATGGGCAAGCTCGAACAGTCCCATTTTTCCGCTCTTCGAGGCTCCGGTGAACGCTCCTCCCACATAGCCGAACAACTCGCTCTCCAACAGGGATTCTGGCAATGCCGCACAGTTGATGGCAACAAAGGGGCCTGCGGCACGCTGGCTTGCCCTATGGATGCTTTGGGCGAAGAGCTCCTTTCCCGTTCCGGTCTCCCCGACGATCATGACACTGGAGCTCACATTCGCATAACTGAGCGCCAGCCGCTTGGATGCAAGAAAGGCAGGGCTCTTGCCCAGCATCTGCGAAAAGTCATACGAGGCGACCAGGCCCTTCTGATGTGCTTCCCTGCGGATCCTCGTTTCAATCTTCTGAATCTGCGACACTTCCTGCAACGTGATGATGCCGGCCTGGAACTTTCCATCCACGATGATGGGAACCCTGTTCACCACCACCTGGTTTCCCTGGATTTCCAAGTAATCACCAAGACCGGGTTGCTGAAGCTCCAAAAGATCCGGCTCTGCAAGAGAAGGAGCGATTTCTGCAAGGGGGCGGTCATACATCTCATGGGCCTGGGCATTGAGAAGTCTCTCGGCAAACTGGTTGCAGATGGTGATTTTCTTCTCCTGGTCGATTGCAAGAATGCCCTCATGCACATGCTCCACCAGGGCATTCAATCGTTGTACGCGGACCCGCTCCTCGATGTTGGAGTGCCACAGTCTCCAAGCCTCGTCGATGGCTTGCCGTACACTTTCCTTGCCGACCTCGATCCGTTGTGCACAAAGACCCATGGCTTTCGCCTTGATGGTCACCGAATTTCCACCGATGATCAGATCGGCCCCATCATCGACCGCTTTGCGGATGATGGGCTCCACATCATCCAAGGGACCGATCTCATAGGTTGCCACCGGCGGCAAAAAGATGGTGGAAAAGTTGTCCACACCATAAATGGCGTTGGCGGTGGCAATGAGCGCCACGCTCTTGGAGCCGTACAACCTGACACCCTCACTCATGGCACGAAGGATGTCGTACCCGCTCATCGGCAGTTCAATGACGGTGGCATCCTTCCACAACTGGTTGAGATAGGATGCGGTCAAGCCGCGTGCAATGAAGATGTCACCGACCAGGGTGCTCCTTCGTATCTCGGGGACTCCTTTGAAGTTCACAACATGCTTGATTTCCTCGCGCCTGGGGTGCTCAGCAAAGGCAGTCTCTACGGTGGCAACAAGATTCTTGTATGGGGCAATAAACTCAATGGTAAACACAGCAGTCCCTCAATGTTGATTGTATACAGTATACCACGAATTGCCGGGCAATGTATGGCATTTATTGGTGAATTGAGAGCATTCCATCCCCTGAAATATCCAGCTCCATTTTCTTGCAATTTCCATTTGACAGATGGAAAAACCCATGCAACTATAAACCTGTAAGACAGCTTTACAGCTAAGCAGATTTTCTTCCTGGCATATGCCGGGAAACGCATCGAACATTGTTAGCCGCTTTGCGGTCCTGAGGAGGAAACAATGAAGAAAGTAATCGTCACCCTGTTGCTGGCAGCCCTGGTGCTTCCCATGGCATTCGCCCAAGCTTCAACTGAAGTCAAACCGGTTGAACTGGTCTACACCATGACCGCAGTCCCCACCGATGCACACGCCGGTGCCATGCGCGTCTTCAAGGAAACCGTCGAACGTGTTTCCAATGGGCAGATCAAGGTTCTCACCTATGACTCGGCATCCCTGTTCAAGCAGGAGCAGGAAGTCTCGGCAGTCAAGAGCGGCCAGGCCGACATGACCGCCACTGCAGCTTCGTGGTTGACCGATGGAAGCCCGTGGGTGTCCATGTTCACCGCAGGCTACATCTTCAAGAGCTACGACCACATGACAGGCGTACTCAACGGCCCCATCGGAGCTGAAGTATTCGACCGCATCGCCAAGGAACAGGGAATCCGCCCCCTCGGTGCTCAGTACCTCGGAACCCGCCAGCTCAACCTGGTTGCTGACAGGGAGATCAAGACCCCGGCCGACCTCAAGGGCGTAAACCTGAGAATGCCGAACTCCGACTCCTGGATCTTCCTGGGCAAGGCCTTGGGCGCCAACCCCACCCCGATCTCCTTCAGCGAGCTGTACATGGCCCTGCAGACCAAGACCGTCGACGGCCAGGACAACCCGCTTCCGTCCACCAAGAACGCCAAGTTCTACGAGGTCACCAAGTCCATCACCATCACCAACCACCTGGTTGACTCTGTATGGCCCGCCATCAACGAAGCAAAGTGGCAGTCCCTGACTGCTCAGCAGAAGGCTTGGGTCATGGAAGGCGTGAAGGCCGGTATCGAGTATTGCGACACCACCAACCTCAAGGCCGAGGCTGAACTGGTCGAGTTCTTCAAGAACGCAGGCTTGAAGGTCTACTATGCCGACCTGAATGCATTCGCCGACCATGTTCTGGCACAGTATCTGGCAAGTCCGTATGCAAAGAGCTGGGACAAGGCCATGTTCGACAAAGTCGTAGCCGCTGGAAAGTAAGCAATCACTTGCAACCCGGGGCTGCCTGCCCCGGGTTTCTTCTTGCAATTGAACAGGAGACCAACCACGTGAAAAAACTAGCCCTATTTGTCAGAGAAGTGCTGGAAGTCTACATTCCTACCGCCGCTTTCATCTTCTTGTTTTTGGCATTCATCCTGCAAGTATTCTTCAGGTATGTGGTCAACCATCCTCTTACCTGGACCCAGGACGTGATTGTCATTGGGTTTTGCTGGTCGGTCATCCTCGGAGCCTGTTATACGATGCGTCGCAAGGGACACGTCCAGTTCACCATGCTCTACGAAGCCTACAGCCCCAAGGTGGCTGCCTGGGCCCGCCTGATCGGAAACATTCTGATCATCATCACCTTTGCAGTGATGGTAGTCCCCTCCTTCAAGTACGCCTTCTTTCTGGGTTTCCAGAAAACCCCGGTCCTGCGTGTCTCCTACACCTGGATCTTTCTCCCCTTCACCTACTTCCTCCTGGCCATCATCGGCTACAGCATCAAGCCGGTCATAGAGGACTGGAAGGTCATTACCGGTAAACTTGCAGATAGTTTCGACCACAGCTACGACCCACTGCTCGGGGAGGTAAAGAAATGAGTTTTCCCTTATTCATCACCCTGCTTGTATTCATCCTGATCTTCATTCTCAGGATGCCCATCGCCCTGGGCATGCTCGCCTCGGCTGCATGCTACCTCTTGGTAAAGGGTGCCGACCTGAGCCTGGTCGTCAACCAGGTCATGAACACCTATTACACCAACTACGTCATCATCGCAGTCCCACTCTTTATCTTTACTGCAAATGTCATGAACACTGGGAAAGTCACCGAGATGATTTATGATTTCGCCCTTGGGCTTGTGGGAAGAATGCGGGGCGCATTGGGACAGGTGAATATTCTCGGATCGCTGATTTTCAGCGGAATGACAGGATCGGCCATCGCCGACGCGGCAGGCCTGGGCAAGATCGAAATTGAAGCAATGACGAAAAGCGGTTTTGAACCTGAGTTTGCTTGTGCCATCACCGCAGCCTCGGCAACCATCGGACCGATTTTTCCGCCATCCATTCCCTTGGTCATCTATGCCATGCTCTCCTCAACCTCGGTGGGAGCACTGTTCATGGGTGGCATGGTTCCAGGCGTCCTGCTTGCGATTGCCTTGATGATCTATGTAGCAATCGTTTCCAAAAAACGCAACTACCCACGCGGCGAGAAGATCGTCCTAAAAACTTTTATTTCCGCCACTGTCAAGGCGATTCCCGCCCTGTTGACTCCTGTCATCCTGCTGGTAGGCATCTATTCCGGAGTCATGACCCCGACCGAAGCGGGAGCAATTGCAGGCCTGTATGCCATCATCATTTCTGTGTTCGCCTATAGGGCGTTGGGCTTCAAGGATCTCTTGAATGTGGTCAAGGACTCCATCAGGGATGTGGGGGCGACCAGCATCATGATCGGAGCTGCCACCATCATCAGCTACATCGTCGCCCGAGAGCAACTAGCCGCCAACATCGGCAACTGGATACTGGGGATCACCAGCAGCAAGTGGACATTCCTCTTCATCGTAAATATTGTCATCCTGATCCTTGGCATGTTCATGGACACCTCCACCATCCAGCTGGTCTTCGTACCCATCATGATTCCTGTTGCCAGGGCTTTAGGAATAGACATGATCCACTTCGGTTTGGTAGTCACCTTCAACATGATGGTAGGCCTCTCCACGCCGCCGTTCGGCATGCTGCTCTTCATCACCAGCGGTATATCCAGTACTCCGCTGAAGGATATCATGCGTGAAATCCTTTGGCCGATTGTAGTCATGCTGATCGTCCTTGCCCTGATCACCTACATCCCCGAGATTACGCTGTTCCTGCCTCGTGCTACAGGACTTATTTAAGGAGTTACATCAATGAAAACACCCTATAACGGCTGCTGGCCGACCATGATCACCCCCTTCACCGCCGACAACAAGGTAGACTTTCCGGCAGTGAAGGCCCTTACCAACTGGTACATCGACCGGGGAGCCGACGGCATCTTCGCCGTCTGCCAGTCCAGCGAGATGTTCTTCCTCTCGCTTCAGGAGAAGCTCGATATAGCCAAGGCGGTCGTCGAGGCAGCCGAAGGCAGGATCAAGGTCATCGCAAGCGGTCATACCAGCGATGACCACCAGGGGCAAATCGATGAACTGGGAGCCATGGCCCAGACTGGAGTCGATGCCGTGGTGCTGGTCTCCAACCGCCTGGCTAAAGCTGATGAAGGCAGTGATGTCTTCAATGCCAACGCCCAAGATATCTTTGAGCAGCTTCCCGATGTCACCTTCGGCCTGTATGAGTGCCCCTACCCCTATCTGAGGCTGCTCACCGACGAGTTCCTCGCCTGGGCTGCCAAGGAGGACAAGCTGGTCTTCCTCAAGGATGTCTCCTGCTCCCTGGAAATCGAGAAGCGCCGTGTCGAGCTGGTGAAGGGAACCAAACTGGCCCTGTTCAACGCCAACACCGCCACCCTTCTGGACTCCTGGATCGCAGGCTACCATGGCTACAACGGGGTTATGGCAAACTTTCACATCGACATCTACAAGTGGATGTATGAGCACTTCAAAACCGAGCCCATTCTTGCACGCAAGGTCATGGACTTCCTTACCGTTGCTGCAGTCACCGAAGCGCGGGCCTATCCCGTCAATGCCAAATACCACTACGACCTCACCGATGTACCGATGAGTCTGGTCACCCGCTCCAAGCCGGTCTCCCTGCTCAACGAGAATGCTCGGCTGGAAATCCAGAGCCTGATCAGGATGGAAGCAGAGATGCGCTCGCTTCTGGGACTCAAGCTATGAACCGGGGCCCTGAGTTTCGCACCAGGCTGAAGTCGGGTTCGGTTCTGGGCGGACACGTATTTCTCAACGACCCTGCCGTCACGGAGGCCCTTGCCCGCTATGGCTATGATTTCATCTGGATCGATGCCGAGCATGGGCCGTTTGACAAGCAGAATCTTCTGCTGCACGTCATGGCGGCCAATGCCGGTGGGGCTGCGGCGTTTGTTCGAGTCCCTGGTCAACAGATGCAGGACCTCAAGTATGTCCTTGAGATGGGCATCGACGGCATCATCATCCCCCAGGTGATGGACGAGGTTGAAGCCCGAAATGTGTTGGAACTCTGCCTGTATCCGCCGGAGGGAACGCGGGGATTCGGTCCCAGGCGCGCCATTGCCTACAATCATCAGGATCTGAAGACATATCTCTCTTCCAGCAGGGAGAGTTTTGTCAGGATCATCCAGATCGAGCACATCAGTGCGGTCCAGCGCATTGATGCCATACTCTCCCT
>JAAZAT010000043.1 GCA_012514185.1 Spirochaetales bacterium | reverse complement strand
GTCGCCGGGTTTATGCCGGTCATCACCCGGATTTTCCCATAGGGTGAGACTTCAACCAACTCGCGGTGGTTGCCGCTGTAGACGAGGTTCATGCCGATGCACTCCCCGTCGTCCTTCTTGAGGAATATGCAGGGGTTGTGGTCGGCACTGGAGACACCGGTTTTGCTGTCATTGATGTAGATTCCCGGCAGCAGCGGTCGCTCATTCATGTAGCGCTCTCTCGCCCAGGCTCCGTCGAAGGTGACCAGGTTCCAGTCATCGGCATCGAGATCGAGCTGTGCCGAGGCAAGGCCCTTGATACGGACACTGTTTGTGCCGTCGTTGTAGATGGTCGCCCTTCGGGTGATGACATCGCTGTCCTCGAAGACTGTGTACGTCAGTGCCATACGCAGGGGCAGGCTAGTCTCCTTCAGGGTTATTTCCAGCGTTGTACAGGTGCTCTTGTCTCCGTATGACTCGGGCAGTCCACTGAAGGTCCTTGGCTTCCCGGGAAGGATTCGAAAGCTCTTTACGATGAAATCGAGGGTTTGCATGCCTCGTGAGTACTCGATATTGACCGAACACTCTCGATAGTCCCCCTTTCCCATGGTAGAATACTCCATGCAGAGGTTCGTGAGATATAATGTCGGGTTGTCGCTGTCATATGCCGTACTCGTTCCGATGTTCAGGCTTCGTTTCTCTGCAAGGGCATCGATGCTGAGCGTGGGATTGGAAAGGAGCCTTCCGTAGTAAAGGTGCTCAAGGTGTCCGGTTTCGGTTATCGCAAACAGATAGCTGGTATGCTTGGTCGAAAGGTTGAACAGTCGGTCTTTCTTGGAAATCATGAATCTGCACTCCTTGCATAAGTCGGCGGTTACTGGTACCAGTATACTGTTATTATATGGTTTTTAACACCATGAATGAGGAGAAACGAGATGGATATCCGTCGTCTGAGATTGTGGGAGAGCCGCAATGCAACAGTGCTGTCGAACGACTTGATCAGGGTCCTGCTTGAAGACCAAGGTGGAATGGCGCTTGAACTGAGTGCCATCGCGCCTCAAGGCGGCAGACTCAATGCACACCTCATTCCCCACTACCGGGGGACCGGCACTTCCGTCTTCAGCGACGAGAATGCCGATTACTGGAAAAACAGCCCCTACCTTTATCAGAAAGGGGGTTCCTATTTCAGCTTTCCCAACTATGGTCCGGCGTATGAATCGGAGCAGGGTACTCAGGAGCAGAGCGGTTTGACAGCTTCCTCCTATTGGATGGTTGAGCGCTATGGGACCGACCCGGAATTCGGTGGTGTATGGCTGATGAGCATGGTGCGCAACCGTAAGGCCCGCTGGATGGTGCGTAAGATTGACATGTTGCTTCCCAACCAACCCGTTCATTATACCGCGATATTCATCACCAACAATGCTCAGGACGACCTCGTTGCTAATACAACCTGGAATAATGAGCTGGGTTCTCCATTCTTGGAGTCAGGATGTGTCCTCAATGCAAGTGCGAATCTCTGGGCTACCGGTTCCGATACCCAATTTATCGGTGCTACTTCACGTCTTTTGGCTGAAACCCAGTTCGAGGATTGGAAGAAGGCCCCGCTCAAGGAAGGGGGGACTGTCGACTTGACCGAAGTTCCGCCTCCGATCGGGAAAACCGACTTTATTACAGGTGTTGTTCCAAGAACCGCCAACCTGGGGTGGGCGAGTGTGATCAACCCGCGCCAACAGATGGTCTACTTCTCCTTCTTTCCCGGTCCTGCTGCTTTGGAAGAGGATATGCTGCCGATAAACTTCAACAACTTCCTCTTCGACTACGGCGGGAGAAGCGAAACTCCGTGGGCGTTCTACAGCGGCGGCATGAGCCAGCAGTACTCCTTGAACTGTGGTTCAG
>JAAZAT010000266.1 GCA_012514185.1 Spirochaetales bacterium | reverse complement strand
TCATCCAAGCCGCATACTATGCGGTAATCCTGCTCCATCGAAAACAACAAGGCCTCTTGCATGCTTTGCTCCTACTTTTACCGACGACCAACCTATGCTATAATCCCCCCATTACTGCGTCAAGCACAAAGAGGGTGAATTTTGTTTCTAAAAAGCCTGGAGATATACGGTTTCAAATCCTTTGCTGATAAAGTGAATTTGGAATTTTCAGATGGAATTACCAGCCTGCTTGGCCCCAATGGATGTGGAAAGAGCAACATTGTCGATGCCATCAAGTGGGTGCTTGGCGAACAATCGACGAAAACCCTCCGTGCGGGCCGCATGGAAGACATCATTTTTAACGGCACCGATACGAGAAAACCCCTTCAGGTGGCAGAGGTGTCGTTGGTCATCTCCAATGAGGAACGCCATCTTCCCATCGAAGAAGCGGAGGTTGAGATCAAGCGACGGATATACCGTAACGGCGAGAGTGAATACTACCTGAACCGCAACCGGGTCCTGCTCAAGAACATCCGTGAGCTCTTCTATGACACCGGTGTAGGAAAGAGTGCCTACTCCATTCTCGAGCAGGGAAAAATCGACCAGATTCTCTCCTCAAAGCCGGAAGACCGACGCTATATTTTCGAGGAAGCTGCAGGAATATCACGATTCAAGGTCCAAAGCATCGAGGCCGAACGCAAGCTGGCAAAAACTGATGAGAACATCCTGCAGGTGGAGACCATCCTCAAGGAAGTGAAGCGCAACTACGAAACCAAGAAGAATCAAGCGGCCAAGGCGGTCTCCTACCGAGCTCTCAAGCAGGAACAATTCTCCCTCGAAGTGGATGTGCAACTCTCAACACTCAAATCATACATCATGCTGCGTGAGAGCAAGATTGAGTTGAAACAACGGTACGAACGTGAATTTGAGACGCAGAAGGGCTCCTTGACCAGTTGCGACCAGGAAATCGAGCAGATGCAGGACCGGCTTCGGGCCTTGGGAACCGAGCGGATAACCATGCAGACCGAGCTGCAGCGACTTGATGAGTCCATCAAGGGCAAGGCTGACAAACTCGACTTGTTGACGCAGCGCTTTCGGGATTTTTTGCAGCAAAAGGACCAAGCCGCAACCCGCAGCCAAGTCATTTTGGAACACATTGAACGCGATACCGCTGAAATCGACCAGAAACTCGATGAGATGGCGGATATCGATGCTTCGGTCATCCAGCTTGAAGAGGAGATGGAGCGCAACCAGAAAGCCTTGGATGCCACGCGTTCGCTGCTGTATGGGCACAACCAAGAGATTGCCGACCTTGAAGGCCGCAATGTGGGCCTTGATGACAACCTCGAAGAGCTTTCCATGAAGATCAAGGAGCTGACCGATATCATCGTCATCCAGCTCGAACAGAAGCTGAAGCAGAGCGGGTACAACCTGCACAGCAAGGAAGCTGCCAGGGCTGATTTGGTCAAAGCCATCGAATATATGCGCAAGAGCCTTGAGGAGCAGACGCAGCTGCTCAAGCAGCTTTCTCATACCACCCTCTCTTCCCAGGACCTTGTTGAGCGGCAGCTTCAGTTCCATCAGAACGTGTCCATCGCAATCGAGCGCATCAAGGCCTTGTTTCAGAAGTATGAGGACATGCAGCCGACCTTCCTGGACGAGCTCATTTCACCCCAGGGCACCATTTCCGAGAAACACCGCCTCGACGACCAGATGGCTGCAATACGCAAGCAGGTGCAGTCGAATCGTGAACGGATTGCCTACCTGCGGGATGAAAATGTCCGCCTGGGCCTCGACATTGAACGATACCAAGGCACCATAGGCGACCAGAAGGTTGCCATGAATCAACTGCTCTCGCAAAAGAGCGCCGCCAAGGAGTGGGTGTCAAAGCTTCAGCGTTCGGTCACCGAGCAAGAGTATCAATACAAGGATGCGGTCAAGCTCTCTGAGACGGCCCAGGAGCGGATCTACGAGACGCAGGAGGACATCCGCAGCGTCGAGGGCGAGGTGAAGGAGAGTAAAAGCCGCATCGCCATGCTGAATGCAGACTTGAAAGATTTGATCGTGGTCATCGAGCAACAGAGCAATCAGATCAGGAGCAAGCAGGAGCAGAAGAACGAGCAGTATGAAGAGCTGCAGAAAATGCGGTCGGAGAAGGAGAAGCTGGAGTTGCAGATTGAACAGCTTGCAAGCAATGTTGCGGTGCTGTACACCAACTTCTTCGACAACTACGGCAAGAGCCTGAAAGAGTTTGAAGGCCGATTGAGCGAAGAAACCCTCGACATTCCCGTTCTCAAAGCCCGGTTGGAGGAAGTGAGAAAAAATATCGAGGGGATGGGGTACATCAATCAGATGGCCGAGGAGGAGTTCGGCGAGGTCAAGGAGCAGTACGACTTTTTGACCAAGCAGCTGGATGACCTGAACAGGGCGAAGGCCGATCTCGATGCAGTGGTGCTCCAGATCAAGAGCCGCAGCGAGGAGCTTTTTCTTGCCTCCTACAAGCAGATCAGCCAGAATTTTCAGGAGATGTTCCGCCGACTGTTCGGGGGAGGGCGGGCTGAACTGACCCTGGTCGATCCAGAAAACGTCCTTGTGAGCGGGATCGACATCCTGGCCCAGCCGCCGGGAAAGAAGTTGACGCATCTGGCCCTGCTCAGCGGCGGCGAGAGGTCGATGACCGCCGTCGCCCTGCTGTTTGCCACGTATCTGGTAAAACCCTCTCCCTTCTGCATCCTCGATGAGATCGATGCCGCCCTTGATGACCGAAACATCGGATATTTTCTCTCCGTGCTGGAAGAGTTCGCACGAAAGAGCCAATTCATCATCATCACCCACAACAAACATACGGTAATGGGCAGCCAGACCCTGTTGGGAGTGACCCAGATGGAGCCCGGGGTTTCGACCATGGTCAGCTATCGCATTGGGAACTTCGCAGGTGAACAGGTCATTCTCAATGACCAGCAACAAGCTGTTTCCTTCGATGAGCAAGGTCAGTCTCTTGGCACTTCTTGACAGAAAAGACTGCTGTACGGTATAAGATGTAACTTGAGTGAAATTCATAATAGAGTAAGGTAATGTTTGATTCAATAAGCGATAAGTTCTCCGGCATCATGCGAACGTTTGCCGGCAAGT
>JAAZAT010000076.1 GCA_012514185.1 Spirochaetales bacterium | reverse complement strand
CAGGTTCTCTTGGATGTTCCAATCTGGCTGCAAAATTATGTGGAACTTGAAGAACTGCTTGGAAAGCAAAAATCTGTATTATTACCGGATGTTACTGGTCTTGGTGAGAGGGAGGCCGCACAATGCGTTCGAAGCAATGCCCGTATGGATGAAGATGAGCCCCTTTCAAATCTACCAGAGCTGGTTTCACAGCTGGGCATCAAGCTTTGGCTTCATGATTTTGGGATGAAGCGTGTGTTCGGATTGTCCATAGGGCCGCTGGATGGCGGTCCTGCAATAGTTGTGAACAATCATGAGGAAATCTCCATTGAGAGAAAGATTTTCACCATCGCCCATGAACTTGGGCATCTGCTGTTCCATCTCGATTCATATGGTGTGGTTCAGGAGTATTTTGAAGAAGATGAAGGAGAGGAGTCACAAGCAAATACATTTGCCGGTGAGTTGTTGTTGCCGTCCGCCGGCTTGGCAAGATATTGGGAGCTGTATAAAGGGCTCGCTTTTGTTGATAGGGTGCTGGCTGTCAAACATGTGTATAAAGTGAGCTACAAGACTGTTCTCTATGGCCTTATTAGGGATGGTCTCTGTAAATGTGAGAGTTCTCAGTTGTATGTAGCATTCTCTCAAGGATATAAGGACAAGTACGGGCATGACTTGAAGAATCATCATGAACCCTCTGAGGGTTTGCAGTTGGTTGCGCCTGTCGACCCAGAGCCGTTACAGAAATGGGATCTTCTTTCAACTGAGTATGAAGGCCTTGTCAGGGATGCTTATAAGCAAGGGCATATCTCAATAACCAGAGCAGCAGAGATGGTATCATTAGATGTTGTAGCAATGCGAAAGCTCCTTGCATCCTGCGAATGCGAAGCGGATGCATGAGAGGCTGCTCTGTGATGCAAATGTGCTGATTGATTACATGAATGCGTCTCATACCTTGTTGCATAGACTATCACAGTTCTTCGGAGGACTTTTTGTTCCTGATATTGTATATGCAGAGGTAAGTAGTATATGTGATGTTGATCCAGCCCGATTTGGCATTGTACTGCTTGAAACTCCTTTTGAAGCATTGGAAACAATACCTGGGCTATCCCTGCAAGATAGCTGTTGTCTGTTTTATGCTTTGAAGGGGTATTGTTGCGTTACAAATGATGTGAAACTACGCAAGACCTGCATGCAAAGGGGTTGCGCAATAGTTTGGGGGTTGGAACTGTTGGTTGAGTGCAACAAGGCAGGGAAGATTTCCAAACAGGAAGCACGGACGCTTGCACGAACTATGTGCAAAGAAAATCCAAGTCTGACAGAAGCGATACTCAATCAATTCGAGGGCAATCTCATCCCAGATTAAGCTGCCATGCATGATATTTGTTCTTAATGTGTAGCACTCCAAAGGCTGACCATTTCTGATCAGCCTTGTGGGGTTATTAAATAGTGTACCTGGAACCCTGTTTCTCAAAACCCTTCATTCAAACCGCTATCTTGCGATTCCTGTGGAACTTTGTGAATCTGTACCTGGTTCCGATGGTTAAATACCGAGGGGTTTACCTTGAACGCAATTCTTGTATCTCTTCTTCGTTCAAGTAGCGAATCGGTAGCCTCTGGCCAAGATACCAGAGCTTAGCAGTCTCCTCGAACTCCTCAGCAGCCTCGACAGCCTCCTTGAGGGAAACGCGGCAGACGATCAGGCCGTGGTTGGCCATCAGGAGAGTAGAGTAGTCACGCTTCTCCCGTACATCATCGGCTAGACGTCTATTCCCAGGCTTTCGATATGGAAGAACACCTACTCCACCAATTTTCATCAGAAAATAGGGAGTAAAAGACTTGATAGGCATTCCATCATCCAACCCTTCCAGGCTTGAAAGCAGAGTCGAGTAGGTCGAGTGAAGGTGGACTACAGCCTGTATAGTTGGATGCACTTCATAGCAGGCCAAATGAAGGAAGATTTCTTTGGTCGGTTCTTTACCGTCTAAAAGTACTCCGTTTTGGTCAAAATGTGATATATCTTTTTCAGCAAGATTCCCGAAGGAACTGCCGGTTGGAGTGGCTAAAAAGCTACCATCCTCCAACTTGACGGAGATATTTCCCGCCGAACCAACCACGAAACCCCGCTCAAAAAGAGAACGAGCATAGGTGACGATTTCGTTACGCATTCACTCCTCCTTGTACACACATTCTCTGTGCCTTCGCGAAAAAATCGATATTTCCAAAGTTACCGCTCTTGAAAGAGAACTGCAAATCGCTGTGCAAGGCCTTCAGCCATGAGACTCCAGGGTCGATCTGGGGTCCGATGAGGTATGATTCGAGACCCAATGTTGTGGCTACCACACCACTAGTCTCGCCTCCAGCAACGATGTAGGTACGGATTCCAGCCTCAAATAAAAGTTGAACTACCAAGCTTACTACTCTCTCGATTGCTGCTGCAACATTGGAATCCCCATGGCGCCGTCTGCTTTCCTCCAGTTCTTCTGGTGTCTTAGTAGCGTAGAGCATAGGTGCCAATTTGCTGTTCCCATTGGCGAGAACCCAGGATGCCAACTCGGAGGCGTGATCGAATGGGGCATGCAATGCTGCTTCTTCCTCGATGCGCCTGGATGGTGCTAGCACTTTGTAT
>JAAZAT010000300.1 GCA_012514185.1 Spirochaetales bacterium | reverse complement strand
GTCGAGAGTTTGGGCTGTGCAGGCAACTGCACAGCTTTTCTTATCTCTCCCACTATCAAGTTTTACATTCTCTTGCTAGGATATAGCTAGTTTTGATTTATTGGAGATATACATGAAAAAGCTCCTTGCCATAGTACTGTTGAGTTTTTTGCTTCTACCCCTTGGTGCAGAAGAGATGCCAAAATTTCCTGCAGCAACCGTATATCTGGTGGGAGTAATACAGCCCAAGGATTTGGAAATAAGCATCTACAATGAAGCTGGGGAAGAACTAACCAGGGAAGATGCGCTGTTGAGCTTTGAGTTTCCCAATCTTGAAGAGTGGGAAGTCAGCCAGTCCATCTATTTCCGCTATTCCTCGCATTTGGCCAGGCAGAAGGCCGGCAAGTTGATTTTTGAGATTGGTGATCTCTCTCTCGATGATTACAATCGACTGAGGACTACATTGGAACTTACCTCTGAAAACCTGCTCACTTTTGTAGAGAATGGTAATACGTTCCATATGACCTTCCCGGCCGGACCGCAGGATGATGTTCCTATCGGGAAGCTGACCGTAAAGCTTCGAAAGCGTGCTGAGGATGTATTCTCAGCAGGAACCTATGCAGGCTCATTCATGATTAATTATACAGAAGGCAGTTAATTCAGGTTTCATTGCTCTTTATTGCACCATCGGGCTCATAAAACACGGTATTGGAAAAATAGTTGCAGAATTGTGAAATTATCGTTTTACAGCCGGCGGAAAGCATGCAATAATCAAGAGTGTCGTTGCTCGAGTCCAGTCCGAAGTATCCAGCGGGTGGACGCGTACCTTAGGAGAGGAGTCCTGGGGTTCTCAAGGAGGTTGCCGCTACTCGGTTTCGGGTAGCGGTTTTTCTTTGGCCAGATTTTGCATTGTTTCCAGCATCTGGCGTTGAAACACCCATCGATCGAGTGCTGCTGCAACGCATCCCAATACCGAGCTCTGTTCCTTCAAAGCCGATCGGCAAATCGGAATAGAAGCCAACTCATGATGGGCATGCTCACGATATAAATCAGAGACCATCTGCAGGTAGTGGTCATCCAGATTGGCAATGCCCCCACCAAGAATAATCTTTTGCGCCCCGGTCACCGCACTTGCTGCAATGAGGGACATAGCCATCGCCCGGCATGCCTCTTGGAGAGATGTTTGTACTTCCTTTGCATTGCTCTGAGCCAGTTGCTTGACTGAAAGTCCTTGATGCTTTTCGCTAAGGGCCCACCCGGCACTGACGGTCTCCAAGCATCCGATGCCTCCGCAACGGCACAACCCGGTAGGAGCGATAGGGAGGTGTCCGAACCTGCTTCTCTCGGCCATGATCGAACTGCCGTTGTAAAAAGCACTTGCGATATGTTCGCCCCAGTTGATGTAAAGAAAGTTCTTGGATTGTTCTTTTCCAAACCAACGCTCGGCTTCAACCATCGCCTGGACATGGTGGACCAGCACTGTCGGCAGTTTTGTGTGGACTTCGATGGCCTTCGCCAGGGGAATATCCTTCCAATCCCAGTACTCGTGGGAGACTATCGACTGGCTGTCGGGGCTCACGCTTGCTGAAGTGGAGATGGCGATTCCCGCAATCGGTGTGGTTGCGAACTTTGTTAGCTTCATGCACGTTTTGATGATGGTTTCCCCCCACTGTTTGGGTTGCGGTTGCAGCGGGGTCGGAAGACGCTCGAAACGCAGGATTTTACCCTGCAAGTCTGCAAGCAGGAACGTGGTGGTCCGGCTTCCCATATCGACACCCAGCACCAGGCGGGCATCAGCTACCAACGAGAGTGCAGTAGGCCTCCTGCCGTTGCTGGTGGCAACCTTGCCTTGTTCCTCGACCAGCCCCTCTCTTTGCAGCTGTTCAACGATTTCACTGGTGGAGGGTTTGTTCAGATCCAGCGATCTGGCGATATCGGCCCGGCTGATTTCTCCCTGTTGGGAAAGCAAATTCAATACACGCAGTCGATTGATGGTTCGGGCGGTGGAGGGCTGTGAAAACTTCATGCAATGAGCATAGCCCACCTTCGGTTTTTTGTTAAGGACAATTGCCGATGGCATGAAAAATCAGTATGTTTGCTTATATCCTTTTGGAGGCATGAAACTACAATGGAACAAAAGAAGTTTAAGACTGAAGTGTCGGAGCTGCTTCAGCTCATCATCCACTCGCTCTACTCACACAAGGAAATATTCCTTCGCGAGTTGGTGTCCAACTCGTCCGATGCACTGGACAAACTCAAGTACCTCACCTTGACCGATGAAAAACTCAAAGGTCTCTCCTTCAATCCGCGAATCGACCTCTCCTTTACCGAAGAGGGCGACAAGCGCACGTTGACCATCAGCGACAACGGGCTGGGAATGAACCATGACGACCTGAGTGACAACTTGGGAACCATTGCTTCAAGCGGAACCAAGAAGTTCCTCGCTTCCTTGACCGACGAGCAGAAGAAGGACAGCAACCTGATCGGCCAGTTCGGTGTGGGTTTCTATAGCGCATTCATGGTGGCCGATAAGGTTGAGGTGATCAGCCTCAAGGCCGGTGAAGGGCAGGCTTGGAAGTGGAGCAGCACCGGCAAAGGCAGCTACACGCTCGAGGAAGCTGTCCGTGATGGCCATGGTACCACCATCACGCTCTCTCTGAACGAGGAAGGCAATGAGTATGCCAACCGCTGGCAGATTGAACAGCTGGTGAAGAAGTACAGCGACCATATCGCCTATCCGATTTTCCTCTCCTATGACCAGACAACCTATGATGACAAGAAGAAGGACAAGGATGGGAAGGCGGTTAAGAAAGTCGAGCACAAGGTGGAGCAGATCAACAGCTCTTCGGCCTTGTGGAGGCGCAGCAAGAGCGAGCTCACCGATGAGCAGTACAAGGAGTTCTACAAGCAGTCGACCTACGACAGTGAAGACCCCCTTTTCTATGTGCATACCCGGGCGGAAGGTGCCACCGAGTACACAACCCTGTTCTTCATCCCCTCCAAGGCACCGTTTGACCTGTACCATGCCGACTATCGTCCGGGCGTGAAGCTCTATGTGAAGCGCGTATATATCACCGATGACGACAAGGAACTGCTTCCCACCTATCTGCGTTTTGTCCGGGGTGTCATCGATAGCGAGGACCTCCCGCTGAACGTAAGCCGTGAGATTTTGCAGCAGAACAGGGTCATGAGCGCCATCCGCAATGCTTCGGTGAAGAAGCTGTTGGGTGAATTCCAGAAAATCAGCGAACAGAACCCCGAGCTCTACACCAAGTTCATCGATCAGTTCAACCGTCCTCTCAAGGAAGGCCTTTATTCGGACTATGCCAACCGCGATGCCCTGCTTGAGCTGGTTCGCTTCAAATCCTCTTCACAGGAAGGCTATGTCAGTCTTGCTTCCTACAAGGAGCGGATGCCTGCCGACCAGAAGTCGATCTATTATATCGCAGGAGGCAAGGAGTCGACTCTCAAGGCAAGCCCCTTGCTCGAGTCCTATCGCAAGAAAGGCTTCGAGGTCCTGATCATGAGCGACGACATCGATGACATCGTTGTCGGGTCGATCGGAACCTATAAGGAGATGCCGCTGAAGGCCATCAACAAGAGTGGTGCGGTCGATGACCTGAAGGAAGAGAAGGATGCCGAAAAGACCAAGGAGGCAAAGAGCCTGGTCAAGAAGATCAAGAAAGCTCTCGGCGACAAGGTCAAGGACGTAGTGGTCTCCTCCCGCCTTGCTGAATCACCAGCGGTGGTGGTTGTGGATGAGAACGATCCTTCGGTGCAGATGCAGCAGATTCTCAAGAGCATGGGACAAAGCGACTTCGAGGATGTGAAACCCATCCTGGAAATCAACGTTGAAGACCCCATGATCAAGAAAATCGATGCAAGCGATGATACACAGTATATTGAGGATCTCTGTTCGGTGTTGCTTGACCAGGCACTGCTTGCCGAGGGTGTCATGCCCAAGGACCCGGTTGCTTTTACCAAGAAGCTGCACAGTCTGCTCAGCAAGTAATCTCATTGAATCGGGCAAGGTGAAGGTTGTTTCCTTAACCTTGCCTTTTTTGTGCCCTGATGGTAGGTTTTCAGTATCTATTCTCAAGAAGGATGTGTATATGCTCCCAGCAATCATGGCACTAAGCAGTGAAGCGGCTGTTTCTGATTCGTTCTTTGGACAGCTCATGCATAAGATCGACGGATGGACCCAGCTTGGGCCGGTATCGTTTCTGATTACCTTGGGGACCGGCTTGCTCATGGTCCTGGTCGGTAAGATTCTCATCATATGGCTGATCCGGATTCTCAAGCGCTCGCTAGCACGGGCGAAGAAAATCAATGACCTGATGGCCCGTTTCATCCTGCAGCTGGTCAACATCACCGGTTGGATTTTCCTGGCAGTAGCCTTTCTGCAGCACATGGGCTTGGACATGGGGCCGGTGCTTGCCGGGCTGGGAATCACCGGTGTCATTCTTGGCTTTGCCTTCCAGGAGACCATCGGCAATTTGCTCAGCGGGGTGATGATCGTCATCAACGCCCCTTTCAGAATCGGGGACTACATCGAGACAGGCTCCTTCAGCGGAACGGTCACCGACATGGATATGATCTGTGTCATCCTTTCGACCCCCGACAACAAGAAAATCACGATGTCCAATAAGCTGGTCTGGGGCAACCCCATCGTCAACTTCTCGAATATCGAACGGAGACGGGTGGAACTTTCAGTCAGTGTCTCGTATCAGGCAGATCTCGCCCTGGCCAAGCAGGTGATCAAGAACATCATCGATTCCTACCCCGAAGTGCTTCCCGAGCCTGCACCGGTCATTGAAGTAAACAAACTCAACACCTCCTCAGTCGACTTTGCAGTCCGTCCCTGGACCAAGCCGGCTGACTATTGGAAGGTGTATTGGCGGTTCAATGGTGAAATTCTTCAACGCCTTGCTGAAGCAGGACTCTCTGTTCCCTTCACCCAGCTTGATGTGCACATCATTGATCAGCCGAAGGCGAACTAGCTTCCTTGCCGAGGCAATAGCGTTCCAGCAAGGTGCAGAATTCCTTGGAGTCCGAGAGCAGGAACTTGCCGAGGTAGGACTTGGGTTTCCAGGCCTTTGAACCGAAGAGCAGGCTGATGATGCTGTCCTTCGTTTCAATCTCTACGGTGATGTTGGAGATCTTGTTGTTCTCCAACGTCTCGTAGTGCTGGCTGCAGCTGATGAACTCATCGTATCCAAACAGGTATTCGGCGTCCTTGAGCACCACCGCAACCATGCAATTCTTGGTATCGAAGGTGAGCAGGATACCATCGTTCAAATCGTTGATATACCCTTGCTTTACATCAAACTTCAGCTTGTGTTGTTGCATGAGTTCGAAGGCTTTCTGCTCAAGTGAGCGCAGTGTCTGTTGATAATTGATTTTTGCCTGATTCCTCTTCTTCTTGCCGACCGTCAATGTATAGAAGTTGAAAATGGTCACAACAGCCAGAAGCGCCAGAAGCAGGTATTGCAGAATGGATGTAAATGTCATAGCCGACAATACCAAGAGCCGGCAAGCTTTGTAAAGAGCGGCAGTCCATGCTACACTGAACAACGGAGCAACGTAGTGATAAAAATATTGATTATTGTACCCTATCTTGAACTTCAGCAGGCTTTCGAAGAGGTCCTTCACACCATCAACCTGCAAGGCTTGTCAGTAAGCACTACGCATATTTTTGGGACAGACCCACAGGTAATCCAGCCTCTTAATGCCGATATTATTGTGGCCCGGGGCATCACGGCCTCGGCAATCGCCTTGCAAAAGCCCTCTGTACATGTGGTTCCCATCAACTGGAGCAATGCCGATCTGCTTTCCGCCCTTTCCCAAGCGAAAACCGTCTCTCCTGGCAGTCGTATCGGCTTGATCACCAACGAGCAGTTGTGCGGGGAGGATGAGTTGAGCTCATTGGTGGGGCTCGATGTCTCCGTGTTCCAGGTAACCGACCAGAACGATGTTCTTGAAGGCGTTTCTACGTTGCAGAAGCTGGGGTGCACCATCTTCGTCGGAGGCCTGACCATGTGCAGGATCTGCGAGGAACGCAACCTTGCTTTCATCCATGTCAAGACGGGATCCCAAGCGGTGGTACATGTAGTCAATGAAGCCGTAGCGGCCGCTCGTTCGCTGGAGCGGGCCCAGACCAGGGGAAACCTTCTGGGAACCCTGCTGAACAACGCAACGTATGCCTTGCTCGCCATCAACAGTGCCGGTCAGATCATTGCAGGGAACCGACAGGCGGAGAACCTGTTCGCCAAGAGTCCTTTGGAGGGTCTTCCGGTTGAGCAGGTGTACTTTTCCAGCAGGTGGGCTGAAGCGTTCAATTCCGGCAGCCTGAAGGAAGAGCTGGTGACCATCAATGGGCAGCAATGCCTCGTCACCCAGCAGCCTATCAGCATGGATGACAAGAAAGCGGGCTTCCTCTATACATTCCAGAATGCAGAGGCCATCCGGAGGACCGAGCATAAGATTCGAACCGAACTGAACCGGAAGGGCTTGGTCGCCCGGTATAGCTTCTCTAACATCGTTACCCAGAATCCCCATATGCTGGCCTTGGTTGAGAAAGCCAAGCGTTTCAGCCAGGTCCCTGGAACTGTGTTGCTTCTTGGTGAGACAGGAACCGGCAAGGAGTTGTTCGCCCAAAGCATCCACAATGCCTCCCCTCGGGCGAAAGAACCCTTTGTAGCTGTCAACTGTGCAGCCCTTCCCGAACAATTGCTTGAGAGTGAGCTGTTCGGCTACACCGACGGTGCTTTCACCGGAGCGGCGAAAGGGGGCAAGCCGGGACTTTTTGAGCTTGCACACAAGGGAACACTCTTTCTTGATGAAATTGCCGAGATGCCGATCGTCGTGCAGGCAAAGCTCTTGCGGGTTCTGCAGGAACGCGAGGTTCGAAAGATAGGTGCCGACATGGTTATTCCTGTTGATGTACGAATAATCAGTGCAGCAAACAACACCATCATCGAGAAGGTGAGGGAGGGAACGTTCCGTCTCGATCTCTTCTATCGCATCAGTTTGTTGAGTCTGCAGTTGATTCCCCTGCGAAGCCGCCAGGAGGATATCGGCATCCTGTTCAGGCATTTTGTCCAGCAATACTGCAGAAGGCACAGCTTGAAAGAGCCGTTGCTCACCGATCAAGCCATAGCCGCACTCAATGCCTTCTCCTGGCCGGGGAACATCCGTGAATTGAGAAATGCCGCAGAACGGCTTGCTATCTTGAATACATCCGATGTCGTCACCGTCAAGGAGATTGATCTGCTCGACATAGGCTCGACCAGTCTGCAAATGCACGATGAGCCCCAGAAGCAGGTTCGACGCAAGCCAAAGATATCGGATGAAGAGCTCTATCAGCAATTTCTTGCCAGTGGTTTGAGCCGGGATGTATTTGCCAGGCAGATGGGCATGAGCAGGACGACGCTCTGGCGCAAATTCACTGCACTTGAGCAATAAGAGCCCATTACATGGTATCTGAGCATGTTGCATAAATGTTTCAAATGAAACATGTAACAAATTAGTGTAACAATGAAACAAGCGTCTATCGCAATCCAATTTTTATGCGAAATCTATGCTTATAGTTTCGTATTTGGTTCCTTAACCTCAAAATACTTGTATACAAAAATATAAGAAAATCAAAATTGTATACAATAGAATAAAGTTGGCACGCAAGTTGCTCTATCATAAATACGGGCTCACTCTGTTTGCGCCCTGTCTGTTTGAAAAGGGAGTCTTTCATGAACAATAAACCTGTGTTGGGAATTTTGATTGGGGACGGAGCTGGAGTAGGCCCGGAGATCATTGCAAAGCTTGCAGTGCAGAATTTTTTTGCCGCCTATTGCAGACCTGTCATCATCGGAGATGTGCGAATCCTTGAACGTGCATTTGGAGTCATCGGTTCCTCCGTACCCTTGCAGATGGTTTCTGATATCGACCAGATTGATTGGAACGGCAATCTGGCTGTTCTTGACCAACATGATCAGGATCCCCAAAAGGTTGTGTTTGGAGAGCTGACCATTGAAGCAGGAAAAGCAAACCTGCATGGATTGAAACTTGGTGTTGCGTTGTATCAGGCCAAAAAAATCGAAGGCTTCTGCTTCGCTCCCTTCAACAAGGCAGGCATGAAGGAAGCCGGATGTGAGCTTGAGAGCGAACACCACTATCTTGCCCAGCTCTTCAACCATACCGAACCCTTTGGGGAGATCAACGTGGTCGGGGACCTGTGGACCACCAGAACCACCAGCCATATCCCGATTTCTGAAGTCAGCAAGAACCTCACCGTTGACAAGATCCTGCGTGCAGTCAGGCTGGCAAACGCATCCCTGAAGAACAGCGGCATTGCAAAGCCACGCCTCGCACTTGCTGCCCTGAACCCCCATGCCGGTGAGCATGGCCTGTGCGGTCGTGAGGAAATTGATGTCATCGAACCCGCTATTGCCAAGGCAAGAGAGATGGGAATCGATGCATCCGGCCCCTATCCCAGTGACATCACCTTCATCAAAGCCTTCCGCGGAGAGTTCGATGGAGTGGTGACGATGTATCACGACCAGGGCCAGATTGCACTGAAACTGCGCGGCTTCGATGAAGGCATCACCATTGCCGGTGGACTTCCTGCCCCCATAGTGACGTGTGCCCATGGTACGGCCTATGATATAGCAGGGAAGGGCATCGTGAAGACCAGTGCATTCGAGAATGCAGTCAAGATGGCTTCCCGCATGGCTGTCCACCTGCAGAAGCAGGCTTGAGGAGTTAGGAGAATATGCAGACGAAAAAAATTTCAAGCAAGATGTTGATTCCGATAGTGACTGCAATTATTGCAATTGTATTCATCTATTTCGGGATATCAAAGTATGGATTCATGCATGAGGTCAGGGGGCCGCTTCCAGGCTTTTTCCCAACCATCATCGGATTTCTATTACTCGCCTTGAGTGTTCTTGCCTTCATCGGATCGTTGAAGGAGGAGAGCCCGGGCTTTCCGGTCGAGAACTGGTACCCCGCCCTGGGTGTTGTCGCCATCATGCTCTCTACATTGGTGATCGGCATGCTTCCAAGCCTGGCCCTATTTGTGTTGCTTTGGCTCCGCTGGTTTGAGAAATTCAGCTGGAAATCCACCCTGATCGGGTTTGCCGTGGTTATGGCGATTGTAATCGGTGCGTTCGTGTTGTGGCTTGGGGTTCCCTTTCCCAAGGGCATCATCTACGAATTGATTGCGTACTAAGAGGTAAATATGGAAAATTTACAAATGCTGTTCATGGGCTTTTCAGTCCTATTTACCATGGAGAACATCCTTGCAACCTTACTCGGAGCCATCCTTGGGTTGATCGTGGGAGCAATGCCCGGAATCGGATCATTGGCAGGAGTTGC
>JAAZAT010000048.1 GCA_012514185.1 Spirochaetales bacterium | reverse complement strand
TGGAAGGAGACTATGGTTCAGACCTTCTCGATTGGGACTTGATCTACGACTCTGACGAGCTCACTGTGGATTTGGCCCAACTGGACTACCTGGATGAGGCTTTGCAGGGAGATAGCGATGAAGTCATTCATATAATTGCCAGGGATGACAATGGTGTTCTCTATCACAAGAAGTACTATCCCAATCGGGACATCGCTTATGTAGTATTCGAGGCGGAAGCAGCTTTGGAAGAAGCCGAAAGCCTCTCTCTGTACAACGATACGCCTGCTGATTTGTGGTTTCTGTACTTGGCTACCGATGAGATGGTGCATGAGAAGAACTTTGGCAACGACCTGCTGCGCGACGGCATCTGGGAGATGAAGGAGGCTTTCACGTTCAAGGTAAGTCCTGCATTGGTGGAGGATAATCAGGTGCTGCACCTGTATGCCTATGACTACTTGGATAATGAATACCACAAGGAGTGGAAAGTCAGCGACGGTTGGACCCTTACGTTCAACACCGATGACTTGAGTACGCAGTAGTACTCGCTTGCGAAGAATCGGGATACAGGGTATACACAGAATATGGAAACTCAACGATTGCAGCTGACGATGATGATCAAACCAGCGTCGGCTGCCTGTAACCTTGCTTGTGACTACTGCTTCTACCTCGATACAGCCCATCACAGAACGATGGGTGTTCTGCCGCTTATGAAGAACGAGGTTGCCGATGCCATTATCCGAAAGAGCCTTGCAGAGGCAAAGCACTGCAGTTTTGTTTTCCAGGGTGGTGAGCCAACCTTGGCAGGCTTAGGGTTTTTTGAACGGTTTGTAGAGCAGGTTGCTTTGCTCAAGAGTGAAGACCACACTGTTTCGTATGCGTTTCAGACCAATGGACTGAAGCTGGACACAGCATGGGCGCGTTTCTTCAAACAGCATGGGTTCCTCGTTGGAGTCTCTTTCGATGGAAGTCCGCGTCTTCACGATCTGCATCGTTTCGACTCCCAGAGGAGGGGAAGCGGCAGGTCGGTTGCAGCAACTATTGCTTTATTGAAGGAAGAAGGCGTGCAGTTCAACGTCCTTTCGGTTGTGACCGACGAACTGGCCCAGAACATCAGGCAGGCATACACCTACCTGGTCAACCATGAGGTCTATTACCATCAGTACATCGCCTGCATGGACCCTTTGCAGGATGAGAAGAGTTATCTATCACCCCAGGCCTACGGCCGATTCCTCAAGGAGTTGTTCGACCTCTGGTTTGCTTCCTGGCAGCAGGGAAAGCCGGTTTCAATCCGGTTTTTTGACAATCTGGTAGGGATGCTGGTCGGCTATCCCCCTGAAAGCTGCGATATGGGCGGGGTATGCTCGGCCAACTACGTCGTGGAGAGCAACGGCAATATCTATCCGTGCGACTTCTATTGCACGGATGACCAACTTTTAGGCTCTATTGTCACCAACTCTTTTGCAGAATTGGATGCAAGGCGTACAGAGCTTCGGTTCATAGAGGATTCTCCCAATCGCATCGATGATTGTGCCGCGTGCCCATGGCGA
>JAAZAT010000087.1 GCA_012514185.1 Spirochaetales bacterium | reverse complement strand
CCAAACGGTTGAAAGAGCACCCGGTGGGCTACATACCCTTGGGGACGCTTGAATGGCACGGGCTCCACAATGTATTGGGAGCCGACGCCCTGCAGGCTGACGGCATCTTCACCCGTGCAGCGAAACGATTCGGGGGAATCGTGTTTCCTCCTCTCTACCTCGGACCGGACCGTATTGAGGCCGGGCCTGAGGGCACAACCCTGATAGGCATGGACTATAGCGATGCAACCAAGCCCCACCAAAGGCTTGAGGGGAGTTGCTACTGGGTTCCGGACGGCTTGTTTCTGATGATGCTCGAGGCGCTCGTGGTTCAGGCCAAACGGGCTGGATTCATCTGTCTCTTAGCCGACGGGCATGGGCCCTCACGCAAAGCATGGGCCCATATGGCCGGGCAGTGGGAGAAACAGTACGACATCATCCTCCTCTCATCGATCAATGACTTTGATGCACAATCCTTTGTGACCCAGCAGGACCACGCAGGCCGAAATGAGACATCGGTCATGATGGCCCTTCATCCTGATCTGGTGGACCTCAGTCGCATCGAGGATCCCTCCGGAGCATGGCCGCTGGGGGTGAAGGGCGAAGATCCACGTCTTTCCACAGCCGCATACGGGGAGTACTTGATCGAAACCACCGTTGAGGCAATAGGACGCAAATTGCTGGAATTGGGCCTGTAAATAAAGCAGTTTTTGTCATCTGCCTCTCCGGTTTTGTCATGGTTTTCCCCTGCAAGGCAGTTCATGCTCAGATCAGGAGGATCAACTATGGAAATTTCCTGTACCGTAATTGGCAACGTCGAGCAGCGCGATGGGTGTCGGATTGTACTTCAGGCTCCCTACAAGCATGGTCTGAAGGGCCTTGCGGGCTTTGGCCATGTACAAGTTGTCTGGTTTGCCGACCAAGTGGGCAATGCCGGTTCGGCCTTCACCGTCATCCCCAAACCGTATGCCAAGGGGCCTGAACAGATCGGGGTTTTCGCAACCCGTTCTCCCTATCGACCCAACTCACTGTGCATCAGTACAGCCCCCGTAGTGGATGTTGATGAAGAACGGGGTATTCTACAGCTTGGATACATCGATGCAGAAGATGGAACGCCGGTGCTGGACATCAAGCCGTACCACGGCAGCGAGGACCGGGTTCGGGAGTACAAGACACCGGTTTGGTGTGCCCATTGGCCGCAATGGATCGAGGACAGCGAGCACTTCAGTTGGGAAGAGGAGTTTCTGTTCTGACAGGGATGTAGATTTCTATCACCGACTGTCCCTTCGGATACCGTTGGAACTCCCAATTACCCAAAGGCTGCAACGGACTTTGGCCAAAATACGTACCGTAGATGTACTGGTACGCGTCCCTTATACGCGTTACATCTTCTGAGTGGATGAATCGTATGTACGAGGCTGCAGGAACTCTTCGAACGGTGAAGAGTTCCTCTCCTGTCCAGCCCTGGTTCACAGATTTTGTACAGAGCACACTCATTCCCTGCAGTTCCTCGTCGGTCCAAGAGCTGTATTGATAGGTCGTCCCCTCTTGTAGAGCATGCCTGATCAGATGCTCATAACGACCGAACTGCGCCCAAATGGTGTGAAATGTTTTCGTTTCAGGCCCTAGGAAGAAGTTCAGACCACAAAGCGAGAAGGCTTCCTTATGGACGAGCTGACCTGTCAGGATACAGGACGTTTCTTTTCGCTGAGGATGGATGCGCTCTTGTTTCTCCTCCTCGCCAAGTCCCCTCTTCCTCATATGGGAGGGATTCTTGTTCCAGCGGTTCTTGCAGGCACGGTAGAATGTTTCGTAGTCACGAAACCCGTAGCGGGAGGCAAGAGCAGTGAAGCTGATGTCGCAACGCGCAGCTTCCATCATCAGGCTGGTAAGGAGCCTTCCTTGCAGGTACTCCTTCAGGTGTAGTGAGGTATGGGAATTGAAGAGCCTGGAAAAATGGTGAGCACTGTAGCCGCTGGTTTGAGCCAACTCGGCGACCGTGGTTATCGGGGTATCTGAATCAAGGCTTCTCTCAAACCGATTCAATGTCTCAATCAGGGTATCGTAACCATCCATGGAAACAGCATATCACAGTATGGTATGCTGTCGATATGAAGAAGGACACGCTCGTGATCAGCGCATGTCTTGCCGGCAGCTGCTGCCGGTATGACGGCAGTTCGGCTCCACTCTCCTGTCTGAATGAGTTGGCTGAGGTGTTTGAACTCATCGCCTTGTGCCCCGAACAGCTCGGAGGTCTTCCCTCCCCGCGTCCTTGTGCAGAACTGGTAGCGGGAAGGGTACTGACAAAGGATGGCTCGGATTTGACGGAGGCTTTCTTGAAGGGAGCACGTACATCCCTATCTCTTGCCCGGGCGCAAGGGTGCCGTGCTGCCCTGCTTATGGAACGCAGCCCATCCTGTGGCTCGACATGCGTGTATGACGGAACCTTCAGCGGGACTCTCGTCGAAGGAGAAGGAATATTTGCAAGCCTGCTCAGGGAGCAGGGGTTTTCCCTCTACACACCAAAAACCATCGATGCCCTTATGAAAGCCAGTACTGCTTTGTGCGGATCAGGGCCTCGGTGACGGCCTTCCAGTTTTCTGCATCCTTGAACATCCAGCTGCCGGTCATGCCCAATACATGCGGGTTGTCCAGGTAGTGGTTCATCATCGACTCGTCGATATGTCCGGCGACAAAGAAGGAGAAACCGCCTTCAGCGGCCATCCTGTCAATGAAACCAAGTCCTCCCAATTCTTCGACAGGGTAGCACCCAAGCACCTGCAGCTTATGCAGACTGGCCAGATTCGCCTGGGTGGTGACCGGATAGATGGGAACAGAGCGGCTGTGGCAGAACTCGATCATGCGCTCGTCAAAGAGAGGGGAGAATACAAATGCTGCACCGGCTTTGATTGCCCGCTCTGCTTGGTCATAGGTCTGCACATTTCCGGCTCCAACCAGAAGGTCTTGTTCTTGTGCCAAGGTCTTGAGCAGACCTGGCCCGTCGCTGCTTTGCTGGCTGACATTGACGGCTCTGACGCCGCTGTCCTTGCAGGCCTGGATGAGCTTGGGAGCCTGATCCAAAGTATACAGCTTTACCATGGGGATGCATCGGACCTTGGAGAGGGTGAAGGTGGTCGTATCCATGAGAACCTCCTATCGGTGGTTCCAGTTTACTTGGTTTGGCGCATCCAGTCGACCGAAAAATAGTAGATGAAAAAGATTACCGCGCTGATCGTCCACGTGACAGGATAGGCCCAGTAGACGACACGGATGTCCATGACGATGGACAGTCCCACTTGAATGAAGATGATGCGAAAGATGCACCAGACAGCGAGCATGACGCTCATCGGGACGATGGACTTTCCCGCCCCCCTGAAAATACCGGCCATTGCATGGCTGAGGGCGAGGGACCAGAGGAACAGGCTTGCAATGCGGGACTTCTGCACCCCGAAGGCAATGACTTCCACATCACGACTGAAGAGGGCGATCAACGGCTCTGAGCCGAAGTACAACAACAGCCCGATGGTTTCGGCAAGCACCATGGAAAAGACCGCCCCGAAGCGGGCTCCCTTTCGTACCCGCTCATATTCACCGGCTCCCATGTTCTGGCCGGTGAAGGTTGTCAGTGCAAGGGCGAAGGCGGTGATGGGGATGAAGGCAAAGCCCTGGATGCGCATGAACGCCCCGTTGCCTGCCATGGCCGACGGGCCGAAGAGGTTGATCGAGGATTGGAGAATGACATTTGCAAAGCTTGTCACCGAGTTCTGGATACCCGATGGGATGCCCAACCTGAGGATCGGGGCGAGAAAGCCCTTATGGAACCGTATTTGTGTGAGATGCACCCTGATGATATCACCGGTGGTGAAGAGCAGGCGGAAACTCAGGATGGCGCTCACCGCCTGGGCTATGATGGTGGCATAGGCGGCTCCTGCGATTCCCATCCCCAGTACTGCAACAAACACCAGATCCAAGACGATGTTGATGACCGAGGAGACGATGAGAAAGTACAAGGGATGACGACTGTCTCCGACCGCCTGCAGGATGCCGCTTGCGGTATTGTAGAGGATGAGGGTGCCGATGCCCAGAAAGTAGATGCGGATGTAGAGCTCGGCGTCATCGAAAACACTGGGCGGCGTCTGCATCCAGACCAGCATCAGGGGGGCGAAATAGTAGCCGAGTACGGTGAGCAGTACGCTACCCGAAAGCCCGAGGGCTACGGTTGTATGCACAGCCTTTTGTACGGCAGCCTTGTCGCCTTCCCCGAAGGATTTGGAGATGACCACACCCGCTCCTACGAAGATGCCCTGGAAGAGTCCGATCAGTAGCATGGACAGCGACCCGATGGAGGAGATGGCTGCCAGCGACTCCTTGCCGATGAAATTTCCTACAACCAGCGAATCGGCGGTGTGGTAGAGTTGTTGGAAAAGATTGCCCAGGAAGATGGGAATCGCAAAGGAGAGCAGATTCCTTTGGATGGATCCGGTGGTCATCAGTTTTGTGTGCGTTCCCATATGTTGTAGTACTCTAGTCCATCACAGCCGATCATGCAAGTTGCAATCTGCACCAAGGTGTGCAACGATACTCTGCATCAGGAGGGAAGATGATGCAGAATCTGGAAGTGCTGTGCCGCGAGGGTGATGGGCCGGTTTTATTCGATATGGACGGTACACTGTTTGCCGGCGACCTGGGTGAGACCTCGTTTTTCTTGTTGCTCGCTTCCGAGTTGCTGCACAAAGAGCCGGAGGCTGTCAGTAGTTCCGATATCGCTTCTCTTGAGCAGGTGAAGGGCACACAAGCAGCCCAAGTCCTTGGTTCGTACAGCAAGGCTATCAAGCAAGGGCAACTGGCCCGGGCCTATGCAATCACCAGCGACTACGTCCAAACCCTGCCGTATACCAAAGTCCTTCGAGCCTGCACCCGATCCTTTGAAGCCTTCTGCACCGACTGCTCCTTTTGGTTTGATGGGGTCGAGCACCGGCTCTTTGTTCGGAAGGAAGAGCACATGCTTACCATCCTGCGAACATGCCTTGAGGCGAAAAGAGCTGTTTTTCTTGTCTCTGCAAGCCCCTTGGCTGTGGTGCAGGCTTTCTGTGAACTCTTCTCCCTGCGTGGTATCACCCTTCTGGCTGCTGATGCAGAGCATGCACCGCCTTATGGCCGGGGAAAAAGAGAAAGGCTGGCCGGTGATCTCGTCCATAGTGCCCATCTCGCCTTCGGCAACAGCATCGGAGATGTGGAGATGCTGCAGATGGCCTGCTATGGAATACTGAGGAACCCAGGTTTGGATGAGCAGTTGCGCTCACTTGCAAAAGAGCATGCCTGGTTGCTCATTGATTGAAGCTGGGCAAATTTTTCTCTTGTGGGACCAAACCTCATGTATACTGCATATCAGATGCAAGGAGAGCTGACTTGGATACACATGTTTTAGTGGTCGGTACATCCCGGGAAAATCAGGTGGTTATACAAGCCGCCTTGCCATCGTATGAGCTCTCCTTTGCCCAGGATGGAAAGCAGGCCTTGGAATGTATCGCCAGGCTCTCAGACCTTGTCCTGATACTCATCGATGCCACCGGCGACATCCTCGATGCACTCATGTTGCTGCACGCCATGGAACAGGATCCCCGCTGCGCTGTCATGCTGATCGCCCATGGCGGGGACGGTAATTCAATCCTGCATCCGCCGCTTACGGCTGCTGGTGTGTCCAAGCAGGTTGCGCAGGTTCTGCAAAAGAAAGGCAGCAAGCTGCTCAACGAGCAGGCCTTTCTCTTCAACGCTATTTTCTGGCAAGCCCCGATGGGCATCACCATCTCTCATGGCATCGGTCCGATCGATGGCTCGATCAACGAGGTGTTCAGGGTGAATCCCCGCTTCGAGGAAATCACCGGATGGACGAGCGAAGAGCTGAAAAGCATCGGATGGGCTGCGATCACCCATCCCGATGACCTTCAGGCCGACCTTGAACAGTTCAGGCGATTGCAGGCAGGAGAAATTTCAAATTACTCGCTTCAAAAGCGGTATAGAAAACCGGATGGTTCCTTTGTGTGGGTTTCCATGGTGGTTGCTTCCCTGCAAATCCAAAACAACCACTCCTACAGCCATATCTGTCTGGTCCAGGACATCTCAAAGCGGAAGGAAGCGGAGCAGAGGCTTGCAGAGAGCGAGCGCAGCAAATCGATCTTGCTTTCCCATCTGCCCGGCCTTGCCTATCGAACCAAGTATGACCATGATTGGACGGTGCTCTATGTTTCCAATGGGTGCAAAGCCTTGACCGGGTATGATCCTGAGAGCCTCTTGCATAATCGTGATATCTGCTTCAATGACCTGATCGTACCTTTGTATCAACAGGAAATCAGAGAGGAGTGGGCACGGGTGCTGCCGTTGCACCAGACGTTCACGTATGAGTATGAAATCATCAAGGCTGACGGGCAGCGGTGCTGGGTATGGGAGACCGGACAGGGGCTGTACGGCCAACATGATGAAGTCTTGGAGCTTGAGGGCATCATTCTCGATATCTCGGACCGAAAGAAAATCCAGCACGAGCTCATGTTCCTCAACGAGCATGATATGTGGACCGGCTTATACAACCGCCGATACCTTGAACAGGTGCTGCGTATGGATGCCAATCTGCATAGATCTTTCAAGCGTGCCGTGCTTGCAGTCAACCTGAGTCCACTGCATACCGCAAGCATGACCTATGGGTTCCAGTATACCCAGGAAATAATCAAGAAGGTCTCCAACTCCTTGCTTGTGCTTTGCACCAATCAGTGTCTTCTGTGCAAAACGCATGAGTATCGATTCTCTTTTTATGTGAAAAACTATCATGATACTGAGGATTTGATAGCCTTCTGCAAAAGGATATCATCACTTCTTGAGACTTTCCTGATCATCGAAGGCATCAATTGGGGCATCGGCATTGTCGAGATAGGCAAAGGGACGACCAAGGATGTAGAGCAGTTGTTGAGAAATGTCCTGGTTGCTTCAGAGAAGGCGTTGCAGCAATTGCATGGTGATAGCTCCTACTGCTTCTTCGATAAGGCGATGGAGGAACAGCTGTACCAAGAAGAAGAGATAACTGCAGAACTCAGTCGGATTGCAGCCGGAGAGGGGAACGGCTCATTGTTTCTCAATTATCAGCCGATTCTCGATCTCGGGACGAACAAGATCGTCGGGTTCGAGGCCCTCGCTCGTCTGCAGATACCTTCACTGGGCCTTATCCCTCCGCTTCAGTTCATTCCGATCACCGAGAAAACCAAGCTTATCATCCCCTTAGGAGACTCCATCATTCTGCAAGCCCTGCGGTTTCTCAATACGGTGCAAAGCCACGGGTATTCCGATATTACCCTTTCCATCAACATCTCGGCCATACAGTTGCTGAAGCATGATTTTACTGCCAACCTGCTGAGAATGATCAAGGCGATGCAGGTCGATCCCCACTCCATCTGCCTTGAAATTACCGAATCGGTGTTTGCAAACAACTACCAGGATATCAACAAAGTGCTGGGACAGTTGCAGAGTCTGGGAATCCAGATCGCTATTGATGACTTTGGTACCGGCTACTCATCCCTCGCCCGCGAGCGGGAGCTGAACATCAACTGTTTGAAGATTGACAAGTCCTTCATCGACAAGCTTATGACACTCACTGATGAGCAGGCGATAACCGGTGACATCATCAGCATGGCCCACAAGCTCGGTCACTGTGTCGTAGCGGAAGGAATCGAGCATGAGAGGCAGCTTCAGTACCTGAAAAAATCCAATTGCGACAAAATCCAAGGCTATTTGATCAGCAGACCGGTGGATGAAAAAGCGTCGCTGGCGTTGCTCAAGGCCCAAAGCTGAAAATCCCGATGCTTTCAGACATAAACCAACACTCAACATAGTTTTTCCCTGATGTTATCGTTGCTAAGGGGCTTATCATGAAGTATAATTTCTATAGAATCAAAAAAGATTCTATAGAAATAAGGAGGGCTTGCATGAAATCAAGCAAAAACTGGATGGTGCTTTATCTGGCAATCATTCTTATGATTGGGGGCAGTTTGGTAGGAGCATGGGTGAATTCCGGGTTCGGGAGTGTCAAGGTCGAAGAGGTGGCCATATGGGCTGCTCCCGGATTCAAGGTAAGTGCCTACCTGTATACACCCAAGAGTAATGCAGGAAAAGCGCCGGCGATTCTTGCCATCCATGGTTTGAACAATCAAAAGAACCATATGGCGAATACAGCGTTGGAATTTGCACGAAGAGGGTATGTGGTCCTCTCCATGGATATGAGCGGGCATGGAAGATCCACCGGGAAAAATCTCGACCATGGGGCCGGGGGCCCTGCCGGCCTTTCGTATTTGCAAAGTCTGCCGAATGTTGATACTGACAACATCGGCATTGTCGGCATGTCCCAAGGAGGATTTGCAGCTGCAATGGGGGCGATCACTTCAGATCCTCAAGGATATTCCTCAGTGTTCTTCATGGAGTCGGAGGTGAATGCACCGGGTTCCCTGGATCTCTCTGCCGCCCCTTTGGTCAAAAATGCCGCCTTCAATATTGGAACGGTTACCGAGCTTGGTGTGATGATATTCATCGGCAAGGGTTCCGATGCTCCTGTATCGCCTGTATTGCAGCCGTTGTTCAACACTGCCGACCCAATTGAAGTGGGCAAGGTATATGGTTCGATCGAGGATGGGACAGCCCGGATCCTGTATCAACCTTGGGAGAACCATGCAGGTGCGACCGACTCCATCCCAGCTATCGCGAATGCAATAGAGTGGATGCAACTGACACTGAAGGGCGGAAACGGTCTCTCCCCCCAAAACCAGGTTTGGCCCATCAAGCTGATCGGTACTGCACTGGCCTTGTTTGGTGCAATGCTGTTCATTTTCCCGATGGGTGCACTACTGCTCGAGACACCGTATTTCAGCGTTCTGAAAGAAAAATTACCGGAGTATCGCGGATATGAAGGGCGAAGCTGGTGGATCAGTGCGTTGATCACCGCCGCCATCGGTCCCCTGCTGTATCTGTTTGTTTGGAATCATATGTTTTTCATGCCTTGGATCAGCCCGAATAGACTGTGGCCGCAGAATTTCACCAATGTCTATATGGTTTGGTCGATGCTCTGTGGAGCAATTGCCATTATTCTCATGCTGCTGGGGCATTACACCAGCTTGAAGAAGAGAGGAGCCACATTAGCCAACTATGGATTGACCGATGCATCGCGTACGTTTCATTCGGTTAAAATACTGAAATCCATATTCTTGGCATTGTGCACGCTCCTGCCTGTCTATTTGATCCTGGTCTTCGTTGACGCGGTATGGAAAGTGGATTTCAGGGCCTGGGTTGTCACCCTGCTTCCCTTCACCGGGAAACGGTTTTTAGCCTTTCTTGGATACTTGGTGCCTTTTGCCATTTATTTCATACCCCAAGGAATTGTATTGTCTGGTTTCCAGAGGCCGAAACAGGGTAAGCTTGGTTTAGGAAAGGAGATGGCGATCAATGCCGTTGTGATGACATTGGGTGCGGTGGTTTGGCTGCTTATCCTGTATGTGCCGCTTATGTTCGGCCGGTCCATAATCTTCGGTTCGCATCCCCTGGTCCAGACAGCTGCCGGGATGGGAGGCATCTACTATATTCCCTTGTTGGCTCTCTGGCCGCTGGTTGCCTGCATCTACACGTATTTCTTCCGCAAGACCGGCAGGGTCTATGTGGGAATCGGAATATCGACGCTCTTTATCGTGTGGTACCTGAGTGCAGCCGGCTCCTTTGCTGTTCTTGTATAGTCTGTAAGTTCATAGGGTCAATTTCGACCAGGTGGTACCAAGAGTTGCAACATTGGTATCGCCTGGTTCTATTTTCACCTTTGCAAGGTATGCTATACTCACGCAGGGTTGGTACACCCGGTTGATTTCAGGTATGGTTGGTTTGGAGAAGTTCATGGAATTGCATTGGATGGGACGCTATAGAAAGCTTGTTGGGCAACTGATCAGGTATGCCAACATCTATGTCCGAGGATACAATATCGAATTGGGTGGTGAGGAAGGTGTGCGTCTATCCGCCCAAAGCTGGCAGGTTTTGGAGTGCATCATCGAGCATGAAGATGAAATCCTGAAAATGTCTGAACTTTCGCGCTTCCTTGGCATGCCCCAAAGTACGTTCTCCAAGTATGTAAAACGATTGGTCGAGCAAAAGCTGGTGGAACGGTATAAGAGAGCGGATAATCAGAAGGACATCATTCTGCAGCCATCGGAGTTTGGCAGGGATTTTTACATCAGAAAGAGTAAAGGCCTCCTTGAATTGGGATACAAAGAGATGTTCGGCCTGCTGGAAGATCTCTCCGATGACGACCTGGACAGAGTGGCTGCTGCGGTGGAAAATCTTGCAGATCACCTGAGCCAGGATACTGATGCATTTACAAAAACCCGTCTGATCAAACTCTAAAAGCGATGGTTGTTTTTTCCTTGCAGTTGAAGATTACCTGAGCTTTTCCATTTCCCTATGACCGGATCAGCCGCCTTGATTGCCTGCATCACCGGTGAATCTGCTGAGAAACTCTCTCAACTGGGGGCTTTTGGGGCTGGAGAACAGGGCCTTTGGTTCTCCCTCCTCTTCGATTTTCCCATCGAACATGTAGACGACATGGTTGGAGACATCCCGTGCAAAAGCCATCTCATGGGTGACTACCAGCATGGTGGTTCCCTCCTTTGCCAGGGCCTTCATGACATCGAGAACTTCTCCGACCATCTCAGGGTCGAGGGCGGAGGTAGGTTCATCAAACAGCAGTATCTCAGGCTGCATAGCCAGGGCGCGGGCGATAGCAACCCGTTGCTTTTGCCCGCCGCTGAGCTGGTGCGGCTTGGCATTGATGTGGCTGGTCATGCCCACCTTGTCCAAGTAGAACAGTGCCGATTGATAGGCTTCCTCCTTCGACTTCTTCAAGACCTTGATTTGGCCGACCATGCAGTTGCTGATCACCGTATGGTTGTTGAAGAGATTGAAGGACTGGAAGACCATCCCCACCTTGGCCCGGTACTTGGCCTCGTTCACATGGTCGCTGAGGATGTTCTGCCCGTGAAAGAAGATTTTTCCGGAAGTGGCGCTCTCCAGGAGGTTTATGCATCGAAGCAAGGTGGACTTGCCTGAGCCCGAAGCCCCGATGATCGAGGTGACATCGCCCGGCCGCACCTGGAAGTTGATGTCCTTGAGGACCTCGTTCGCTCCGAAGTGTTTGGACAGGTGTTCTATTTTTAGTATTTCAGGCATTATGTCCTCCTCTTGGGCTTGCGGGGGAAGTTCATCATGCCGCTGGTGTATGCAAGCGTATCGGTTGTGGCGAGATCGAAATTGACCGGGCCGTCCATCCGGTTTTCCCAGGCGAGCAGGATTCGCGAGGAGACGAAGGTCAGGATGAAATAAATGATGAGGATGACGGTGGCTGCCTCAAAGTAGGTATACAAGGCTCCTGAGATGCTCTTGAAGGTGAAAAAGAGCTCAACCGTTCCAATAATGGACAGTACACAGGTGTCCTTGATGTTGATGATGAGGTTGTTGCCGATCTGGGGCATGATGTTCCTCAGTGCCTGGGGAAGGATTACGGACAGCATCGTTTGGAAGTGATTCATGCCGATTGCCTTTGCCCCCTCCGTCTGGCCGATGTCGACCGACAAGATGCCGCCGCGCACCGTTTCGGCCATGTAGGCTCCGGTATTTATGGAGACGATCAGGATTGCAGCCTCCCACATCCCGAGGTTGAGACCGAAGACTTGGCTGGCACCGTAGTAGATGAACGCAGCCTGCAGCATCATGGGGGTGCCGCGGAACAGCTCGACATAGGCGGTAAGGAGCACTTTGGCAAGCCTCAGGATGATCCTGTAGGCCAGGTTGTCCTTCTTCTTCGGCTCCAATGTCTGGACAATGCCGACGGCAAAGCCGATCACACAGCCAAAAGCGGTACAGACAATGGCGATCACCATGGTGGTAGCGGCCCCTTTTGCAAGGGAGCCGCTATACTCTTGGAGGATGTAAAGCATCCTCTGAAAGAAATTCATTTCAGATATAGACATGCCACTTCCTACAGGTTAGTTGGACAACGGCTGGACTGCAATGGCACTCTCCATCATGGCGTTGAAGTCATCGACGGTGAGGGTGTCCAATACGCTGTTGATCGCCTTGGTCAGCTCAGGATTCTTCTTGGAGACCGAGATGCCGATGTTGATCTCCTCCTCACTGACCTTGAAATCATCGTTCGAACCAGCAAAGTCGAGGATTTTCATAGTCGGGTAGGCGATGATGGCAGCTTTTGCCGTGGGCATATCGGTACAGATGAAGTCAACGCGCTTGCTGTTCAACGCTACGAGCATGGCCGGTGCAGACTCCTGGGCGGGGAGAATCTTGGCATTGGGAACCTGAGGCAGGCAGGTGTCATACCAGATGGTTCCGAGCTGACTGGTGCAGGAACCTCCGGCGAGGTCGGTGATGCCCTTTGCCGAGGCATACTTGCTGTCGCCGTTGGTCAGGCAGACAATCGAGGCGTAGTAGTACGGGAAGGTGAAGTCAACCATCTGTTTTCGTTCCGAGGTGATGGATTGACCTGCGATGACGCAATCGACGGTTCCTGATTGCACTGCAGGTACCAGGGAGTCCCAGTCCAGCTTGACAATCTCGAGCTTGTAACCAAGGCGTTCGGCGATCAGCTTGGCCATCATGACATCATAGCCGTATGCAAACTCCTTCGAGCCGGAGATGGGCACGGCCCCGTTTGCATTGGTGGTCTGGGTCCAGTTGTACGGTGCATATCCGCACTCCATGGCGACTCTCAGGACCTTGGCGTCTGAAGCGGAAGCTTCCTGCTTCCCTTGGGCGAACAACAAAGCGGTCAGGCAGAGCATTACGACCAGCACTGTGATGGTTTTTCTCATTGGATTCCTTCCTTTTCTCTCTGGAGTATACAGAGCCCCACGAGGGTATATGAATGTTCATAAGCATACATTGATTATAACTATGTGTCAATTTGTTATAAAAACAAATTATTTGTTATAGTAATAACTTTCTTATGGAATGAGATTGGCTGGCACACCAATACACCCCATCCGGTAGTGGATGGGGTGTAGGTGAGAGGTCGCATGTGTGCTCTAGAGTTTTCGAACCGAATCGCGGATCTGCAGGTAAACCGGCAGCGTGATCCTCGGCTGCTTAACCTCTTCCCCATGGATCAGTCGCATCAACATCTCGATTGCCAATCGCCCCTTTTCTCTTGAATCCTGATGGACAGTCGTCAGCCTCGGAGTGACCAACCGTGAGAAAATATTGTCGTCGAAGCCGGTGATGGAGATGTCCTGAGGAATCCGGACACCGCGTTCCTGCAAGAAGGTAAGCGCCTCTGAGGCATAATAATCGGAGGAGAATATCAAGGCTGTGTAGCCTGCCTTCCTGCCGGTGATCTCCAGATAAATCTTCTCTCGCTTCTTGCGGTCGTAGGGCAGAGGAAGCTTGGCTGTATCAGGCAGCGTCAATCCCTGTTCGCTGAAAGCCTGCCTGCAACCGGAAAAGCGCTCGGAATCGCCTCCGGGAAAGATGGGATTGCAGGGAAGGAAGACTATGTTGGTGTGCCCCATGGAGAGCAGATATTTGGTTACCTCATACCCTCCCTTCTTATCCTCCAAGCCAATATTATAGTAGACATGGTCATCATCATTGAAAAAACAGTCGATGTAGACCAAGGGAATATCAATGCTTGAGTTGATGATGCTGCAAATCTTGCCGGGAACCCAGACAAGGATCAAGCCATCCATTTTCCATGACTTGGAAAGACGGACCACTTCATCCTCATCACTGGAGACGTACAGCATCATATAGTACCCTGCCGCTCGGATATCGCGCTCCATAGCTCCCGGGATGGCGGATGTAAAGGGATCCTCCAGCACCGTCTCATTATGCCGGGGTTCGGTGAACATGATGACCCCGATGATCCGGGAGTTGTTGTGCAGCAGCATCATGGCTCCCATGTTTGGAGCATACTTTTCCGATTCAATGATTGCCTGCACTTTTTGCAGGGTGGAAGCCGAGACCTTGTTGGTGCGGCCGTGAATGACATTCGCAACGGTAGTGGCGCTCACGCCGGCTTTGCGGGAGATTTCCTTGATTGTAGCCATATCCGCCCATTCTACAAATTCAACGGATGGAAGTATACTCCCATCCGTTGTTGGTTCACTATTTCAGATATCCCAGCCAGCGCTCCTGCTTGCTGATCATCCGATCAACCATCTCTTCGAGGTTGGAGGCTTGATGAACAACAGGGTTCGCAAGGAGAGCTTGGATGGCATACTCCTTCTTTTCATGGATGATCGCTTCGGCTGTCATATCGTAGACTCCGGCATAGGCTCGAAGCAGCGCCAAATACCCCTTCGGGACGTTCTCCATCCTGATCCCCCGAATACCGCTCTTATCGACGATGGCAGGAACCTCCACCACCAGCCAGGACGGCAAATCGTCGAGCAAGCCCGTGTTCAGGATGTTTACGGCTGCTTCTTCATACTTGGCATCGGCAAGCATGCCGTCGATGATGGGAATGACCCGCTCGGAAGTCTCCAGATGGATTTCATGAGGGACTTCCTGGGAGAGCATGACCTTGTAGACATCGTAGAAATCGAGAATGCCCCGATGGTCCACCACGTCCCAAGCCCAGCCCAGATACTCACCGAAGTGGCTGTCGGTGGTGATGGGAAGCAGGCCGTAGTTCTTGAGCATGAACCGTATCAACTTGCGGTCCGCCCACTCATAGGCACTCTTTTGTTCGGTCTCCCCTTTGTGGAACTTTTCCGAAGCGTCGAGTGAGCCGGTTTTCCTGTATGCATCGTATAAGTCGCTGTAGCCGGGTTCCTGCTCGAAGAACGACGCGGCTTTTGCTAGCACCTCGGGATAGAGATCCCTTCCGCTTGTCCGGTCGGTCAAGGAGAGCATGCAGGAAAAATGGTTCAGCCCTGCGGCGCGATAGTGGAGGTCCTCATGGTTTTTGCCCAGCATCCTGGGCAGCCAGCGGCCCAACCAGCCGATTTCATGGCACATCCCGACAAATTTTGCCTGCGGATACTTGCGCTTGACCGTAGTACAGATGGCCGTCATCGGGTTGGAGTAGTTGAAAATCCAGGCATCGGGACAAATTTCCATGGCATCCTTGACGATTTCCAGGATT
This sequence comes from Spirochaetales bacterium, assembly GCA_012514185.1. Lineage (GTDB taxonomy): Bacteria > Spirochaetota > Spirochaetia > Sphaerochaetales > Sphaerochaetaceae > Sphaerochaeta. Next base: position 6,925 of record JAAZAT010000087.1, on the reverse strand, counting down.
ACCTTGCCGATGCGAAGCGAATGGAACACTCCTCCCGGCCCGCCGTTCTCCCCGTATACCTGGTGCACACCGTATTGAAGGGGAATCTTCCAATCCTCGTCCCACATCTGGAAACGATTGCCCACCTCGATGGAGGATATGATGAAATCAGCACCGACGAAGGCACTCCTTCGATCGGTGGTTGCCGTCACCGTATAGCGCAGGCCGTGCGACTGGATGAAATCCTTCGTGGTCTGCAACACAACGTCCAATGCTTTTGCATTGATGTCGAGCAAGGTTATCTCGCTTCCTGTGAGTGTTTTGCTGGTGAAGATGTCTCCCAACGTACCCAAGCCAAACTGAATGCTTCCAGCACCAACCAGAACAATTTTCATCGTTACTCTCCCTCTATTTAATTGAACCTTCAACCATACCCTTGATGATGTATCGTTGTGCGAAAATATATAAGACAATAATCGGCAGCATGGCTATCAATGTCGAGGTGAGAATCAAATCCCATTGCTTCAGATAGGCACCGGCGAACGCCGTCACCGCTATGGGAATTGTCTGCACCCTCCCGTTGGAGCCAAGGACCAGCAGCGGCAATAGGTAATCGTTCCAGATCCATATGCCGTTGAGGATGAGGACTGTGATGATGATCGGTTGCAGCAGCGGGAACACAATCCTGAAGAAGATGGTGCTCTTCGGGCACCCGTCGATGGTGGCCGACTCCTCAATCTCAAGGGGGATGTTCTTGATGAAGCCGTGGAAGATGAAAATCGACAACGGGCTGCCGAATCCGAGGTATGCGAATACGATTCCCCCTACGGTTCCCAGCAAACGGAAATGCAAGAATTCTCCTATCACCCGCATCCAGCGGACCAAGGGATACATCAAGACTTGGAAGGGGATGACCATGGCGGAAACGAAGGCCATGAAGAGGATGGTCGACCAGAGCGTCTTGTTTCGCACCAAAATCCATGCAGCCATGGAGGAGAAGATGGATATGACCAGAAGTGAAAGCACTGTGATGACAATGCTGTCTATGAAGGCACCCAGATAATCGACCGTCGGATTGCTGAAAATCAATCCAACATTCACGCCGAGCTGTTTCCAGCTTGCAGGCAGGGCGATGGCATCAAAGATGATTTCCCGTGATGTTTTGGCCGAGTTCAGCACAACCATGATGAACGGGAACATGAACAGCAAAAAGAGCAGGATCGTCAGTAGTTCCAAGAGCAGCAAATCGGGCTTCAGATTGATGCTGGTTTTTCCCAAGCGTAGTGGTTTCATCACATCTCCACCTCTTTCTTCTTATTCACTGATACCTGGATCAGGGAGACAATCAACAAGGCAATGAACAGGACCACTGCCTTGGCTTGGGCTTCCGCCATCCGGTTTGCAGTGGCGGTATTGAAAATATTCATAGCCAACAACTGACTTGCCTTGACCGGTGCATCCATGAAGCGGGTGGCTGGTCCTCCGTTTGTCAGCGTCATATTCATATCGAATTGTTTGAATGACGTGGTAAGCGTCAAGAAGATGGAGATGGTGAATGCATTGGCCATCATGGGAATGAGTATATGCATGACCCGATGGAAATAGCTGGCCCCGTCTACATTAGCCGCCTCCATGAGGGAGGAGGGAATGCCTTGGATCGCTGCAACAAAAATCAGCATGATGTAGCCGGCGTACTGCCAGGTGTTGACCACTGCCATCGTCCAGATGACGGTGTTCGGCTTGCTGAGAAAGGATGTTTGCAAAAATGCAATTGAGTAGGTTGTCCCGATCTTGACCAGGATGTTGTTCAGGATGAACTGCCAGATGTAGCCCAGCACGATTCCTCCGATCAAGTAAGGGACGAAGAAACCCGAGCGGTAGAAATTCCGCCTGCGGATCTTGCTGGTCACAATCAAGGAGAGGATGAAGCTGACGATGTTGATGAATACGATATTGATCAATGTATAGGCGATGGTGATCAGAAACGAGTAGATGAAATCCGGCGACGACACCAGGCCCCTGAAATTCTTCAGCCCGACAAAGGCGACATCATCACTCACCCCGTTCCAGTCCGTCACAGAGTAGTAAAGGCCGAAAAAGAAGGGGATGATGATGATCATGATGAAGGTGAGGACGCATGGTGCGAGAAATACAATGTTGACTGTACTGTTCTTTTTCATTGGTGTCCGCTCCCTGGAAAGCTCCTGCACAGGATGGCTCCTGTGCAGGAAACGAGTGATGCATTACATCTTCGGTAGGTCGGCGACCGCTTTCTTCATGTCTGCGATGAACTGATTGAGATTGTTCTGGTTCTGGGCAAACAGGTCGAAAATCGGGCCGAAGACATTCTGGCCGGCTCCATCGGGCAGCATGCCAAAGAAGACGCCGTAGTTGCCGCCCTTGGCATTGGCAGCCATCAGGGCCTGGCTGAGCTGTCCGGCGGGCTTCAAAGTGACTGACTTGAAGGCTGGAATCATACCGGCCTTGTTGACCATGTAATCATGTCCTTCGGCAGTTGAGGCCATAGCAGCCAGGAATGCTTTTGCAGCCTCGGCATTGGGGCTCTTTGCATTGACGCAGTACCAAGACGGGGCAAAGAGATAGAGTCCTTTCTGCTCGGTATCCAGGAATGCATGCGGAGCATAGCCGATCGGGAAGGTTACGCCAAGCTGCTTCAGGTTGGGATCGACCCAGTTGCCCTGGTGCAGGAACGCTGTCTTGCCTTGGGCAAAAGCCCCTACTTGGTCATCATAGCTGCCGTTGAGCAGGATCTTCTGGTCGGCATACTTGAACAGCAGCTGCAGGTACTTGGCATACTGGAGGAACCGTGCATCGTCAAGCTTGCCTTGTAGGGCCATTTCGATGATGCTCGTATCATTGAAGTCAAGTCCGCCGCCCCAATATGTTGCAAGGTTGTGCTGTGCAGCAACCCACCACATGCCTCCGGCAACCGATGCAGCCATGGAGACAGGTGCGGTGATTCCCAGTTCAGCCTTCCTGGCTTCGAGGGTCTTGAAAGCCTGCTCGTATGCTGCGCGGGTGGTCAGCTTCGCAGGATCGATGCCCGCCTTGGCAAGAATGTCGGCATTGTAAGCCAGTCCGTAGCCTTCAATGGCAACGGGGAAGCCGTACACTTTCCCATCAACCTTGAATGCAAGATCGGTGTCGGCTACCCAGCTTTGGTCGCCGAGGTCCGCGATGTAGTCTTTCCAGATGTCGTAGCCGCCGCGGCCTTCGATCACAAAGATGTCAGGCATCTGGCCGGCTTGTGCTTTTGCCTTCAAGGCCCCGCCGTAGTCGGCTCCACCGCCGAGGGTCTCAACCTTGACCGTCACACCGGGTGTGGCTGCGGAGTAGGCTGCAGCATACCCGTCGATGGCATCCTTGATCTCAACCTTGAGCTGGAACATATTGACGGTTGTTTCTTTCGCAGCTTCCTTTGTGCCTGCTCCGAATACGGTGCCGGCTGCCAGGACGAGCATGAGGCTGATCGCCACCATGTTCAACAGTTTTTTCCTCATTTCAAAATTCCTCCTTTGTACATGTGTGATACAACCTGCCGGTTATTCCGACAGGTGTTACGTAACACCTACTAGTAGTGTAGCACGCTCATGCCATCTGTCAATCCTGTAAATTGCTCATCAGTATGATGAAAGAGAGTTTTCTCCATTGCATTGTCTTTACAACCTGTATACCGGATGTGAATCGGCTTCTCAGCCTTTCTGCTTTACAAAGCCATATTTTTGTGCTCATAGTGGGGTATGAAACCATACAAATGCCTTGTTTGCATACTTATTCTTTTTCTTGCAATAGCAGCGCCTGTCTACTCTGATGATTCATCCACCCTGCATCTCATGTTCACCAGGGGCCCGCAAAGTCTCTCCTACACCAAGCAGTTTGAGTCAGCCGTCCCGTTGCCGGTGATGCATCAAATCATCAACCAATTTGTTCAGCAGCTGGGCACGTATCGTAGCGTGGAAGGGACAAGCAATCCCTACAAGCTGGTGTTTGAGGAAGGTACAGTAACCGCCACTATCACCGTGGATGGGTCGGGCAAGGTGGCCGGTCTCTATTTCACCGAGGTCATCAGCAGCAGGCTTACCCTCTCCGAGGCCGTCCAAAAGATCATCGACCTGGATGCCGGTACATCGGTCCTCATCCGGAAAAACGGCTCGGTTTTATTCGCCCATCAAGCCGATGCCACGCTTGCTGTAGGGTCTGCCTTCAAGCTTGGTATTCTGGCTGCGGTATGTGATGCTGTAGAGGCGAATAGACTGCAGTGGAGCCAAAGCGTAGCTCTACAGGCTGCTTGCAAGAGCCTTCCCACCGGCATCCTGCAGGACTGGCCGGCAGGAACCCAGGTCACCGTCGAGACCTTGGCAGCCTTGATGATCAGCCAAAGCGATAATACGGCCACCGACGCTCTGCTTCACTTGGTCGGCAGGGGTGCGGTCGAGCGATACCTGCCCGGTTGCAAGCCTGTCCTCAGCACTGCCGAGATGTTCAAGCTGAAGAATCCGGACAACAGTGATCTGCTTCTGGCTTATCGTGCCGGCTCATATGCAAAGCGCCTTGAGGTCATAGAACAGCTTGAGAATCGTGAACTTCCCGAAGCCGGCCTCTTTTCCGGCGATCCGGTTGCTCTTGATGTGGAGTGGTTTGTCTGCGCCCGGGATCTGGCTGACTTGATCGAGCAGGTACAGGTCTTGGACCTGATGACCATCAATGCAGGACTTGCAACAAAACAGGACTGGCGACGGGTTGCTTTCAAGGGAGGAAGCGAGCCGGGAGTGCTCAACCTGACTTCCTGGCTTGAGGACAAGGCGGGAAACCGATACACCGTAGTGGTTACGGTCAACAACGATCAGAAACCTCTTGATGAGAAATTCATCATGGAGACGTACCAGGCGATACTATCCCTGCTCGTCAGTCGGTAGACCTGTTTTTTCTGGAATAAGGCTGTACCTATGCTATGATGAAGCAAGCGGGGAACGCATGATGCACATCGCCAGGAATATTCCCAATATCCTCTCTCTTTCGCGCATCGCCTTGTCCTTCAGCCTGTTCTTTGTCGCCCGACAGCCCCTGTTCGTTTTCTGGATCATTGTCGCCTGCGGCATCACTGATGTGCTTGACGGGTTCTTGGCACGCACTCTGCACTGCGAGAGTGACTTGGGAGCACGCCTGGACTCCTTGGGAGACCTGCTGTTCTTCAGCGCCTTGGTGCTGTATGTCGTACGGTACCAGATGGGCGCAATCCAGAAATACCTGCCGGGCATCTATGCGATATTCTTGATCAAAACCATCTCCCTGGTTGTTTGCACCATCAAGAATCACACCACCTATTCACTGCATACCTATGGAAACAAACTCACCGGCATCCTGGTGGTGGTATCCATCTGCCTGATTCTCTTGACCGGAAAAGGTTACTTTACGGCAGTGCTTGTCGTGATCGGCATTCTCAGCGCCCTCGAAGAGCTGCTCATCATGAGTTTGTACGAGCATCCCGATGTCAATATCCGAAGCATTTTCATGGCAAAGAAAAGAGCTTCGTAAGAACCCTTGCGAAACGACAGCTTGCCGGTGCAAGAAAGAAAAAAGCCGTTGCTTGTGCAACGACTTCTCTGTAGTGGAGGTAAGGGGAATTGAACCCCTGACCTTTTGAATGCCATTCAAACGCTCTAGCCAACTGAGCTACACCCCCAAGGCGACAACAAAAGGTATCATACGGATTGAAGGGTAATAAGTCAAGTAGCTTCGCAAAGAAATCTTCTTTGTCCAGCTTGACCTTTTCCTGGTTACAGAGTATTAATTCTTTGCATAAGTAACATATAGATTTGCTCGATTCATCAGGGGCCTTCCAACCCCGGAACTAGGAGGATTGCATGGAGTTGCTCAAGAAGTTAAAGGAAGTTGGATCATCCATCATTCCCATTCTCGCGCTTGTTGCACTCATGCATTTTTTCATCACTCCGCTGCCGGCGGGCTCATTGACATCCTTCATCATCGGAGGTTTCCTGCTTATCGCAGGCCTCTCGTTGTTTTTGCTCGGAGTCGACATTGGATTGCTGCCCATTGGCGAGCGCATAGGTTCAGCGGCAACGCGCTCAAAGCACTTACCGGTCCTGCTTGGGACCGGCTTTCTTGTCGGGGTCGTCATCATTCTCGCAGAGCCGAATATTGCGGTCCTGGCCGAACAGGTGAAAGGGGTGAACCCTTCGATTTCCAAGACCTCCCTTGTTTCCATGATAGCCATCGGGGTTGGGTTCTATCTCATGGTAGGCATGGTCAGGGTTGTTTTCCACCTCTCGCTTCGCTTGGTCTACCTGGTCAGCTATGCCCTGTTATTCATTCTTTTCATCTTCAGCCCCATTGAAATGATGGGTATCGCTTTCGATGCCGGTGGAGCAGCCACCGGGCCGCTGTCGGTGCCTTTCATCATGGCCATCGGTATCGGTATCGCCCGTGTCCAGAAGAAACAGAACGACGCCGACAACTTTGGGTATGTCTCCCTCGCACTCATCGGTCCGACGTTCGCCCTTGGAATTCTTGGCCTGTTCAACAGAGGAGGAGGCGCTGCTGCTTCAGGCGATGTCAGCGTTGCTGCGGCGGGAAACTTCCTCTCACTCATCCAGCCGAGCCTTGCAATGACGACCCAAGCCCTCGTTCCGCTCCTCCTGCTCTGTCTTTTCTATCAGATCTTTCTGTTGAAAATGCCCCTTGGCCAACTTGTCCGCATGGGAACGGGATTTGTCTATCTTTTCATCGGGCTCACCCTTTTTTTCATGGGGAGCAACGGCGGCTTCATCCCGGTGGGATATCAGATCGGATACGCCATCGGGACCTACAATCAGTACCTGCTGCTCTTGGTAGGGGCGGTCATCGGCGCCATCACCGTCCTCTCGGAGCCCTCCGTGTGGGTGCTGGTCAACCAGGTGCAGGAGAT
>JAAZAT010000002.1 GCA_012514185.1 Spirochaetales bacterium | reverse complement strand
TTAACAAGAACCTGAGCCGGATTTAGTAGGAGAAATTATTTTCTCGATTTTCCCTTGAAAACCTCATTTAGCGACGCCATTCAGCCTTTTTGGCTGATTTTTCTTTCAGCAAGTCCGAAAGTCAGGAATAACCACAAAACAACAAAAAGGATACCCGTCCCTATGCACGACACTATCACAATCGCCCTCGGTCTCGCAAGCTTCGATGTAACGCATGAACCCAAGACAGTCTTGTCGGTTGGCGGGCAGAAAGTGACGCTGACACGCGGCAGGATCACCGAGGAGCTTCTCAGGACTTGCCCGCACTGCGGGCAGGCCATGGACATCCACCAGGAACATGAGGTCACCCTCAAGCACATACCGCTGCAGATGCGCCCCCATCTGCTGAGGGTGAGCCGCAAGCGAGTCAGATGCAGGGGGTGCGGGTACCTGCAGATGCAGAACATTCCCTTCAAGGATCCCGAGCACAGGATGACCAAGCATCTGCGCTACCTGGTCGAGAGGCGTCTGTCCGAGGGGTACACGCTGAAGGCGGTGAGCCGGGACCTGGGGGTGCACCCCTCGATTGTAAAGGAGGTGGACAAGAGCCGCCTGCTGCGCATGTTCCCCACCAAGAGGCCGGACAAGTACAGTGAATACATAGCAATAGACGAATTCCTGCTTCTCCGCGGCCACCGGTATGCCACGGTGGTGCTGGACTTGTCCGAGGGGCACGTCATCTGGTGCAGCGAGGGAAAGAAGAAACAGCAGGTGGCCGACTTCATACAGGATATGGGAGAGGATTGGATGCGTCATGTCAAAGCGGTGAGCATGGACATGAACGCCCAGTACGACAGCGCCTTCCGCGAGCTCTGTCCCTGGATCGCCGTCATTTATGACGCCTTTCACCTGGTCAAGCTGTACAACGACCGCGTCCTTACCGCCATGAGGCGGCGCAAGCAGAACGAGCTTGCCGAGGAGGGGGACCAGAAAGGGTATCAGTTGTACAAGGGCAGCCGATACATCGTCCTGTCCGACCGTAAAACCCTGCAACAGAAGGATGAGAAGGCAAGAGAGAACAACCGGATGCTGGATGCAATGACCTTGAGGGGCAAGAAATGGCCTGCGGGTGCAAGGAAGATGAATGCGTCCAACGAGAGACGGCTGGACGAGCTGCTGGGCGTCAACGACGACCTGAACAAGGCCTATTTCCTGCTCGACCAGCTGAAGGCAGCCTTCCAGGAAACCGATCCGAAGTCGTTGTTCAGGGGCTTGAGGCAGTGGCTGCACATGGCATTCGAAAGCGGTGTTCAGGAAGTCGTTGCCTTTGCCAGGACCATCCGCAAGCGAATCAGGAGCCTGGTGCAGCACGCCATACATCCCATCAGCTCAGGAAAGCTGGAAGGAACAAACAACTTGATCAAGACGATCAGGAGACAGGCTTACGGTTTTCGGGACACTGAGTACTTCTTCCTCAAGATCAAGGAAGCGAGCAGGAAACCTTACTATCAGTATCAATCCCACAGAATTCTGTCTTGAGCCTAAGATATATCAGAAAGTCCAAAGAGTAAAGGGGATTGACTCTTCAATGAATTGGAAGTTTTCCATGATATGAGAAAAAAGGCAAACCCTTTGTTATAAAAGGTTTGCCTAAAGTGCCCAGAAGAAGACTCGAACTTCCACGAGTGTGACCCCGCTAGGACCTGAACCTAGTGCGTCTACCAATTCCGCCATCTGGGCGCAGGCACAACTATAAAGTATTTATTTGGATTATGTCAACACGGTATTTCAGAAATAAGGACGCTTGCCTGGGCGATGATTGCATCCCCGCTTCCGAGTTCACCCAGTATCGTCTCAGCGGTCTTGGCCTTCACCGAGACTCGGTGCATCTCAAGCTGCAGTACTTGTGCAAGGTTGGCCCTGATGGCATCAATATGCTCCCTGAGCTTGGGTCTCTGTAAAATAATGGTCGTATCGAGGTTAACGATGTGGTAGGGTGGTAGGTCTTGCTCAAGAACCAGCTTGAGAAGATGTGTGCTGCTGATGTCCTTGTAGCATGGGTCGGAGTCGGGAAAATGGGAGCCGATATCGCCCTTGGCCAGGGCTCCAAGCAGGGCGTCGATGATTGCATGAATCAGGACATCACCATCACTGTGGGCGATTTCGCCTTTCTCGCTGGGAATCACGACACCGCCGAGGATGAGCTTTCTCCCTGTGCCCAGTCGGTGCACGTCCCAGCCGGTTCCCACTCTCATAGGCCTGCCTGCTCCCTTTTTGCCTCATCCATAGCCTGGTGCAGCAACCTTGCAGCCTTCGCGCTGCGCTTTCCCTCTTCAAGGTTCTTCAGATACTGTTCAATCTGGGCCTCGGCATCAGGAATGTCTTCAAGGTAGGTAATCTTGCGATTCTCCCGCTCCCCCTGACAGATTCCTACCGGAAGGCCGTAGTCGGTGAAAACCTGCGTATCATCAATGTACTCGGAGGTTTTGTTTCGTGCTTGCTGGTGGGCTTCCCAGATTTCCGGATACTTGAATATCTGGGGAGTCTGCACCCCGACGGCATGGGTTCTGTCTATGTGATGGGTGAGCATCCCGTTGTCATCGATGATCTTCAACGCATCAGTGGCGGGAAGGGCGGGGACCGCCCCCTTGAACACCTTTGCAGTGGCCAGGGTACGGATGATCAACTCAGGACTGATGAAACAACGGGCACCATCGTGTATTGCAACGAATTCTGCATCGAGGGCCATGGTGGAGAGAAACTTCAGTGCCTCATAGACCGATTCCTGCCTGCTCTTCCCGCCTTTTACCAGAATCAGGGGAACAAAGTTCTGATGCAACAAATCTTCCAGGGCGACGGCGCATTGGTCTTCCATCCCCTCGGGATAGGTGACCAAAATGGCGGCGCAGTTCGGGACCTGCAGGAAAGGGGCAATCGCGCGGTACAGGATTGTATGCCCGTCGATGGCCAAATACTCTTTCTTGACCCCAAGGTCCTTGCTTGCATTGAACCGTTCGCTGCTGCCTGCAGCGGTTACTATCACCGCATGTTTGGGAAAAGCCATGTTATTTCTCCAGTCGGGAGAATACGAGCAGCTCGATCTCCTTCTTGTCTTTCTTCAAAGAGAACGAGGTCTCATCGATCAGCAGCCGCAGGGCATTGTCATAGAGCTTGCGCTCCTGCACCGGCAGTTCTTTGATCTTGCTGCGGTGGTAAAGCGCTTGGACGACTTTGGCGATGGAAGCGATGGATCCCTGCTTGAGCAGATCAACATTCATCTGATAGCGAGCCTTCCAGTCTACAGGCATCGGCTCGTATTTGCTGGAAATGGAATCGATTGCGGCCTGGGCTTCTTTTGGCTCCACGATGGGCCTTATTCCCATCTCCTTTGATTTTTCCACAGGAATCATAACCGTCATGTCTGAGATATCAAGGTAAATGACGTAATACATCGTCACCGCACCTCGGAACGTCCGCTCTTCGATGCGTTTGATGACGCCTACACCTTGAAGAGGATACACTACGTGCTCCCCAACGGCAAATTGTACTTTTTCCTGCGGTAAATTCATAGCACAAGTATATCCGATTTTTTGGCTTTCAACAAGGCGAGCCGAAGGGAAAGTCTTGTTGCCTCCAGATAGCCAATGGAGGGCTAAATGCAGTATAGTCGAAGTATGAAACAGAACATACGACGTTGCGGTGTGCTTATGCACCCTACATCACTACCATCAAAGCACGGAATAGGGTCGCTGGGCGATGAAGCGTTCCAATTCCTTGACCTTCTGAAAAAAACTTCGGTACGCCTCTGGCAAATCCTTCCCCTGGGGCCCACGGGATACGGGGATTCACCCTATGCAGCCCGCTCCTCCTTTGCAGGGAACGAACTGCTCATCGACCTGAAAAGCCTTGCATATGACGGCTATCTGGATGTCGAAGATGTGCTTTTCAACCCGGCTTTTCCCTCTGAAAGAGTCGATTACGGCATGGTCCGTTCCTTCAAGGAACCTCTGCTGGAGAAGGCCGCCCATGAGTTTCTTGCGTATGCAGAGCCTGATGAACTGGCAACGTATCAGAGCTTTGTCGCTGAGAATTCCTGGTGGCTCGACGATTACGCCTTGTACCAAGTGCTTTGCAGACACTACAACGACTCGCGATGGTTCGAGATTTGGCCCGAGGAACTCAGGCTGCGAAAAACGGCAGCCCTGAAAAAGGCCCAAAAAGAGTTTGCCAGCCATATCGAGATCGTCAAGGTTCAGCAGTACTTTTTCTTCACTCAGTGGCAAAAAGTAAAGAGCTACGCCAACACCCACGGCATCGAAATCATCGGTGACATCCCGATTTTCGTTGCCCCCGACAGTGTGGATGCATGGGCGAACCGGCATCTGTTCAAGATGGACAAGGATGGCAGGCAAACCGTTTCCAGCGGCGTACCCCCGGATGCTTTCTCCGATGACGGGCAGCTGTGGGGCAACCCCGTTTATGACTGGAAAGCCCATCAGAAGGAAGGCTTTGCCTGGTGGATCAAGCGGATCCAGAAAACCTTGGAGACCTGCGATATAGTACGCATCGACCATTTCCGCGGTTTCTCAGCTTACTGGGAGGTTCCTCAGGGTGAGACAACGGCAATGAACGGCAACTGGGTTGAAGCTCCAGGCAAGGAGTTGTTTGTTGCACTGAAGCAGGCGCTGGGCGACCAGCTACCCATCATAGCAGAGGACTTGGGCGTGATAACCGAAGATGTTGAAGAGCTCAGGGATTCAAACAACTTCCCCGGCATGAAAATTCTTCAGTTTGCCTTCAATGCGAAAGGCGGAACGTTGGACGCAACCAATGCATACCTGCCTCACAACTGCGTGTACAACAGCGTCATCTATACCGGAACGCATGACAACAACACCACACGAGGGTGGTATGATGCGTTGGACGGGGAAGGCAAGGACGTTGTAAGGCGATATTTGGAGTGTCCCGATGATCAGGTCGTCTGGCAGATGATCAGGCAGATGCTGCTCAGCTGCTCAAAGGATGCAATACTCCCTATGCAGGATTGGCTGGAACTCGGCTCGGAGGGAAGGATGAACATCCCCTCGACATGCGGACAGAGCAACTGGAGCTGGAGAGCGAAGAGCTTGCACGTCGAGCCATGGAGAATCGACCGATTGCACTCTCTGATCGAGCTCAGCGGACGCTAAAGCAACGAAACCATATGAGTGAGCAGGCTGGCAAGATCGGCCTGCTCGCTTTTTTGTGCAAGTTCTTCCAAAGCCTTGTGGCTGTACGGTACGTTGCCCAAAATCGCGATGGTTCGATCGACAATCGATGTATCGAGGGCATCGGTAAACATCCTCACTTCACTGATGATCCCTTTCTCCACCTGCAGATGCAACGTGGCCTCCCCCCATTCGAACCGGTGGGTGAAGGAGTGGGTGAACTGCGGGGTTTTCTCAAGAATCACCGAAAGGTCTCCAAACCGGTGATAATTTTCCTGGGCTTGGGGGAGTGTCTTGAAGTCTATGGGCTGTACCTCAGTGTGGCCGTAGGCGGCATTGAAAGCATCGACAAGGGCTGCCTGCACCATTTCGTTGGTGATATCCGCTCGTCCTTCCTTCAGGTTTCCCACTCGTGAGGCAACCGACTTCACAGCCTTGGAGGCGAGCTTGTTCGAACTGGGGGTAAGGTAGTTGCTCATCACCGAAAGGTCGCTGCTGACCAAAAGCGTCCCATGGTGGCAAAACTTGGTGGCGGTGGTCTGGAATGCATTGCCGGATATCTTCTTCCCGTTGAGCAGGATGTCGTTGCGCCCCGAAAGTTCACACTCCAACCCAAGGCTTGCAAGCGCCTTGAGCACCAGGGCGAAGTTCTCTTCCTTGGTGGTTGTATGTTTATTCCCTATCAAGGTAAAGCAAAGATTCCCTTGGTCGTGATACACCGCACCTCCACCGCTTTGGCGGCGCACCAGCTGCACCTTATCTTCTTCCATATTCTTCAGATTGCACTCTGCGAACGGATTCTGGTAACGCCCGATGACAATGCACGGATCGTTCACCCACAAGAAGAGGATGTGGTCATACTCAAGGGTAAGCAGATATGCTTCCCCTGCCAAATTTGCTGCACAGTCGTGGGATGCAGCCAGGTAGATTGCATTCTTCATGTCCTTACTCTACCTTCAAAACCAGTGCCTATGCTATACTCGCTTGTATGAATATCATCCTTTTTGAGGCTCTTTCTGCACAGAACGAGCTCTCCATGCAGGACCCGCGGGCCCAACATATCTGCAAAATCCTTCGACTCAAAGAGGGTGAAAGCTTTCAGGCCGGCATCATCAATGTCGGCCGGGGGACCGCAACCCTCACCGCTCTGAATAAGGACCGCCTCCTCTTTGACTTCGTTATGGAAGACACCCAAAGTGCATTTCTTTACCCGGTGACCTTGTTGGTCTCCCAGGTCAGACCCATCTGCATGCGAAGGATTTTACGGGAAGCGGTGAGCCTCGGGGTGCAAAAAATCATCCTCTGCACCACCCAGACCGGGGAGAAATCGTACGCCCAGGCAACGCTCTACACCAGCGGAGAATACCATTCCATCCTGTTGGATGGAGCAATGCAAAGCGGCAAGTGCGGCGTCAGCGAAGTGCAGTTTGCTCCTTCGGTCGCCTCGGCGATGGGCCTGCTCGACGAGAACAGCCAACGCATAGTATTGGACAATGTGCGGGAAAGTGAGAGCTTGGCCTGCATTACGATTACATCCCCCTCGGTGGTGCTCGCCATCGGCGGCGAGCGTGGGTTTACCGATGATGAGCGTACCACCTTCGATCGGAACGGCTTTTCATTCGCCAGCCTTGGAAGCAGGATCCTGCGCACCGAAACAGCCTGCAGCGCAGGCCTGGCTGTGCTGCTTGGCCGGATGGGCTTGCTCTAGAAGGCTTGGGCAGGCATACTACACAAACTTGTACAGAGGAGAGTGACATGGCACATTGCATTGTAGCAGCAGCTGAAGAGATTCTGGATAAGGAGTTTCCTGTTCTTGACCACGGGTTCGTCCGACTCGTCGACTATCTGGGCAGTGATGAACGGATCGTGCAAAGTGCACGAGTCTCCTATGGCAGCGGAACCAAAACCTATCGCCAGGACAAGGGCCTTATCAGCTACCTTCTCCGCAACGACCACACATCCCCATTCGAGCAGGTGAATTTCACGTTCCATGTGAAGATGCCGATTTTCGTAGCCCGGCAGTGGATCCGCCACCGCACCGGCAGGGTGAATGAGATCAGCGGCCGTTACAGCGTCATGAGCGATGAGTGCTATCTGCCCGACCGGCAGCACATCAATTTCCAAAGCGAGGACAACAAACAGGGCCGCACCGATGAAGCGGTTTCTGCCGAGTTGGCTGATGAAGTGTTGGCTATTTTGAGCGAAGATCAGAAACGCAGTTATGAAACCTACCAAAAACTGCTTGGTCTGGGCATCGCCCGCGAACTTGCCCGCGTGGACCTGCCGCTGAGTCTCTACACCGAATGGTACTGGCAGATGGATCTGCACAATCTGTTTCATTTCCTGCAGCTCAGGCTCGACAGCCATGCCCAGTATGAGATCAGGGTCTATGCGCAGACCATCCTTGACATGGTCCGCTTGGTCTGCCCTATGGCTACCGAAGCCTTTGAAGAGCATAAGCTCGGAGGGAAAACCTTCAGCAAGAGCGAGCTCGATGCCTTGAAGGCAATGCTCAAGGGTGAGGAGAACCCCCTGAAGGGAAGGGCTTTGGAGTTGTTTGAGCAGAAACTGAACTAGGCACTGTAACGCTTCAGGCAAGCCTGATAGGAGGTTTTCATCGCCTCCTCAAAAGCCTTGTCGTTCTCATAGCTGGAGGCGAATACCGGTTCCCACAGGCCGGGGTCCTCCATGCAGAGATAGAAAAAGGGAGAGCCTTGCTTCCAAGAGGCGGGGAATCGGCTGTAGGCAAAGCTGAACATCTGCTCTTTCACCTCCAGCGGGTAGGTGTACTTGCCCGCGCTCTGGGTGAGCTCCATATCGGTCACCCGCGTCTCATGCAGACCCGAACGCAGCGTGCGCAGTACTGCTTTGGTAAACGTGAGGGTTCCCAAGGAGAACATCATCAGCTCCTCGGGGCGGAATGAGGTGGTCACTTGGTCGATCAAGGCCCCGTACTCCTCCTGCCACCCTTCGAAATAGACCATGGGGTGAAGGTGAAAGCCGATGATTCTTCCCTTGTCCCTTGCACGCTTGGCTGCATCGAGCCGCCCCTGGAGCGTCGCGGTCAGATGCTCCTCCTTTTCGATGATGGTCGGAGCATTGAGCGACCAGGTGGAGATGATGTTCAAAGGCAGCTTGAGATTCAGATAGTCGCTTCGATGGCTCTTGGTCTTCAATTCGATGACCACGTTGGGATAGCGCTCTGCAAGGAGTGCCAGCGCATCGAGTGTTCCATAGTCATTCCCCCAGAGCAGGGAGTCGCTGCTCTGTCCTGTCCCGATATGCCAGCAATCAGGCGGAAGAACCAGCTCCCCGAGCCTTTGCTTCAGGTTCTGGACCACCTTGATCTCATGACTGTTGTAGAAGGATTGTATGGAGCAGTAACTGCACCCGAAGGCGCATTGCTGAACCACATCGAGGGTTTTGAGGTTGCAACAGCGGGTCTTTTCCCCTTCCACAGGACAGGGACACCGGCCCATCAGGGTGCTTGAGGAGACGAAAAGGCTCTGGTATTTGTCCGGCAGTCGTTCTGTCGGGCGGAAATCGCTGTAGGAAGTAGGTTTTGCCCGTTCAGCTTGCATGCGCTTGTGGTGATCGGCCAGCAATGCCTGCGATCGCTGCTTTCCGTCCAGGTGCTGTACAGCCTGCTCATCAATCCACCCGCTTATCGGTCCGAGTTTCCACATAGCCAGGTCTGCACACGATTCTACCAGCTGACGTTGCTGCTGGAATGAAAAGTGGTATCGGCTGTCGAGGCCTGTAAGATAGTGCTGCTCTGATGGTGGTAGATGTGCAAAGAGGGGGTGTTCCATGGCCGGTATTGTATCGGGTGTGGATTGCCAAAACAAGGGGAGCTGGCTATGCTCTTACCTGTATGAAGAAGAAACCCAAAGAGCAGGCCGTGTATCAAACGGAGAGTGAGATCGGGAGCTTCGGAAGCGTTGTCGCCGAAGGCTCGACACCCTCCCAGCAGGCCAAGGAACTACCACACGACAGCGGCGTCTACCTGATGCGGGACAGCAAGGAGACCATCATCTATGTGGGCAAGGCCAAGGACTTGCGCAAGCGGGTTACCAGCTACTTCCTTGCCAACAGAAGCCCCAAAACCGCTGCCTTGGTTTCAAAAATCGCCCGCATCGAGCACATCATTACCGGAAATGAGTATGAGGCATTGGTGCTTGAGAACAACCTGATCAAGAAGTACTCGCCCCGATACAATATTTCGCTGAAGGACGGCAAGAGCTATCCGATCATCCGCATCACCAATGAGCCTTTTCCCAAGGTTTTCAAGACCAGGAGGTTCATCGACGACGGTTCTTCCTACTACGGTCCCTATCCCGATGCAGGAAAGCTTGAGCTCTACCTTGATCTCATCGCCAAACTGTTTCCGCTCCGTCGTTGCGGCACCCCGCTGAAAAAGCGCGACAAGCCATGCCTGTACTATCATATCGGTTTATGTCTCGGTCCCTGTGCAGGTCTTGTTTCCGTGGAGGAGTACAACAAATCCATCACCGCGGTGAAAAACCTGTTGGAAGGGAAGACCGAAGCGCTCCTTGCGAGCCTGGAGGAGGAAATGCAACGAGCCAGCAAGGCGTTGAATTTTGAGGAAGCGGTCGTCAAGCGCGATCAGATAGCCGCCATCAAGGCGGTGGAGACCGGCCAGCAGGTACAGGACTTCACCCAGGAGAGCCGCGACTATGCCGCAATCGAGATGCGTGGCCCCCTGTGCACCATCAGTCTCATGCAGATGCGCAGCGGCCAGCTGATCGGCCGCGCACTGTACCGTGCCGAGACGTTCGGCGATGAGACGGAGACGCTGCTCAACTTCTTGGTGCAATACTATGCCGATGGCTTGAAGCTGCCGCAGTTCCTCTATGTCTCACATGAAATCGATGTGAGCCTCATCAGGCGCTACTTCAGCGAGCAGCTGGGAGGCAGGCTGGAAGTCTCTCTTCCCCTGGATGGAAAGCACTTCCGCATTTTGCGTATGGCAAGGGAGAACGCTGTCAGGGATGTGGAAAAGCGGCTGAAGAGCAGAGACAATACAAAGGCCCTCGATGACCTTGCCGAGGTGCTGGGCCTCAGTGCCCCGCCTGCATTGATCGAAGGGTTCGACATTGCCCACCTCTCAGGCAAGTACACCGTTGCATCGCTCATCTCATTTCGGGATGGAAACCCTGACAAGAGCAACTATCGCAGGTACAACATCAAGAGCCTGGAAGGGAAAATCGATGATTACGAATCCATCAGGGAGGCGGTCGCCCGAAGGTATACAAAAATCCTCAATGAAAACCTTGCACGGCCCGACCTTCTGGTCATCGATGGAGGCAAGGGGCAGGTCAATGCAGCCCGGCAGGTATTGGATGACTTGGGAATGTTTGAAATTCCCATCATCGGGCTTGCCGAGGAGTATGAGACCATTGTGTTTGATGACGAACGGGAGGATCTCCAACTCTCCGAAGATCATGAGGCCTTGCGTCTGGTGATGGCGGTGCGGGATGAGTGCCACCGGTTTGCAACCAGCGCCAACCAAGCCGCCCGCAGCAAGGAAGCCTCCTTCCGGGTCCTCGAATCGGTCCAGGGAATAGGGAAGAAACGCAGTGAACAGCTGATGAAACAGTACGGGAGCCTTGAGGTCCTGCTGACAAAGACAG
The DNA here is from genome assembly GCA_012514185.1 of Spirochaetales bacterium. GTDB lineage: Bacteria > Spirochaetota > Spirochaetia > Sphaerochaetales > Sphaerochaetaceae > Sphaerochaeta. Next base: position 3,152 of record JAAZAT010000002.1, on the reverse strand, counting down.
CCGAAGAACTGGCCTCTGAAGCTTCCCTTCCCTTGGCGGTCGCCCAACGGTTGCTCAAGCAGCTGACGCTCTAGAATGAGGCGAATGAGGCTTGGTAGAGTGCTTGTCCCTTGCCCTTGAAGATGCGGTAGAGCAGGCGTTCTAAAATCAAGGGAGTCAACTCTGTACCGGCTTCCTTGACCTGTATGTCCGCTTCGGCCAAGGCTGTGATGATGCGCCGCACCGAGACGAGGTCGTAGGCCTGGACGGCATCATGGTAGGTTGTCTTGTCTTTTGGCTTGCGGATGGGTGATGGCTTGCCTTGTACCGTAGCCTTCGCAAAAGCCTCAAACTCCGAACTTCCCGAGCTCATCTCTTCGGCAATCGAGAGCAGACGCCTGAATTGCCAAAGCAGGCCGCTGACCAACAGGATCGGGGTTTGGCTGTCACCGCTGCCAAGCATCGCTGAGAGGGATTTCAGGCTCTGTTTCAAGTCGCAGCGGGCGATCAGGGGGAAGAGAGTGAAGGCGTCCTCCTGCCGACTGTGGTGGATGTAGGTTTGTACATCCTCCTCGCCGATCGGCCTTCCTTTCTCACCGATCTGCCAAAAGAGCCCCAACTGGTTGCAGATGGTCCTGAGCTCCTGGGTGTTGTCCTCCGTCAGGTCCATCAGCAAGTCCACGGCATCGCTTGTTATGGAGAGCCCCATCCTTCTGAAATGGGTCCGGATCCAATCCGCCTTCTGGGTTTCCAGGAGATCATAGAAGATTTTGGTGTTCTGTTTGGGTACCAGCTTCATGATTTTCTGCGAAATCGACAGTTCACTGGAGATGATGACCAATGTGGCGGTATCGACCGGATGGGCTGCATAATCGGCAATGGATTGGACCAAGGAGGCGCTGGCGCTCTCAGCTTGGCCGAGTATGACAAGGCGGTAGTCGCTGAACAGGGAATTATTGTTCAGGACCGTGAAAATCTCCCCGTTCTCGGTCTCAAACGGATAGAATCGTGCGAGTTCGATCTCGTTGCCGTATTCGCTGCGAAGCCGGGCGCGGATGTCTTTCAGCTCTTGTTCTTTCGCCCCGGCTTCAGGGCCGAGGAGCAGGTAGACTCGTTCACTCATGCGTAGGTACGGATCAACAGGTGGAGCTTGCCGTGAATCTTGCAGGACCGGGTGATGATCGGTCCCATGGAGGAGTTGGCAGGCCGCAACTCGATATACCCGTTGGAAGGGTAGTATGCCTTCAATGTTATCCCACCCTCGTCCTCTCCGACGGTGGCTGCAACGATTTCGCCGGTGTCTGCGACTTCGCACTTCTTGATGATGGCTATGTCGCCGTCGTAGATTCCTTCCTCGATCATGCTCTCCCCGCGGACCTTCAATGCAAAATAGGTGTTGCGGACGTTTCTGAGCATGGTTGCAGGCAGGTTGAGCATGTACTCGGTATTCTCCTCGCTCATCAGAGGTTTTCCGGCTGCTATGGAACCGATGACCGGTATCTGGATCAACTCCTCGCGGGGGAAGAATTCCTGCCCGATCACCTCGATCGACCGAGAAATCCCCCCGGTCGTCTTGATAACCTGCATTGCCTCGAGCGCCTTGAGATGGTCGTGTGCCGCCTTGACCGAGAATTTGAAGTAATCGGCAATATCCCTGACCGAGGGTGCATAGTTGTTTTGCTTGATGAAGGCGCTGATGAATGATGCGACATCCTTCTGCCTTTGGGTGAGCTCGCGCATTTCTTACTCCTCGAACCTGTTCTCGAACAACGTCTGGATGGCATCGGCCATCTGCTGTTCGTCTGGACCTTCACAGGTCATGACAATGGTGCTTTGATGGGTTGCCCCCAGGGTGATGATGCCCATAATGGACTTACCATTGATTTTCATGTTTTCTTTCTCCAGGTAGAGCTCGCTCTCATACTTGTTTGCCAATTTGACAATCGAAGCAGCCGGCCTGGCATGAATGCCCGCCCTGTTGAAAACTTTCAGTTCCCTGGTAACCATCAAAATGTCTCCTCGTTGATATAGTACATCTTCCGTGCTGATTCACTCTCAAGCCACTTGAGAACACTTTGATCGAACTCCTTGGCAGAGTAATAGCCGAGCTTCTTCAGACGCTCGTTTCGTGCAGCAGTCTCGATGATGACCGGGATGTTCCTTCCCGGCTTCACAGGAATCACCACCTTGGGAATGGAGATGCCGAGGTATGTATCCTCCAACGTAGCCTCACCGACCCGGTCGTAGTTCTTCTTTGCATCCCATGGCTCAAGGTGAATCGCCAGCTGCACCTGCTTTCGGTCACGGATTGCCCCGACACCATAGAGGTTTGCCAAATTGATGATACCCAATCCCCTGATTTCCATATGGTGGGCAAGCAGCGGATTCTCCCCCATGCCGATGAGATAGTTGTCACTGATGTTTCTCAGCTTCACCGTATCGTCGCTGATCAAGCGGTGTCCGCGCTCGATGAGCTCCAAGGCGGTTTCGCTCTTGCCGACCCCGCTTTCCCCGGTGATCAGGACACCGATGCCGTAGACCTCCACGAACACCCCATGGATGGTCTGGGTTGGGGCGAAAACCTCGTCAAGGGTTTGGTAGAGGCGTCTTGAGAAGTCGGAAGAGACAAGGATGGTCTTCAGGATGGCAGTTCCTGTTTCTTCTGCAAGTTCTATGAATTTTGCACTTGGTCGTCCGTCATCACAGAACACAAAGCAAGGGATATCGTAGCTGAAGAGTTTTTCTATACTTGCAAAGTTGAGCTCACTCTCCAATTTTTCCAAGTACACCTGTTCCCCCCGGCCGAGCACCTGGATGGAATTATTGCTGAATTCTTCAAAAAATCCGGAGAGAGGCAGTCCGGGACGACTGATTTTGCTTGTGGTTATTTTTTTTGAGAGGCCGGTTCTTCCTGCTATGCAACTCAATCGTAGATGGTTGTGTTCCTTCAGGTCCAAGTCCAATAGGTCCAGAACAGTAAAATCAGGCATGTCGTACTCCTCTTCAGTACCTCGTGCAAGTACTTTTTTACTATACAATTGTTGATGCTCTTTCGCAAGTGCAAATTCTTGCTATTAGTAAAACGCTAGGATATTATTGACTCTCTAGGAAATATTTAAATACTTATAAATAAAATAGATAAGAATTTGCATTTTTTGAGAAAATTCGTTATT
>JAAZAT010000256.1 GCA_012514185.1 Spirochaetales bacterium | reverse complement strand
TCATGCGGGAGTAGGAACGCCTTGTCCTTGGTCAGGAACAGGTAGATGCTCTCCTTCTCGAAATACGCATGGTATACATCCTGCCACCGATAGCTTGCCTTCTCTTTCTCGTTGAAGATGTCCAGTACTTCCGAGCCCTGCGAAAACTGCAGCGTGTAGACAAGTCGGGGTGGATCCAGGTTCTGCAGCTTTACCTGCTTTTTCAATGAGGTGAAGAAGGATGAGAAGTATACGATGGGTACTCCTAATCCCACCACAAGCAGAACGGTACCTAAGAGGATGGCTCCTTCGACGTGGTGCATTAGAAAACTGATGATCGCACTGAAGGTGAGGATGGATGCAAAGATGGCCGGGCTTCGGTACAGCTTGAGGCGCCTCAGGATATTGAAGATGAGAAACTGCCTATAGTGGTGTTCGCTGAGTTTTACTCTGATGGTCATGGAGCCACTATAGCATGGAATTTTCTTCCTTTCATTCCCTTTTGGGGATTTGAATGATAGGATGGGTGGGAACAACCATGGAAACACATACGAAAAAAGGCATTCATCTGAATCTCTTCCACAGGATATTTCTCTTTCTCGTTGTCTTCATCCTCTTCATATTCCTGCAGCTGGGGATTTCCGCCTATCAGGGTAAGTACATCATGGACCCGATACAGAAGAGCGCCGGGAATGTGCAAAGAATCAGCTTGCTGCTGAACTCCTTGGGACAGACTCATGATGTGCTTTCCTCCTACCGTTGGGATTTCGGCGATATCGCCAGCTTGGTCACTGAATTGAGACGGGAGAATGAGATTTCTGAAAGCAGCCTGGAGCATATAGATGCCGATTTGGCCAGCATCGGGGTGGAGCAGTACCTGCTGGTGCAAGCGGTGAATACCACCTATGGCAACTTTCGCAACTACCTTTCGGTGATGCAGGGGTACCTTCTCACGAATACGATCGATAAGGCATCGGCGGTATACTACTCCGATCTTGAACCCTGCCTGACCTACTTGTCCCAGTATGTACAACAGCTGATCGAGCGGGCGATCATGGACAACCAATCCACCTATGACCGGCTGATGAAACTCAACGATGCCTTGGACACTGTGTACGGGTTGACGGTCCTGGTGATGCTCCTCTTCGGTTTTGCCGCTTTCAGGGAAGTGATACGACTGCTGTCCATCGTACAGGAGATGGCTCTATCCTCGAAGGCGATCACCGCCGGAGACTATGAAAGGCCTGAGCTTTCAGAACATCGCAAGGACGAGATCGGGGACATGGCCAGGGCGTTCAATGAGATGAAAAGAGCGATGCGTAACCAGGTTCGACTGCTTACGGCACACAATGAGATGGAGAAGGAGCTGCACAGAAAGGATACCGAGGCATTGGCAATGCAGAATCTGTTGGAGCGGGAGAAACTGCAGCTGCTCAGGAGCCAGATCAACCCCCATTTTCTCTTCAATACCATCAACGTGATTAAATATACGGCCCAGGAGGAGAAGGCAGAGGAAACCGATGCCTTGCTCTCCTCCCTCGCCCGTCTGTTCCGATATGCCCTGGCTGACAACGAGGTGTTGGTCCCCCTTTCCAGGGAGATCCAGATTGTGGATGAGTATTACAGCCTCTTCAAGGCCAGGTTCAAGGAGAAAATGTCCCTCGTTTGGGATATTGCTCCATCTTTGGTCTTGACCGAAACGCTGGTGCCTTCCTTTTTTCTCCAGCCGCTGGTGGAAAATTCCTTCAAGCACGGGCTTGGGCCGAAAGAGCTGCCCGGTACTGTCTGGCTTACCTTGCAAGAGGATAATGGTGTACTCTTGGTACAAGTCGAGGATGACGGGGTGGGGATGGCGAACGAGGAACTTGAAGCGTTGCGCTTGCGATTGCTCGACTCCCCGATAACAGGAGAGCATATCGGCCTCTATACGGTCGCCGCCCGATTGAAGCTGCTTGATCCCCGCTGTCATCTTGAGGTGACTTCTGAACAAGGAAAGGGTACCATCATTCTCATCGAGATGCCGCTGGTGCTGAAAAAGGAGGAGGAAGAGGATGATCAAGATACTGATTGTTGATGATGAAAGCATCGAACGGGAATTGTTGTATAAAATCCTCTCGGCCAATCCACTCTTTGAAATCTATCAAGCGGAAAACGGACGCTTGGCCGTTACCTATGCATCCTTGTATGATGTGGATGTAGTGCTGATGGACATCGAAATGCCGGCTCTCAACGGACTGGAAGCTTCCCAGAGAATCCTGGCTGACAAACCCTCCTGCCGCATCATTTTCATTACTGCATATAGTGTGTTCTCCTACGCCCGTGATGCAGTCAAGCTGGGGGCCATCGATTACATACTCAAGCCGGTGGACAGGGAGGATGTGCAGAGGGCCGTCAAGCGGGCGATAAGCCAGGTGGAGGCCGAACGGCAGTTGAAGGCGGTGCAGCCACCTGAAGGCGAATGCCTGGAGGAAGAACTCACCGACAAGGCTGCCTTGATGATGGCAAAGGTGAAGAAGTATCTGGAGCACAGCTACATGAACTATGACCTGAGCCTGGATTCGGTAAGCAGCCTGCTCAATATCAGTCCATCGTATCTGAGTTGTATTTTCAAGCGGTGCACCGGAGTCAACTTCCTCGATTATATCACCAACCTCAGGATCTCTGCAGCGAAGGACTACCTCGGCGATCCGTTCAAGTCCGCCTCGGAGATAGCTTCCATGGTAGGTTATGACAGCCCCAGCTACTTCACCCGCGCTTTCAAGAAAAACACCGGGCTCACACCGACTGAATATCGAAGACAGGCCTCAGGGGGTATGCACCGATGAGAAAGGTTTTACTCGTTGCTGTCGTCCTTGTCTGTGTATTCTTCGCTTGCCGCAAAGAGGAGACAAGCCATCCTGAATTGGTCCTCCGCTATGCCGATAATCAGGGGCACGGCTACCCGACGGTTGAAGCGGCAAAATATATGGCTGAACTGGTGAAAGAACGGACCGGCGGGAAAATCGAGATCAGGGTGTATCCGGACAGTGTATTGGGATCGGAAAACAGTGTGATGGAGCAGATGGTCTACGGTGGCATCGACATGTCCCGGTTCTCATTGGGCACGCTTTCCCAATTTTTCCCCGAGCTTTGGACGCTCCAATTGCCCTACCTCTATACCGACAGCGCCCATATGTGGCGGGTTCTCGATGGAGAGATCGGTGATATGTATCTGCAAGGCATGTCCGCCAAAGGTCTCGTCGGATTGGCGTGGTATGATGCCGGGGCCAGGAGTTTCTATACCAGGGTGCCGATTTCCAGCGTCTCTTCGCTCAAAGGTCTGACCATCCGAGTCCAAGAGAATGACATGATGAGCCGCACCATCGAACTGCTTGGTGCCAAGGCGGTGCAGATTCCTTATGGGGATGTGTACTCTGCGCTTCAGAAACTGCGCATCGACGGGGCGGAGAACAACCTTCCAAGCTATGTATTCATGGATCACAACCAAGCGGCGCCTTACTTCTATCAAGATGAACACTTCAGGCTCCCAGAGGTTGTGATGATAAGCAGCGATGCCCAGAAGAAGGTGGAAGCTGTCGATCCTGCTTTTATTGATGTCATCACCCAGTGTGCCAAGGAGAGCGGTTTTCATGAGCGAAAGCTTTGGCAGGAGGAGGAGAAGCGGGCCTATGAGACGGCGCTCTCATCGGGTGTCCGATTCACCATCCCCGGTGAGCCCGATATGCTTGCCCTGAAGCAAGCCATGCAACCGCTGTATCAGGAGCTCGAAGAGCATGAACAAGAAATTGTTCGAAGGATAGGAGATACTTAAGGTTTTTTCAATTTTTTTGATATGTTGCACTTTTTTTGACTGAACCTTGCGTGCTCGAATTTCCTCGCTTAGATTTTTTGTGTACCTGTGGTAATCAGGTCGAATTTCTTCGAGGAGGCTCCTATGAAACGTGTACTGTTTGTTCTTTTGGCACTCTTGCTCTGTTCTTCCATGGCATTTGCTGCTGGTTCGCAAGAAACTCCGGCTGCGGGTCCCGCAGTTGAAAAAAATGTAAAGCTTGTCTACGCTGAGGTAAACCCGCTTGACAGCATCGTCGGCAAGACCGGTGTGTATTTCAAGCAACAGGTCGAGAAGCTCAGTGGTGGTTCGGTCATCATCGACATCCAGGCTTCCGGTGTTCTTGGATCCGAGAACGACGTTCTTGACTCCATTCTTGGTGGCGGTACGTCGATCGACATGTCCAGAATTTCTGCATTCGCACTGACCAGCTACGGGGCTGAGAAGTCCAAGCTGCTCTCCATCCCGTTCACCTTCGAGAACAGGGCTCACTTCTGGGCATTTGCCAATTCCGACCTTGCTGCCGAATTCCTGAACGAGCCCCAGGCCATCGGTCTTCCCATCCGCGGCGTCTTCTACGGTGAGGAAGGTTTCAGACACTTCTTTACCATTAAGAAAGTTGCCAAGATGAGCGACCTCAAGGGCATGAAGCTTCGTGTATCCAACGACCCTGTTATGAACGGCATGGTCAGAGGCCTTGGTGCTTCCCCGACTGTCGTCTCTTTTGGTGAGCTCTATTCAGCCCTGCAGACTGGTGTTGTCGACGGCGCCGAACAGCCGATTGCAAACTACAAGGCCAACGCATTCCAGGAAGTTGCTCCTACCATGATTCTCGACGGTCACACTCTTGGTGCAATCCAGGTTGTCATCACTGACAACGCTTGGAACAAGCTGTCCGAGAAGCAGAGAAGCGCAATCATGGAAGCCGGCAAGCTTGCTCAGGCATACAATGCCGAGATCAGCGAGAACGCAGAGAACGAAGTGCTTGCAGCTCTCAGGGCGCAAGGCACCAATATTGTTGAAGTTGCCGACAAGAGCGAGTGGGCCAATGCCAGCAAGGCTGTGATCGAAGAGAATACCAAGAGCCAGGCCGCTCTGTATCAGAAGATCAAGGCACTTAAGTAAAGGTTTTACGTCAGCCATGGGTGGGATTGCTTGGCAATCCCACCTTTTCAAGTCTCAGGAGATACACCATGTCAAAGTTCTTTGCAACCATGGATAAAGTTAAACATGCATATGATTTAACAGATAAGATTGTACTGATTATCTGTAAATTGCTACTGATAGCCGATATCTTAATTACCAGCTATGCGGTAGCCGGTCGTATGTTCAATCAATATGTACCGTTCCTCAAGGATCCTGCTTGGTCGGAAGAGGTGGTATTGACCTGCATGTCCTATATGGCTGTTCTGTCAGCCGCCCTTGCCATCAGAAGGAGCTCGCACATCAGGATGACGGCGTTTGATAAATACCTTCCCAAACGTGTCGTCAAGTTTCTAGACATCCTGTCCGATATTGCCGTTTTTAGTCTCGGCCTGATCATGCTCATAGTAGGATGGCGATACGCCACCACCATCGGCAGCAGAGGCTCCTATGTTTCCATGCCGTGGCTCAGCCGTTTTTGGATGTATTTCCCTGTCCCTCTGGCTGGACTTGCCATGATCGTCTTCGAAGTGGAATCGCTTTACAATCATTTGAAGTCCTTCTTCGTGAAGGAAGAGGAGAAGGCCTGATGGATACCAACAGTATTGCAATCCTGATTCTTCTGGGAAGCTTCTTCGCAATGGTGCTCCTGCGTTTTCCAATCGCCTACGCAGTAGGGCTCTCTTCTGTCTTCTGCATGCTCTTCCAAGGCTCCAGCCTGAATGACATCTGCCGTCTCATGGTCAAGGGTATCAGCTCGTTCTCCCTGATGGCGGTTCCCTTTTTCATCACCATGGGCGTGCTGATGGGCTCGGGTGGCATCTCCGAGAAACTCATCGCTTTGGCGAATGCCTGTGTCGGGTGGATGAGAGGAGGCTTGGCCCAGGTAAACATTGTAGCTTCCTACTTCTTCGGAGGCATTTCCGGCTCTGCTGCCGCAGACACCGCCTCCCTTGGTTCCATCCTCATTCCCATGATGGTCAATGAAGGCTATGACGCAGACTTCTCCACCGCAGTCACGATTACCAGTTCCTGCGAGGGCTTGCTTGTCCCTCCCAGCCACAACATGGTCATCTATGCCACCACCGCCGGAGGAATCTCGGTAGGAAGTCTCTTTCTTGCCGGTTATCTTCCCGGGGCTTTGCTCGCTGTCACCTTGATGATCGGTTCATACATTTTCTCGGTGAAGCGGGGTTATCCAAAGGGTGATGCGTTCAGCCTCAAGAACTTCTTTGTCCAGCTGGGCAAGTCCTTTTGGGCTTTGGCTGCAGTAATCATCGTTGTCATTGGTGTTGTTGCTGGTGTGTTCACTGCGACTGAATCGGCCGCCATTGCAGTTATCTACTCCCTGATTGTCTCTGTCTTCATCTACAAAGGTCTGACATGGAAGGGTGTTTGGAAGGCTTTGGATGACTGTGTAGGCACACTCGCGATTGTCTTGATCCTAATTGCAACATCCTCGATCTTCGGGTACTGCCTGACCACCCTTCATGTTCCCGATCTCGCTGCTACAGCCATTACCAGTCTCACCAGCAACAGGATTCTTCTCATCCTGCTGCTGAATGCGATTCTGCTGATTCTTGGTTGCATCATGGACATGGCTCCGATCATCCTGATCGCCACCCCGATCCTGTTCCCCATTGCAACCGGGGTCTGCGGCATCGATCCCATCCAGTTCGGCATCATGGTGGTGCTCAACTGCGGCATTGGTCTCTTGACTCCTCCTGTAGGGGCCGTTCTCTTCATTGGTTCGGCTGTTGCAAAGATTTCAATGGAACGGGTGGTGAAAGCTACGCTTCCGTTCTATCTCTGTATGATTGTAGCTCTTCTCTTGGTGTCATTCATCCCTGAGATCAGCCTGTTTCTGCCCAGGGTTATTGGAGGATATATTCCGACAACGCTGTAGCAGATTCGTACCGTTCTCATGTGAGCCAGAGATAACTCTCTGGTTCATTTTTTTTCATCAAGGTTGCAAGGGAATTGTTGAGGGGCTGTTCTCTGTGTCCATAAAAATGACCGCGGTCATTTTTTTGTTGACGGCTGGCCAAACCCCGCCTAAGATAGAGTACAAGAGGGGGTTTTCATGCATATCATTGTTCCCATCAAACAGGTTCCCCAGACCAGTGATGTACAGATGGATAAACAAACCGGAACCATGATCCGGTCGAGTTCTGCTTCCATCCTCAATCCATTGGATCTGTATGCCATCAGCACCGCGCTTGGGTTGAAGGATCGTCATCAGGCCCGGGTCAGCGTCATCACCATGGGGCCGCAAATCGCCGTCAAGGTACTCAAGGAGGCGATCGCCATGGGCTGTGATGATGCAGTGCATCTGACCGACCGCGCTTTCGGTGGTTCCGATACCTGGGCCACCTCCTATATCCTTTCGCTGGCGGTCAAGAAGCTCGGCATACCCGACCTGATCATAACCGGTGAGCGGGCAACCGACGGCGATACCGCCCAGGTCGGTCCGGCTCTCGCTTCATGGCTCGGGCTTCCTGCAATCACCTATGTGTCAAGAATTGAGGCAGTGGATGAAAAAGCCTTGGTTGTCGAGCGCTTGATGGAAGAGGGGTATCAGAAGGTGAGAACCACTTTACCGGCACTCCTTACCGTCGTAAAGGAAATTTCTACGGTCCGTCTTCCCACCTTGGGCGGCAAGAAGCGGGCGATGGCCAGCTCGATTACCGTGTGGGATGCCCAGGCCCTTGATGCTGACAACCGGTTCATCGGACTGAAAGGTTCGCCGACGAAGGTGGTCAAGATCGAGGTTCCCAAGGTCGGCAGGAATTGCATTGTAGCCAAGGTGGAGGATGATGAATCACTTCGTGTCGCCGTCGACCAGCTTATGGCATTCCTGGATGAGAAGGACCTGCTGCCCAAGGGAGGTGCCCATCATGGATGAGGTATGGACGCTCAGTGAGTATGGTGAACATGGGCTGAAGGATGTCTCGTATGAGCTGCTGTTTCGCGGCAGGGCTCTTGCAGACAGCTTGTCGGTGAAATTGGCTGCAGTGGTCCTCGGTCATGGGATTGAAAGGGCTGCTCTGCAATCCTTGATCGAGGCCGGGGCGGATGTTGTGTATGTTGCGGACAGCGGGCATCTTGCCGATTTTACGTGTGAAAGCTATGCCCGGGTCCTGGTCTCCCTGATAGAGGAGCATAAGCCGCAGGTGATGATTGCTGGGGCCACCACCACCGGAAGGACCTTGATGCCCTATGTGGCTGTGCAGGTCCATGCCGGTTTGACGGCCGACTGCACCGAGCTTGCAATCGAGGAAGGAACCGGAAACCTGCTGCAGACCCGCCCGGCGATCGGGGGCAACATC
>JAAZAT010000268.1 GCA_012514185.1 Spirochaetales bacterium | reverse complement strand
CTATTTGGTATGCTGTCTCCCTATGCGTATGTACACCATGATTGATTCCGATGCAAAGCTGGCAGACCTGCAGTCCCAGTGGAAAGAGAAGGGCATCAGTATTGTTGCCATGGATTTTGAAGGTGAATTCAACCTGCATATCTACGGGGAACACCTCTGCCTCATCCAGCTGTTTGATGGATCGGCTTATACCTTGGTCGATCCCTTTCCCATCTCCAACGATGCACTCAAGACTTTCTTGGAGGATGGTTCGGTCCAGAAGGTCATGTTTGACTGTGCAAGCGACTCCGCCTTGGTGCGCAAGCAGTATGGCATTCTGCTCGAGGGTGTCTACGATATTCGTGTATGCGCCCTTGCCCTTGGGTATACCGGCAACCTTACCGGACTGGTGGAACGATACATTCCTGAAGCAGCCAAACCCAATCTTTCCAGCAAGAAGAAGAATCAGATGACCAACTGGCTTGTACGCCCGCTGAAGAACGACCAGATCGAGTATGCCCTTTCAGATGTCGAACACCTCTTGGTGCTCAAGCAAATCCTCGACAATGAGGTCGCAGAGAAAGGGCTGACGGAGAAAGTGACTCTTGAAATGCAGCAGGCAGGAAAGAGCAAGGGACCTGATAAGCCGGGGTGGACGAAGTTCTCCTCATGGAAGTACTTGTCCCGCGAAGAAAAGGTCTTCCTCAAGCACTTCTTCCTTGCCCGCGATGAACTTGCCCGCAAGTACAATGTACCTGCCGTCAGGATACTTGAGAAGCATCTGTTGCTGCAGATGGCCAAGGATGTACCGACTTCGGATGCCGACTTCCATGTCTATTGCAACAACTGCAACGTCAAAAAACTCACCGAACTGACAAGCAAGCTCAAGAGTGCAAAGGTCAATGCCCTTGCCGAGCTCGGCCGTTGAGCTGCATATGCTCCTTGGCCTCGACCAAAAGCGATAATGCCTTGCAGGTCGGGGTGGCTATGCCGTGCTTTTCACCCAGCTTGATCACTGTTCCGCAGAACCAGGCGTTTTCGGTTTTTCTTCCAGCCTCCATATCCTGGCACATGGAGGTCTTCCCCTGTGAACCGAGGCTGCAGACGATGCTGTGGTTCTGCTCGATCAGGGAGTCGGGAAGCAGTACTCCTTCCTTCGCTGCCACCATCTGCACTTCCTTGCAGATCAAGCGGGCCAGTTCAAGCACCGCCCCCTGATCGAAGTCTGCATAGGTTGCAAAGAGGAGGCTGCTGATCGTATTGTAGGTAGTGTTGAGCATGAACTTGTTCCACATCTCCAACTGGATATCCTCGGGTACGAGATAGGCGATGCCTGCCTTCTCGAACAGGTCGGCGATCGCCGCAACCCGTATGCTGCGCTTGTTGTCCTTCTCACCGAATACGATGCGTCCTTCGGCGGTGTAGGTGATGGTGTTGCCTGTGTGGGTGGAGTTCAGGCCGACGGCAAAGCTGTAGAGCACCTTGTCTTGGCCGAACTCCGATGCAAGGATCTGCTCACTCTCGATGCCATTGAGCAACGAGAGAACGGCGGTATCGGGTCCGATGGAGGACCTCATCAATTCGATGGCGTCCTCAAGGTGATGGTTCTTGGTTGCAAGAATGACCAAGTCAGCCGGCTGGGCCTCCTCGGGCGTGCAGTAGTGAAAGGGGGCTCGTTCCCCATTGAGGAAGATCCCATCCCGCTCATACCTCTGTTTTCGTTGTTCGTCGACCAGGAAGCAGACATGCTCTTTTCCCAGCAGGTTGTGAAGCTTCAGTCCATACAGGGCGCCTACCGCCCCGCATCCGATAAGAGTGATGTTCATCATAGTGTTGCCAACTCCAATACCAAGGAGCAAAGCCGCTCCAGCTCTTCGATGCGGATATACTCGCTTGTCGTATGTGCTTCCTCGTAGCCGATGCTGCACACCAGGGTGGGAATGCCCATCTCATTGAGGATGTTTGCGTCACTGCCTCCCAAGGTGGGCGCCTCTCTGTACTGCAGGCCCAGCTTGGTGCACGCTTTCCTGAAGGTTTCCAATACAGCACTGTCAGACCGATGGTGATACACCTCATACAGGTGTTCGCGTTCTATTTCGACCCTGCCGCCATGCTTGAGCGCGGCGTTCTTGAGGGCCTGTATCATGCTGTCGGTCTGCCTCTTGAGCTTTTCGTTGTCCAGGCTGCGGGCCTCGAACACGAGATGGGCCTTGTCGCAGACGATGTTCTTCGCCCCCGGGGCAAGGAAAGAGCCTACGTTGGCGGTCGTCTCATGATCGATGCGTAGCAGCGGCATGGTGCTTATCGCGTCCGAGGCCATCTGGATGGCACTGATGCCGCTTTCCGGCTTGAAGCCTGCATGGGCTCCCCTGCCATGGAAAACGGCCTCGATCTTGTCGTAGGAAGGCGCGGCTGTGACGGCCAGCCCGACAGGGCCCGAAGCATCGAAGGTGAAGCCGTACTGGACACCCCCAAGCTTGTCCACCTCAAGCCGCTTGGCTCCGAGCAGACCCTGTTCCTCGGCGGTGCTGAAGAGGATTACGAGGTTTGGATGAGCCAGCCTTTCTTTCTTGATCGTCCGAAGGACTGTAAGGATGGCCGCAACGGCTGCCTTGTCATCCGCCCCGAGTGCTGTCGTCCCGTCGGTTTTAATGACCCCGTCCTCAATGACCGCCTTCGCCCCTCGTGCCAGCTCGACCGTATCCATATGGGCGTTGAGCAGGATGGCAGGCCCCTCGCCCGGCAGGTAGCCGTAGAGGTTTCCCGCCTCGTCATAGTCGGTGCTCAGCCCCGCCTCAAGCAGTGCGTGCTCAAGCAGCAAGGAAATATTCTGCTCCTCGAAGGAGGGAGAATCGAAGGCAACCAGTTCAAGGAATGTGTCTATAAGAGTTTGCATGTTCCGACTATAGCACAGGCAAAATTGCTTTGACCACACCTTTGTGTGTTGTATAGTGTAGCTATGAACACCTATACAGCAGCACAAACACGCTATGATGGTATGCAGTACCGTTATGCAGGACACAGTGGTTTGAAACTTCCTATTCTCTCATTGGGACTCTGGCACAACTTCGGCGACGGCGTCGACGATGGGGTGTGCAGGCAGATGATCGCAACGGCTTTCGACCACGGGATCACTCATTTCGACCTTGCCAACAACTATGGACCACCGGCCGGCAGTGCAGAAACCCGCTTTGGCAGGATGCTCGCCGACCAATTCGGCTCCTATCGCGATGAGATGATCATCTCCACCAAGGCAGGCTACT
>JAAZAT010000168.1 GCA_012514185.1 Spirochaetales bacterium | reverse complement strand
ATGCTCGGCCTGATTTCTTCCACCAAGGTGGTGGTATAGTTCTGCTGGAGATTGAAACGGTGCAGCCCGGCCGATACTTTTACAAAGGGAGTGAAGAAGGCTGACAGGCTCTCAAACTCCCACCGGTATCCAAGCTGCCAGGAACCAAGGTTCATCCTGTCGTTCTGATCCTCCCAGCGATTGAGCATGGGCCCGTTGGTGTGTTTCACTTCAAAACTGAAGGACTTGAAGGAGAAGGCAACCAATCTGTTTTGATGACCCTCATGGTTGTACAGGATTCCTGATGAGAAGGTGAAATCGGTCTGTTTGTACGTCTTCGGCAGCTTGAAGGCGAGCACGTCGACGCTAAACGATCCATACGAGGCTCCCGACTCCAAAAAGGAGAAGAAGGATGACTCCAGAAAGCCTCCATCGTAGACGTAGGCAAGCCTGAGCCCTTCATACCGCTGCTCTTGGACGCTTTGGCTTGGGAGAAAACCTTCCACGTACTTCTCTGTGTACCCCAAACGGAGGGTGAGAAAGCCACCATAGGAAACGAAGGCATTCGCTTCAAGAAGGAGTTCCCACTGGTAGGCATAGGATGTTCCCAGCTCAATACCCGCCAAGGTGTTGGAACTGAGATAGCCCGCCTGTGTTTTAAGGGCAAGGTAGGGATGAACCCTGTATTGGTTCTCATAATAGGCCAAGGTGACCGAATCGCGACCGATGAGGGCGTGAAACCTGTTCTGGATGGTTTGCAGGCCCAGATTTCCACTCAAAACAACTCCCGCCGACCCTGCCATCCCGATGCCCAGAGTGGGTGTAGGAGTGAAGAGGAAAGGGTAGGATGCCCCAATCTGGATCTCATCGTAACGCCGGTTGCTTTGGATGCGGTCGGTATAGCTTCTTATGAAAGTCTGGAAGCTGAGATTGTTGTCAAAAATCGCTTCCAAGGACGACCCGAAGGAAAATCCATCATCCTGGTTGTATCCCAACCCCATGGTGTACCAATCGTTGCCGGTCCCGATTGAGAGGGAAGCTAAAGAAAAAGCATGGGCCGGTATCGGCAGGCCGAGGATGCATAGTAAAAGAAGAATGTCAGCTCTTTTGCGCAAGCTCAAGCCAACGCTCTTCCAGTTGTTCAAGTTCATTCCGTAGTGCATGGTATCTCTCTGTCCGCTCGGCGAGCGTTCCTTCTTGTGTAGGTCTTGCATCAGCAAAGCTTGCCTCCAGGCTTGCAAGGTGCTGCTGCATCGTTTCAATGGAGGCTTCGATGGTTTCGAATTCCTTCTGTTCCCTGAAGCTCAAGCCTTTTTTCTCGTTGCGTTTGTTCTGCACCGGCGGGGGAGACTCAGCCTGGACTGCCTTCACCGGCTTCTCTTTTTCCCGCTCCCGCCACTGGCTGTAGCGCATGGTTTCATAGGTGACCGACCCATCATCGGCGAGGATGAACAACTCATCACAGGTAAGGTCGAGAAAGGCCCGGTCGTGACTGACGATAAGCACACATCCTGCAAAGTCTTGGATGTACTGTTCCAGGTTTTCCATCGTAGGCAGGTCAAGGTCGTTTGTAGGTTCATCGAGCAACAGGAAATTTGGATTGGACAGCAATCTCGAAACCAGGTACAACCTTCGTTTCTCGCCCCCCGACAGGCTGTCGATGCTTTGGCGGTGCATGGAGGCCGGGAACCCGAAGAGTTCAAGAAATTTGGCGGCGCTTACCACCTGGCTTGGCCCGAGGATTACCTGTTCGGCGATGTCCTCGACATATTCGAGGATGAACTTGTCGCTGACCAACTCCCTGCCGCCTTGGTCGTAGTAGGCGAAAACCGTATTCACTCCCCTGTCGAGCTCGCCTTCATCCGGCTCAAGGTAGCCGCACAGCAGGTCCAGCAGGGTGGATTTGCCGCTTCCATTCGGACCTATCACGCCGATGCGTACTCCCTTGCTGAACGAGAAGGAGAAATCATGGATGACGGTCTGTTCGCCATAGCGCTTACTCAGGTGTTTTGCCTCGAGGATTTTCTTGCCCATGCGGCGGGACTGGGAGTTGAAACTGCGTACCTCGTCATCGGGTTTTACATTCTGGCTGGCAAGCAAGGCCTCAATGCGGTCTTTTCTCCCACTATCCTTTCCTGTACGAGCCTTCGGGCCGCGCTTGAGCCACTCCAGCTCCCGTCTGAGTACGGTTTTAATCCTATCCTGTTCCTTCTGCAGTCGCTCCAGCCGCTCTTCGCGGCGCTCGAGATAGGAGGAGAAAGACCCCGGATGGAGGAATATTGAGCCGCTGTCCATCTCCAGGATGGCAGAGCACACGGAGTCGAGGAAATACCGGTCGTGGGTGACCAGGATGATGGTCGCACTGCTGTTCTTCAGATACTGTTCAAGCCATTCGATGGTCTGGATATCGAGGTGGTTGGTCGGCTCATCAAGCAGGAGCATGGTGGGTTTTGCACACAAAACCCGTGCGATTGCTACTTTTTTCTGCATTCCCCCCGAAAGGGTGTCCATCCGTTGATCCTGTACATCGTAGAGTCCCAGCTCTCCGAGCAGTGATGCATAGTCGTTCTCAAGATTCCAGACATCCAAGAGCTCCATCTGCTCGGTAAGATGAGCCAACCGTGCTTCGTTGTGCCCGCTGCCGAGTGCCTGATGATATGCACGATAGGTTTCGATCCTTGCACCTTGACCGGATGCGAGGTAGGTAGCTACGGTATCGTGCTCTTCGTACTGTACTCCTTGGTCGAGCATAACCAGATCGGTGCCGTTCTTCATGGCAATCGTTCCGCTGTCACAGACTATACGACCAGCCAGGAGCTTGAGAAAGGTGGATTTTCCCTGTCCGTTGCGGCCGATGAGGGCAACGTGGTCGCCTTCTTCCAAGCCGAAGCTGACCCCCTCAAATAGAGGCTCATCCTTCAGCGTTTTGGATACAGATTCCAGAGAGAGTACATTCATGGTTCGAGCGTAGCGAAAAGTCGGGCGCTAGGCAAGCTGTGTCATGCAGCGAGAAAGAGCACAGCAACCCCGGCGATGGAGAGGAAGGTGCCTGCCAGGCTCGATGCGGTAATGCGCTTATGCAGGATGAAGCGGTCGAATGGAAGCAGGAGAATCGGGGTAACCTGGGTGATGGTGGTGACAATGCCGACCGGAGCGAGCGTGAAGGCCCTCATCTGACTTGACATGCCCAGTACAGGACCTGCAAAGGCGGCGTGTATCAACAGGATGAGATAGCGTCGGTTCTTGAACACGGCAAAGTGCTGGACTGCATTGCGCTTGTAGAGGAAGTTGAAGACAAAGAAACAGAGCAGGCCCCCAAGGTTGCGCAAGAGGTTGGTGGAGACGGGACCTGTTTCATTCAGGGCGAACTTGGCCAGCAGGAACGAAAGAGATTGCAGCGTCGATCCTGATATCGCATACACCAACCCCTTGACTTTGGAATCGTGTTCGTCTTTCTCCACCTTGCGGCGGGAGTCGAGCAGCACCATGGCGGCAACACCTGCAATGGTGGTCAGGATGCCGAGCATTTGAATGATATTGAGTCGCTCATCAAACAAGATGAAGCCGAAAAAGGCAGTCACGACCGGCGAGAGGGTCATGATGACCATCGATTCCCTGGCTCCCAGCAGGATGTATGCCTGAAAGAGGAGCATGTCGGTGAAAAAGTAACCGAAAGCACCGCTTGCCAGCAGAAAGATATAGGTTCGGGCAGAGAGGGAGGTGGGAAACCAGATGCCCTCGACCACATAGGTGAGGACAAGAATCATGGGCAGCGCGATCCACATCCTGATATGGGCTACCGCATCCGAACCTGCTTTTGCACCGATGTGGCGATAGATGATCGAGTTTTGCGCCCAACAGGCTGCGGTCAAGAGGGCAAGCAGCTGCCCTACAATGAGGTTGTGTTCCATGATGGGCCAAACAGTATCACAAAGGGATTGGTTAGGCAATGAAAGGCATGCTTGATTGACCCTGCCTCAGCCGCTTCGGTACAATGCATCCATGCAGATCGATATCAACCTCAGGCTGTCTCCCAAAGAGGCCGCCGACATTTCCTCCCTCAAGCAGGCTGCCGCCAAAAAAGCAGGCATTCCCCTCCGTGACATTGCCAGTGCCCGAGTCATCAGGCGCAGCATTGATGCCCGGCGCCGTCCTGTGGTGGTCGACCTCGTGGTCAGGCTCTCATCGGAAGCAGACGATGCACCGTTTGAACGTGTTTCCTACCAGAATGTCGGCGACAGCAAGCCGGTTATTGTAGTTGGTGCAGGCCCTGCAGGGCTTTTCGCCTCGCTCAGGCTGTTGGAAATGGGACTCAAGCCCATCCTCCTCGAACGGGGAGCCGATATACACCAGCGCAAAAAGGATCTTGCATCCTTAGTGCGTACCGGTTTGGTGGATAATGAGAGCAACTACAGTTTTGGTGAAGGCGGTGCCGGCTCATTCAGCGACGGAAAGCTCTATACACGTGCCGTCAAGCGTGGTGATGTATCCAAGGTTCTGATCCAGCTCTGCCAACACGGGGCGAGCTTGGACATCCTTTCCGATGCCCACCCCCACATCGGCAGCAACAAGCTGCCCCAGGTGATAGAAGCTATACGGAACACGATTCTCCTTCATGGAGGAGAGGTGCACTTCCAATGCAAAGTAACGGCCTTGCTGAAAAAGGGATCGGTGGTCGAAGGAGTGCAAACCTCCGATGGCGTTGTATACTTCGGTCCCGTGATCCTTGCCACCGGCCACAGCGCCCGTGACATGTACCGATATTTACATGCTGAGGGTATTGCTGTTGAGAGCAAGGCCTTGGCAATGGGTGTACGCCTTGAACACAAGCAGCACCTCATCGATCAGATGCAATACAAACAAGAGGAGGGCAGGGGCTTGTACCTTCCTGCCGCCGAGTACTCGTTTGTCCACCAAGTCGAAGGTCGGGGTGTATACTCCTTCTGCATGTGCCCCGGCGGCTTTGTCATCCCTGCAGCGACCGAAGGGGGGCAGCAGGTGGTCAATGGAATGAGTGCTTCGGACCGCAAAGGTGAGTTTGCCAACAGCGGCATGGTGGTGGAACTGCATCCCGAAGATCTTCCCTCTGACAAGTTCGGCGGTCCTTTGGGAATGCTGGAATTCCAGGAAGCGCTTGAGAGACGCAGCTTTGCCTATGCGAATCAGAGCATCAAGGCCCCGGCACAGCGGATGTTGGATTTTGTGAACCATGTACGCTCCAAGGACCTGTGCGAATCCTCCTATCTTCCGGGATTGGTGAATGCTGACCTGCACTCCCTCTTCCCGGCTTTCATATCCAAGCGGCTTGCCCTGGCTTTTGAGGCATTCGGCAAGAAGGCTTCACGTTTCTTGACCAACGATGCCCTGTTGCTGGCAGCAGAGACCAGAACCAGCAGTCCGGTGCGAATCCCGCGCGATCCTGATAGCAGGATGCACATCGACTATGCGGGGCTCTTCCCCTGTGGAGAAGGGGCTGGGTATGCCGGAGGAATTGTCAGTGCAGCAATGGATGGGGTCGCCTGTGCAGAGAGCGTGAAGGAGTATCTCGGATGCTGAAAGGCTTCCCTCCTATT
Source organism: Spirochaetales bacterium (assembly GCA_012514185.1). GTDB lineage: Bacteria > Spirochaetota > Spirochaetia > Sphaerochaetales > Sphaerochaetaceae > Sphaerochaeta. The sequence goes on along the minus strand of JAAZAT010000168.1, from coordinate 4,414 downwards.
CACTCACAGCGGAGCAGAATCCTGATCCTCGGCACCGGCCCGAGCGTGGTGTCGAGCCTCAAGCAGCAGTATTACGGTCATGACCGCAATGCGTTCTGGCCGATCATGTCAGAAATACTCCAAGGCCCGATTGAAACCTATGAGCAGAAATGGGACCTGCTTCTGGCAAACGACATCGCCTTGTGGGATGTTTTAGCAGAGTTTGAGCGAAAAGGCTCGGCCGATTCAGCATACACCACGGTGATTCCCAACAATCTGAAACTGTTCATTGATGGGCATGTCATGTTGAATCGAATTCTGTTCAATGGACAGAAAGCCTCCGACTTCTATCGCCGTCTTATCGGGTCCTATCCCCCTGGCATTGCGTTTCATACGCTTGCTTCCACCAGCCCAGCCTATACTTTGGGTTTCGACCAAAAGCTGGAGATATGGAGGCAGGCGATCAGTGAAAGCGGTTGCGAAAAAGAAAAATAAAGAAAAATAAAAAGCAAAAAAGAAAAGGGATGACAAATTTATCTAGCATTATTACAATACGGGTGTTACTGTGTATAGGTAAGGAGAGACCATGAATCCTGGAGCTAGAAAAAAAGAGATTCTCTCGGTGCTTGCTCGGGATGGGGCTGTGCAAGTGGTGGATCTTGCCCGATTGCTGGATGTTTCGAAGGTTACCATCCGCAGCGACTTGGATGAGCTTGAGACCAAAGGGTTGTTGGTACGGACCCACGGAGGAGCCGTTACTGCTGAGAAACAGGGCAGTTCCCGATTCATTTCTCAAACCATCAATGAGTTTACCGCACAGAAGACGGCAATTGCCAAACTTGCCGCCTCCTTTGTGAAAAGCGGCCAGTCGATCATCATCGACAATGGAAGTACGACACTGCATATAGCTCGGTACATTGCTGATCTGCCCATTACGGTCACGACAAGCTCCCTGCTGGTGATGCAGGAGTTGATGCACGCCGAGAAAGTAGACCTTTTAATGGCTGGCGGTATTCTCCGCAGGCCTTCAATGGGGTTGATGGGTAATTTCTCCAAGGAGTTTTATCGACAAATCCATGCTGATTGGTGTTTTCTTGGTGCTGCCGGGTACTCGGCCAAACACGGTGTGTATTGTACGAACCTCATTGAAGCCGACACGAAACAAACCATGATCCAAAGTGCTTCGAAGGTTTGTCTTTTGGTGGACAGCTCCAAGATGGAGCATCTCTCCCTGGCAAAAGTGTGTGACTGGAACTCCATCCACTACCTGGTAACCGATTCCATCTCTGAAGAGGTCAGGACGGTTGTTGAAAGCCAGGGAGTGAAAGTCATGGTTGTGGATGAAATCTGAGTATGCAAAAACAAGTTATGTCTCTCGTCGGTTTTTCTTCTGCATCAGAAATTGCAGCCTATAAAGCTGCCTTTCCGCACATGCATTATGAACTATCCTATAAAATGAGCGAGCAACTCTTATCCGAAGTCAAGCCTATGCTTGCAGGCCGCATTGCATCGGTGCATGCTTGTTGTCCATCCCTCCCCATTTTTCCAAATTTTGGAAGTCACGACGAGCATGTCATTGCAGAAAGCTATGATGCCATATGTAAAAGCTTTGAAACTGCACGGTCCTGCAATGCCGATATTGTGGTGCTCCATCCTGGATATGTCTGTGATTGGGCGATGCCATCATCCAACGCTGCAAGGAAAAAACTGCTTGATGACCCATCCTTTTCCCAGTACATAGTGCATCCCGATGGGGCCATTTGCGGCGCTGACTATCCAAATCAGGACATCTACCGCTACCATGCCATCCAGGCTTTCAAGGAACTTGGACATGTCGCGCAGGTTGCAAAATCCTATGGAGTCAAACTGGCCGTCGAGAATCTGAATCCCCGTGTCGGGTACCTTTTCCAAACCCCATGGGAAATGGAGCAGCTTGCTGCCCTCCAGGACGTGTATCTGTGCCTGGATGTCGGCCATCTATGGATTTCAAGCTTTGTCTACGAATTTCCGTATCTGCCTGCAATACAGAGAATTCTTGATACAAAGAAGGTGGTCAACTGTCACTTGCACAGTAATGCCACCAATGCAGGCATGAAGCGTTTTTCAGATGACCATCATACATTCGATAAGCATGATTTCCCTGCCCGCCAAGTGCTCGGATTGCTGGTCGAATCCGGTGCAAATCTGGTGCTGGAGACGGTGGAGGAGTTTGACTATAATACCCGGTTTCTCCTTCAGGAAATTGCAGCAATACAACACAGTATTGAGGAGTAGTTGATGCGAGTGCTGGAACAACTATGTATCGGCAAAAGAGGCAAGGCTGAATTATGCGAGGATGGCGTCTTTGTCAATGAACACTTTGCAGCCGTTGTTGATGGATGTACCAGCCGTCTCCAGTTGGTTCCTACGCAGCGTAGCAGTGGAATCATTGCGAAAGAGAGTATACTCTCCTGCCTATCCACATTGGATCCTGAAGCGACGATGGAGCAGGCATTTCATGCAATGAATGCATCAATACTCTCTTGGTATCAGAGCCAAGGTGTAGAGGAGATGGCCTATTCCAATCCTGCCAAGCGTTGCTCGGCATATGTTTCTCTTGTGAGCAGGTTCCGTAGGCAGGTATGGGTGCTCGGCGATTGCCAAGCGCTTGTCGGATCCGTTATAACGACGCGTCATAAGGCTGTCGACACTCTTATGGAGGACGTCCGTGCGCTCTTGGTTGAACATGCGTTGCTGCAGGGGCAAACCGTTGATTACCTTTTGGCAAATCCGCAGGTAATCCAGGCAAAACTTGAAGAATTAATGCAACTGCAACCTGCTTTTCAGAATTCCGTGTTGCCATCAGCTTACAGGTACACTGTGTTGGATGGTTTTTTCTCCGATTATCAACACGTACAGATTGTAAATCTCCCCGATACTCCGACCGAAGTTGTACTGGCAAGTGATGGCTATCCACAGCTCCATCCAACCCTGGAGGAAACTGAAGAAGCGCTGGCACTGCAATTACGCCATGATCCTTTAATGGTTTCTACATGCAGAGCGACAAAACCACTCATTGCAGGAAATCTTTCGTTTGACGATAGAAGTTTTTTGCGTATTCTTGTTTAAAATTGCTATTTCTGATTGTATATCTGGAAAAGAAAAGTATATACGCGTTAATAGATAAAAAAAGAAAAATAAAACTTGCGTTTTCTTTCATACCGCCCATATACTATGGAAAATTTACTTTCTTGGTTACAAGAACGTACCAACACATAGGAGGCATGGTATGAAAAAGGCACTTATTGTTTTCTTCACTCTGATTCTTTTCTTCAATCCCTTGTTCGCACAAGGTGCAAGTGAAACGAAAAAGGTTGACAAGCTCACCATCTGGAGTGGAGCCAGCGAGGATGAGGCAGAAGCTCTCGTAAAGAAGTTCAACGAAAAGCAACCGGGTATCAATGTAAGCATTATCCGGGCTGGCTCCGGGGAATTGGTGAATCGGCTCTATTCCGAACAGCCAAAACCAGATGGAGATATTCTTTTGATGGTTGCAAAGGAAAATATGGAGCTTGCCTATGATTTCCTGGCACCGTATAAATCCATCAATCATGCCAAGATTGATGTATCGGTTCGCGATAGTGCAGACGTGCCGAGATTCTATGGATCCTCCATGCCGCTTCAGGCGATTATGGTAAATACCAATCTGTTGAAGAGTTCGGACTATCCAAAGTCCTGGGCCGACCTTGTCGACCCCCGCTTCAAGGGTGAAATCATTCTTGCAAATCCGGCTCTCTCGGGTTCTGCCTATGCTCAGGTCTACATGCTCTACAAGTTGTATGGGAATGATTTCCTGGCAAAACTCGCAAAGAACGCAGTATTTACAGCAAGCTCCACTGCAGGTCCGGAGTCAGTAGCGCGCGGTGAGTATGCAATCACCGTCACAGGTGAGTCCAATATCGGTAAATATATTGGCGAGGGTTCTCCTGTCACCTATGTCTATCCTGCGGAGGGAACAGGTGCACGCTTTGACGCTACCGGAATTATTGCAAACGGACCAAATCCCGAGGCTGCAAAATTATTCATGGACTTCATCACCAGCTTGGAAGCGTACGAAATCATTCGTTCAACACGTAACAGAAGAGTAGTGACCACCGAGTTGCCCGGACCTGAGAATCTGCCGGCGCTCAGTGAAATAAAGCTCTTCCCCTACGATGATCTTGAAGCAAAGAACATCAAGGAAACCTTGATCAACGATTTCTCGAATATGATGTAATGTTCATTCCTGCCTGGGGATTCACCCAGGCAGGAATAGTCAAGTAACTACAGGAGTACCTACCAATCATGAGTCTGAACCTGACATATAAACACGTGAATAAAATCTTCGGGGAACAATCCAAGAATCCCGTACATGCTTTGAAGGATGTTTCCTTTGCCATTGAACCCGGTGAGCTCT
>JAAZAT010000114.1 GCA_012514185.1 Spirochaetales bacterium | reverse complement strand
GCACTGGCCTTGATCCTGCTCGATACCCTGCTCTCACCGCTCTTGACCCCCCTTACGGTTCGCCTGTTGGCCGACTCGGCGGTGAAGCTGGATTTCCAAGGCATGATCGTCTCGCTCTTGTATATGATTGTCATCCCCTCCCTGCTGGGCATGCTGGTCAAGCAAGCAGCTTCAGAGGCCTGCACCAAAGCCCGCCCATACCTCAGTCCGGTCACCAAGGTGTGCATGATGCTGGTCATCGTCCTGCATGTTGCATCGCTGTCGGGCACACTTACCTTTTCTGCAGTTTATCTACGGCTCATTTTGATGAACCTGGTGGTCATCGCCTTGGGTTTTGTACTGATTTACTCGCTTGGCAGGTATGTGCTGCATGAGGACCGCGCCTCTGTAGTCTCCATGACGTTCACCGGCGGGATGCGCAACATCAGCGCCGCCTTGGTGCTGGCAACCACCTATTTCGACCCGGGAACCGCTTTACCTGTTGTCATCGGCATCCTGCTGCAGCAAACCTTTGTCGGCTTACTGGGAGCCCGGCTTTTTAGAAGAGATACGTGGTGATACTTCATTACTCCTTCGTTTATCAACCTTGTCTTTTCGTATCGCTTTCGTTTTGATTCCGTGATAAAGCATCGACAATCCAACAGCATGATAAAATAGTGCTAAAAAATGACTATTCAGTCATTGCGGAATTCAAAAAAGCTGTCACACTTATAGCTATGAAAGAGCAACCTGCTCTCTCTGCATTGTGCTGTTTGCCCTGGCATGTCCAGGTACAAATAGATTCCGAGTCTATCGGAATGATTTCGAAAAAGGAGAGTTTGTATGAAGAAAGCGTTGTTGTTTGTACTCATCGCCAGCTTGGTCGTCACTGGTCTTTTCGCCCAGGGAGCCAAAGAACAGGCAGTAAAATCGGAGAAGGAAATTGTCATTCTCGTAAAGAGCATGGGAAATGCTTTCTTTGATGCAGTGTTCAAAGGCAGCCAGGAAGCTGCTGCCGAGCTTGGCGGGATCAAGACCACCTACATGGGTCCTCCCCAGGCAACTGCTGAAGGCCAGATTGAAATCATCGAGACCCTCATTGCACAGAGAGTCGCCGGAATCGCCATCAGCGCAAACGACGCCGATGCCCTGATTCCCGTCACCAAGAAGGCCATGGCAGCCGGCATCAAGGTCATCAGCTTTGACTCCGGCATCAACGTAGGCGGACGCATCGTCGACCTGCTTCCCAGCAATGCCGAGCTCATCGGCCGCCAGCAGATTCAGCTTGCAGCCGAACTTACCGGCTCCAAGGGTGATGTCGCTGTTCTTTCCGCCTCCGCCCAGGCTACCAACCAGAACCTCTGGATTAATTGGATGAAGGAAGAGATCAAGGATGCCAAGTATGCAAACATGAAGCTCGTGGAAGTCGTCTATGGCGACGACGCCCCGGACAAGAGCTATCGTGAAGCTGTCTCCTTGATGCAGAAGTACCCCAACCTCAAGGCGATCATTTGCCCGACCACTGTTGGTCTGCTTGCAACCGCACAGGCTGTCAAGGATGCCGGCAAGGCCGGTATCGTGGAAGTCACCGGTCTTGGACTGCCCTCCGAAATGAAGGGTTACATCCTCGACGGCACCTGCCGCCAGATGGCTCTGTGGAATCCGATCGACCTCGGCTACACCTCCACCTACATCCTGAACGGCCTCATTGACGGCACCGTCAAGGGAACTGCCGGCGAGTCCATTCCCGCAGGCCGCATGGATTCCATGAAGGTTGAGAAAGATGGAATCATCTACATGGGTTATCCGTACGTATTCAACAAGGACAACGTAGAACAGTTCACTTTCTAAGAATCATCATCTTCGGCTCCTGCCGCTTTCGGCGGGAGCCGTCTGTTTTGCTTGCATAAGGAGGAACAATGCCGGACGCATTGTTGGAAGTTACCAATCTAACCAAGATATTTCCCGGTATCCGTGCCCTGGATGATGTCAAGCTGACACTGCGCTCGGGCGAAGTGCATGCCTTGATCGGGGAAAACGGAGCTGGAAAGTCAACCTTGGTGAAAATCCTGACCGGGGTGTACATACCCACCCATGGGAACATCGTGCTTGAAGGCAAGGAGATTTTCTTCAAGAATGCCATCGAGGCCCAGCAGGCAGGCATTGTTGCCATCCATCAGGAAGCCTCGATGTTTCCCGAGCTCAGTGTCACCGAGAATATTTTCATGGGGCACCATCTGCGCAATCCCAAGACCAAGAAGCTTGACTGGAAGGCGATGACCGAACAGACCAAGGCACTGCTTGGACGGATGCAGCTGGATATCGACCCCGACACCTTGGTCAAGAACCTCAGCGTTGCCAAGCGGCACATGGTTGAGATCACCAAGGCACTCTCCCTCGATGCCAAGCTGGTCATCATGGACGAGCCTACCAGCGCACTCACCGGACGGGAGGTCGAAGACCTCTTCCGCATTGTCCGCTCGCTGAAGGAGAGCGGAAAAGCCATTTTGTTCATTTCTCATAAATTCGATGAGATTTTCAGTATTTGTGATTACTACACCGTCTACCGTGATGGACAATATATAGGGGAGGGGAAGGTTGCTGAGAGCACCGAGGACCAGATCATCAACATGATGATCGGCCGCTCGATCGACCAGCTCTATCCCGAGCATGCACCTGTATGGGGCAAAGAGATTCTCAAAGTCGAGAAGCTGAGCCAGCTCGGTGCATTCAAGCACATCTCCTTTACACTCCATGAGGGGGAAATCCTGGGGGTGTTCGGCTTGGTGGGGGCTGGCCGCAGCGAGGTTGTCCGTACCATATTCGGCATCGACAAGGCCAGTGAAGGCACCATGTATCTCGAAGGCAAGGCGTTTATGCCCAAGGGTGCCAAAGAGAGCATGCGCAAGGGCATCGCCTTGGTTCCCGAGGACCGCCAGAAACAGGGCCTGGTGCTGAAAATGAGCTTGACCCACAACATCTCCCTGCCGGTTCTCAAGCTGTTGTCATTCAAGGGCCTCATTACCCGCTCCAAGGAGGAGAAGTCCTACGTTTTGGAACATGGAAAGCAGATGGAGATCAAGGCAGCCGGCTACCATGTCGATGCAGAGACCCTCTCGGGTGGCAACCAGCAGAAAGTCGTTCTGGCCAAGTGGATCGGAACAAAACCCAAGATTCTTATTCTCGACGAACCGACCAAAGGTATCGATGTCGCCACCAAGGCAGCGGTGCACCAGTTCATCTGCGACATGGCCGCCAAAGGTGTGGCTGTCATTCTCATTTCCAGCGAACTGCCGGAGATCATGGGGATGAGCGACCGGATCCTGGTCATGCATGAAGGCTGCCAGACCGCCATTCTCGATGCCCGGACATGCACGGCGGAGACGGTCATGCGCTATGCGATTGCAACGGTTGCCCAGGAGGCCTCACATGCCTGAACATGCTCCCTCATCACTGCTGAAAAAGGCTCTTGAGCGCAGGGAGTTGACCCTGATGCTCTTGCTGGTGGTCCTTTTGGTCCCCATCACCATCCGCTCACCCCAATTCCTTTCCGCCGAGAACATCAACAGGATTCTCAACGATATGGCGATTCTTTCCATCGTTGCAATCGGTATGTTCTATGTCATTCTTTCCAACGGCATCGATCTCTCGGTGGGATCGATCATCGCCTTCACCGGCATGGCCTGCGGAATGATCAACGAATCGCATCCATCGGTATCCCCGCTGGTCCTGCTGCTTGTCGGGATGCTCATCGGGCTCTTGATGGGCTTGCTCAACGGAGTGTTGGTGGCGTATGGGAAAATACCGCCCATCATCACCACCTTGGGGACCGTGAACATCTATCGCGGTCTTACCTTCGTGCTCAGCAAGGGCACCTGGGTCACCGCTCATGAGATGACCCCTTCATACATCGGATTTCCCCGTACTACATTTTTGGGCATCTCATACCTTCTCTGGATCGCCTTTGTTGTCATAGCAGTCTTCTATTATTTCAGCCGTTTCACTCGGACCGGACGCGAAGTCTACGCCATCGGGGGCAACCCCACGGCAGCAAAGTTCGTGGGAGTGAATGAGAACCGTGTCAGGGTCGTCGTATTTTTGATCAGTGGGACGCTCTGCGGCCTTGCCGGTGCCTTGTGGACCGCCCGGTATGCCTCGGCGGTCAACGAGATGGCCACCGGCTTTGAGATGCAGGCGGTTGCCGCCTGTGTGCTGGGGGGTGTGAACTTCTCCGGTGGAGCCGGCGGGATCATCGGCGTTGTGCTGGGAACCCTCTTTTTGGGTGTTGTCACCAATGCACTGCCGGTCGTGTATTTGTCGGTTTTCTGGCAGACTCTGGTCCAAGGTTTGATCATCCTGATCGCCTTGGCTCTGAATACCCTGTCCGACCAACGCAAGAGTGCAAAACTACTGGCACAGAGGAGGGGGTAGGCTATGGCTGAGAAACAAGATTTTATTGCAAAAAGCCGGCTCATCAACGAGATGTCAATCAAAAATCGGCTTATCGAGTTCTTTACCAAGTGGGAAGTGATCTTGGTCATCATCTTCACCTTGATGTTTGTGTTCTTCACCAATCGGACTCCCTATTTCCTGGATTGGTTCAACCTGATGAACGCGACCTTCCAGTTCAGCGAGAAGGCGATCATGGCCCTGCCGATGATTTTCATCATCATGTGCGGTGATATCGACATATCGATCGCTTCGATCATAGCCTTGTGCGCCTATGCAGTCGGAAACGCAGCCCAGGGTGGGGCATCGATCCCCTCCCTGCTGTTGATCTCCCTCCTGGTAGGCACCCTTGCCGGGCTGTTCAACGGGGTGATGATAACCGGTCTGAACATGCCGGCCATAGCCGTCACCCTTGCAACCCAGTCCATCTATCGGGGCATCTCGATCGGACTCTTGGGCGACCAGGCCCGCACCAGTTTCCCCGAGGGTTTCGGGGTCTTCGGCCAGGAGTTCATCCCCAACACCATCATTCCCTACGAGTTCGTGCTCTACCTTGCCCTGATGCTCCTTTTTGCCTTCATCCTGCATAAGACCACGTACGGCAGAAGGCTGTATGCCATCGGAAACAGCGCTGAGGCCGCCCGGTTCAGCGGTGTGAACGTCAAACTCACCAGGATCATCAACTTTACCATCACCGGATTCTTCTGCGGCCTGACGGCCATGCTGCTGGCAAGCCGCATCCTTTCGGTCCGCTCAAACATTGCAACCGGCTGGGATTTGGAAATCATCACCTTGGTGGTTCTCGGTGGAGTTTCGATCACCGGAGGAAAGGGCACTGTCTTCGGGGTGTTCATCGGCTCCCTGCTCGTCGGCTATCTGAAATTCGGCATGGGCCTGCTCAAGTTCAGCGGTACGCTGATGACCATCGTCATCGGAAGCCTGCTGATCATCGCAGTCCTGCTTCCCAGATTGCTGGACCTGTACAAGGCAAACCGAAAGCTCAGATTGCAGGCACAACACTAGGAGGATTTCATGCGCAATGCATTTGTCATGCAGTTGAAGAAAGGATGTGAGGCCGAATACCAGAAGCGTCACAATGAGATTTGGCCGCAGTTGAAGGCTTTGCTCAGTGAAAGCGGAGTGTATGACTATACGATTTTCCTTGAACGCGAGACGGGAAAACTCTTCGCCTTCCAGCGTGTGCAGGGCGAAACAGGCTCCCAGGACTTGGGTGCAAATCCCATCGTCCAGAAGTGGTGGGCTTATATGTCCGATTTGATGGAGACGAACCCGGACAAATCGCCGATCTCCATACCATTGGAAGAAGTCTTTCACATGGATTGAGGATTTTCCTTTCATTTCTGCTTGATTTATTCGCTCAGTCATAATAGAATCGAAAGCGTTACGAAAGTAAATTGAAAGCAGGAGCGAACTGGATGTTAGGACTTTCCCCCCGTGAGGAAAAAATTCTCCAGCTGCTGAAAAGTGGAGAGGAGTACCCGGTCACCCGGCTCAGCCAAGAGTTGGGTGTTTCTGCCGTTACCATCCGTGGCGACCTGAGGGACCTCGACGCCAAAGGGCTGGTCGTCCGCTCCCATGGAAGAGTGGTGGCCGCCTCCTCGCCGCAGGCTGCCTTCCGCGATGGTTCGAACAACACCCAGAAAGAGTTGATCGCCAAAACTGCAGCCACCTTGGTCAAGGACAACGACTGCATCATGATCACCAACGGTTCCACCTGCTCCTTGATCCCCCGCTACCTCTTCGGCAAGCGCAATGTCAAGGTGGTTACCAATTCCACCCTCCTGTTGCCGTATGCCAGGGCGAATGCCCAATTGCTCATCACCCTTGTCGGTGGTGAGTACCGAAGCCAGGCAGAGGCCCTCGTAGGTCCGGCTGCCATCAGCCAAATTGAAGATTACCATGTAAAGACCACCTTTTTCGGCACCGACGGGTTCACAATGGAGCATGGGCTTACCACCAGCTTGGTGGAGAATGCCCAGGTTGTCCAGCGCATGTGCGCCCAGGCCACCCGCAGGGTGCTCTGCGTCGACTCGTCGAAGGTGGGCAATCGGGGATTCGTACGAATCATGCCGGTAACAGAGATTGATACCATTGTCACAGACAGTGGATTTCCTACCGACCTCATCGCCCAGCTCGAAGAGCAGGGGGTTGAGGTCATTATCGCACAGTAGAGGAGAAGCATAGATGGCGCAACAGGTTGTGATGCCCAAGCAGGGAAACTCGGTCGAGTCCTGCATCATCGTGGAATGGAAGGTGAAGCCCGGAGACAAGGTAGCCGTCGGTGATGTGCTGTGTTCAGCCGAGACCGATAAATCCACCATCGACGTTGAGTCGACCGCCGAAGGAGTGGTACTTGCCCTCCTGTTTGAAGAAGGTGCCGAGGTTCCGGTCATGGTCCCCATCGCCGTTGTCGGCGAAGCTGGAGAGAAGGTCGAGGCTTCGGCCGCTGAAGTACCGAAACAACAAATCGAAGAGCAGGTGCATGTATCGGTTGCGGCCGTTGTTGAGTCCCCTGTTGCTGCGGCAGGCCAAGCCACAGGTGCCAGCCCGAGGGCCAGGCATCTTTCAGATTCCTTGGGTATCCCCCTCTCTGCCGTTCAGCCTACCGGCCCGAAGGGAAGAATCATCGAGCGTGATGTGCTTTCAGCCAAGGGTCAGCCCCTTTCCCCGGTTGCCAAAAAGCAAGCCCTTGAGCAGGGCATCCAAGCTCCTGCAAGCGGAAGCGGTATAGGCGGCAGGGTGCTCGCAAGCGATTTGGCGGCAAAGGCTGGTGAGCCGGCTGCCGTCGTTGAGCCCGTCGCCGAAGAAGTCACTGAGATTGCGGTGAAGGGAGTTCGCAAGGTAACGGCAAGAAGGATGATGGAATCGATGCATTCGACCTGTCAGCTCTCCCTGCACGCCTTCGCAGACGCCCGTGCTCTGAAGCGTCTCAGGGCGGGATTCAAGGCATCCAAGCCTGAGCTCGGTTTGCAAGGCATCACCATCAACGACTTGGTGCTGTTTGCCGTCTCCAGAACGCTTGTGCAGTTCCCGGCCTTCAACGCCCACTTCCTTGGTGACAAGATCCTGCGCTTCTCCCATGTCCATCTTGGAGTGGCCACCGATACAGCCAAGGGCTTGTTGGTGCCGGTACTGCGTAGCAGCGAACAGTTGAGCCTGAAGCAACTCAGTGAAGGAACCAAAGAACTCATCGGCAAGTGTAAAGCCGGTACCGCCCAGCCTGATGAACTGACAGGCTCGACATTCACCGTCAGCAACGTCGGATCGTTCGGCATCGAGGCGTTCACCCCGGTTCTGAATGTGCCTGAGGTAGCCATTTTGGGAGTTGGAACCATAGTCCTCAAGCCTATCGAGGATGAGGACGGCGATGTGGCCTTCGTGGAGCACATCGGCTTGTCGCTGACCATGGACCACCAAGCTGTCGACGGTGCCGATGCGGCACGCTTCCTCAAGGCCTTGATGGACAATATCGCCTCGATCGACCTCTTGTTGGCCATGTAGGAGCAGGGTATGGATAGCTTTGATTTGATTGTAGTGGGCAGCGGCCCCGGCGGATATGTTGCCGCCGAGCGGGCAGGGGCCCTGGGAAAAAAGGTTCTCATCATTGAGAAAGAGCACTTGGGGGGAGTGTGCACCAACCGCGGCTGCATCCCCACCAAGAGTCTGCTCAACAGCGCCAAGCTCTATACCCATGCCCAGGACGGCAAGCAGTTCGGAGTGCAGGCGCAGGGCGTCTCCTTCAGCCTTCTGGATGCCATGGCTTGGAAGGAAGAGACGATCAAGACGCTGCGCAGCGGCATCGAGTTCTTGATGAAATCGAACAAGGTCCAGACCGTGTTCGGCGAGGCACGCTTTCTTGACGCCCATCATGTGCAGGTAGGAGAAACGGTCTACGAAGGTTCGTACCTGATCATCGCAACCGGAAGTTCTCCCTTCGTTCCCCCGATTCCCGGATCCAAGCTGAGCCATGTGTTGACCAGCGACGGGATTTTGGAGATCAAGGAAATTCCTGCTTCGCTGGTGGTGATCGGCGGAGGAGTCATCGGTATCGAATTCGCCTCCTTCTTCTCCATGATCGGAACCAAGGTCACCGTCATCGAGATGATGAGTGAAATCCTTCCGATGATGGACGGCGAGTTTGCCAAGCTGATGCGCCGCGAGCTGAAGGGCGTGGACTTCCACCTGGGATGCAAGGTCGAGGAAATTACCCCCGAGGCTGTGCTCTACACCGATGCAAAGGGAGAGAAGAAATCCATCGCAGCCTCCCTGGTCCTGATGAGCGTGGGCCGCAGGCCCAACATCCAGGGCCTCGAGAAGCTGGGTCTGGACATCGGCAGGCAGGGCGTGGTGGTCAATGACCGGATGCAGACAAACCTGGCCACAGTCTATGCCATCGGCGATGTCAACGGCCGTTCGCTCTTGGCCCACAGCGCTTCACGCATGGCTGAGGTGGCTGTCTCCAATATCTTCGGATCAAAGTCGATGCGCATGCGCTATCAGGCAATACCCTGGGCTGTCTACGGCAACCCTGAGTCCGCCGGATGCGGCATCACGGAAGCCGAAGCAGCGAAGCTCGGCATCCCGGTAAGGAGCCAGACGGTGCAAATGCGTGCCAATGGCAGATTCTTGGCCGAACACGGCAAAAAAGGTGCGGGCTTGGTGAAGGTCATCTGCCATGCACAAACCGGGGCCATCGTCGGTGTCCACCTGCTTGGACCCTACAGCAGTGAGATGATCTGGGGCGCTTCGGCTCTCATTGAGGCCGAGTTGCGTGTCCAGGATGTCAAAGAGATCGTATTTCCCCATCCCAGTGTGTCCGAGTTGATCAAGGATGCTTGCTTTCAGCTCGACCATACCCTGTAGGGATGCAATGATAAGGAGTTATTATGTCCAAAACACTACCGTTTGATCCCGCAACGCTGAGGGAAAAACAAATCATCAAGACACCTTCTATTCCGGTCAACCAGTACCAGAGTGATTTCAAGAAGGAGCTCAAGCTGTACGGAAAGGACCGCCTGGTCCGTGCCTACTATGACATGCTTCTCATCCGCAAGTTTGAGACGATGCTTGACACCATCAAGAAGGAAGGGGTGTATCAGGGGATCAGCTACAACCACAAAGGTCCCGCCCATCTCTCTGCAGGACAGGAGAGTGCAGCGGTCGGCCAGGCGATGGTGCTGGAGCCCGAGGACCAGATTTTCGGCTCGCACCGCAGCCATGGCGAGATTCTGGCCAAAAGCATGTCCGCCATCTACAAGATGGAGGACAAGGACCTGCTTGCCATCATGGAAGGCTTCATGAACGGACAGACCTACCAGGTAATCGCCTCCCACTTCCCCGGCAAGGACGTTCGCGACACTGCAGAGAACTTTGTGCTCTATGGCGCCTTGGCTGAGATCTATGCCAAGAAGACGGGCTTCAACGCAGGCCTTGGCGGCTCGATGCATACCTTCTTCAAGCCCTTCGGCAGCATGCCCAACAACGCCATCGTCGGTGGCTCCTGCACCATTGCAGTAGGAGCTGCCCTGTATAAGAAGATCAACCGCAAAAAGGGTATCGTCATCGCTAACATCGGTGACGGCTCGCTCGCCCGCGGTCCTGTCTACGAAGGCTTGGTGCTCTCCTCCATGGACCAGTACAAGACCTTGTGGGAGGAGAATCCCGGCTATCCTCCGTTCATGCTCAACTGCTTTGACAACCTCTATGCAATGGGCGGCCAGCCCATCGGAGAGACCATGGGCTACAAGGTGGCAGCCCGGGTGGGAGCCGCCATCAACGAGCACTCCATGCACACCGAACGGGTCGATGGTTTCAACCCGCTGGCTGTAGCCGATGCTACGGCCCGAAAGAAGGAACTGCTGCTCAAGGGAGAAGGCCCCGCCTTCCTGGATACGCTGACCTACCGCTACAGCGGCCACAGCCCCAGCGATGCGATGACCTACCGGACCAAGGAGGAGCTGGAAGCGTTCCGCAATCAGGATCCGATTGTGGCCTACGGCAATTACCTGATCGAAAACGGGGTAGTCCAGCAAGCCGACCTTGATGGCATGGACGCGCTCCTTGAAGAGAAGATGAGAATGACGCTGCAGATCACCGTCGATCCCAAGCTCAGCCCGATGGTGGATGAAGTCTTCATTGAGTCGGTGATGTTCTCCAACGGCAGTGTCGAGAAGTTTGACGATGCAAAGCCGGTGCTGCTGCAGAGCCTTGAGGAGAATCCGAGGGTGCAGCAGATCGCCAAGCGAAATCGCTACGCGTATGATGAGAACGGAAAGGAGTATCCTGCAGCCCGCCAGTATCAGTACCGTGATGCGGTATTCGAAGCCATGGCCCATCGCTTCTCCATCGACCCGACCATGATCGCCTACGGTGAGGACCACCGTGACTGGGGTGGGGCGTTTGCCTGCTACCGCGGTCTGACCGAGTTGCTTCCTCCGTCAAGGTTTTTCAACTCCCCGATTGCCGAGTCGGCGATCGTCGGCAGCGGAGTCGGTTATGCAATGGCCGGCGGACGGGCCGTCGTTGAGTTGATGTACTGCGACTTCCTCGGCTGTGCAGGGGACGAGGTCTTCAACCAGATGCCCAAGTGGCAGGCCATGAGTGCCGGTGTGCTGAAGATGCCGTTGGTGCTTCGCGTGTCGGTCGGCAACAAGTATGGTGCCCAGCACTCCCAGGAGTGGACCAGCATGGTCGCCTCGGTTCCGGGCCTGAAGGCGATGTACCCGGCGACCCCCTACGATGTGAAGGGCATGCTCAACTACGCACTGCGTGGAACCGACCCGGTGGTCTTCTTCGAGAGCCAGAAGCTCTACGGAATCGGCGAGATGTTCGAAAAGGGAGGCGTTCCCGAGGGCTACTACGAGATTCCCGAAGGGGAGCCCGCCATCAGGCGTGAAGGAAAGGATGTCACCTTGGTGGCCCTCGGACCCGCCTTGTACACCGCCATCGCTGCTGCCGACAAGCTTGCAGAGCTTGGTCTTTCAGCCGAGGTCATCGACCTGAGGTGGATCAACCCGCTCAAGTACGAGATGCTCATCGAGTCGGTCAAGAAGACCGGTCGCTGCGTCATGGTAACCGACAGCGCCGAGCGCGGCAGCTACCTTCACACGGTGGCAAGCAACCTTTCAAGGCTCGCTTTCGACTACCTCGATGCCCCGATCGTGGTTGCAGGTTCAAAGAACTGGATCACCCCGCCTGCTGAGATGGAAGAGTACTACTTCGCCCAGCCTTCCAGCATCCTGGATGCCATCCATGAGCAGATTCTTCCGCTTCCCGGTTATACGAGCAAGCACAACTTCACCGATGGTGAGTTCTTCAGGACGAGCCGGAAGGGAGTATAAGGAAGAACCATGGATATACAGAAGCTTGAATGTGCTGTCAATGATCGTGATGTCTCGACTCGCATGGCCGCCACGGCCGAGCTTGGTTCGCTGATACAAAGCGGATCGCTTGGCCGCAAGGTCACCGAGGAGGTGAACAACCATGTGCATACCACCTATTCCTTCAGTCCGTATGAGCCTGCTGCGGCCGCCTATGCAGCCTGGAAGGCCGGTCTGGGAATTGTGGGAAGCATCGACCATGACAGCATCGGGGCAGCCGCCGAGATGCTGGAATCTGGTCGGAACATCGGCATCGCGACAACCGTGGGTTTTGAACTGAGGGTGAGCTTTCTCGACACACCGCTTGCGAACCGGAAGATCAACAACCCCGACAGCGAAGGCATCGTCTATCTGTGCATCCATGGGGTTGCAAAACAACACATTCCTGCGGTCGCTTCCTTTTTAAAGCCGCTGCAGGAAGTCCGCAACAAGCGCAACAAGGCACAGGTTGAAGCGCTTCAGGCCCTGGTGAGCCGCTACGGCTTCGACCTGGACTTTGAGCGCGATGTACTGCCTCTCTCCCGTCACAGCGAGGGAGGCTCGGTTACCGAGCGGCACATTCTCTATGCCATGGCCGACCAGACCATCCGGATGTTCGGCAAAGGGGAGAAGCTGGTCCGGTTTCTGACTTCCTCGCTCGGTCTTTCCCTCTCTTCCAAACTGCAATCCCTGTTGTTGGACGAGAACAATCCCCACTATGCCTATGACCTGCTCGGAATATACAAGAGCAACTTCCTTCCCCGTTTCTTCATCCAACCGGGCAGGGATGAGTGCATGGATGTACGCAAGGTGGTCGATTTTTCCCACAGTATCGGAGCCATCGCCGCCTATGCCTACCTCGGGGATATCGCCGAGAGCGTCACCGGCGACAAGAAGGCCGAGCAGTTTGAGGACTCCTTTCTTGTCGAGCTGATGGACTTGCTGGTGGATATCGGCTTTCCTGCCGTCACCTATATGCCGCCGCGCAATACCGTACAGCAGATGCTGCGTCTGCAGTCGCTTGCCAAAGAGCGGGGCTTGATGGAGATCAGCGGGGTGGACATCAACTCCAGCCGCCAGAGCATGAATTGCCCCGAGCTGCTTGAGCCTGCTGCACGCCATCTTGTCGACTCTGCCTGGGCTCTGGTCGCCCATGAGAAACTGAGCAGCGTCGATGCAAAACTGGGGTTGTTTCATCCGCAAAACCCCTTTGCCGAAAAAAGCCTGCAAACCAGGCTTGAGCACTACGCCCGGTTGGGACGGTCGATGGATTGTTCCAATCCCTACGCGATCATCGAGAAATTCCAGGAGACTGTATGACGACGTTTACTTCCAATCTGGCCAATGAAATAGCACCGCTAGTCAGGGGATTGACCTTTGATGGTCAGAAAGGCCTCTTTGTGCACCAAACAACCAGCAGGCAACCCTCGTTGCTTCTGCCTGGGGTGAAGGAAGGCTCTTCGGTTGAAGAGACCGCTTCTCGTTGGAAGCGCTTGCTTTCAGCCTATACAGAAGAGCGCCAACTCTATCCTGCGGTTGTAGCAATCGAGGGCTTGGATCTGCAGTATGGACTGGGTACCAACTATGACGAAGCCGCCCGTGCAGAGGGGGTGAGCGCCCTTCCCACCCTTGCGCCTTCCCTAAGCCGCGCTGATGTGGTGCGGGACAAGATCGCCCTGGTGACCGGTGGCGCCCAAGGATTCGGCGAGGGCATGGTGCGATCGCTCGTAGAGCTGGGAGCCTTTGTCTACATTGCCGACATGAACGCAGAAGGAGCGAAGAAACTCGCCGATGAGCTCAACTATGAAGCCTGCATCACGGTAGCCAAGCCGATTACCGTGAATGTGACCGATGAGGCATCGGTTGCACAGATGATGGACGAGGTGGCCAGGCAGACCGGAGGCCTCGACCTGTTCATCTCCAATGCCGGGGTGCTACGGGCAGGGTCGGTCAAATCGATGCCTTTGAAGGACTTCCAGTTTGTCACCAATGTTGATTACACCGGCTTTTTCATCTGCACCAAGTTTGCTGCATCCCAGATGGCTTTGCAGAATATCCCTTCGCTTTCCTACTATACCGATATCATCGCCATCTCCAGCAAGTCGGGCCTCGAAGGGTCGAACAAGAATGGAGCGTATGCCGGGGCGAAATTCGGCACCATCGGCCTGACGCAGAGTTTTGCCCTGGAATTGGTCGAGGACAATATCAAGGTGAATGCCGTCTGCCCGGGCAATTTCCTTGACGGTCCGCTATGGTCGGACCCCGAGAAGGGCTTGTTTGTACAGTACCTCAATGCCGGCAAGGTCCCCGGGGCCAAGACGGTTGCAGATGTAAGACGGTTCTATGAATCGAAGGTCCCGATGAATCGCGGTTGCAGAACCGACGATGTCATGAAGGCGATCCTCTACATAGTCGAACAGACCTACGAGACAGGCCAGGCGGTCCCGGTGACCGGCGGCCAGGTCATGCTGAATTAGGAGACATCAATGAAAACACGTGCCATCCGACTCTATGGAGTCAATGATCTCAGGCTCGAAGAGTTCGAACTTCCCCCGATTGCAGAGGATGAGATCCTTGCAAAAGTCATTACCAACAGTATCTGCATGAGCGACCACAAGGCCGCCGAGCAGGGACCCAATCATAAGAGAATTCCCAAGGATATCGATAAGAACCCGATCATACTCGGCCATGAGTTCTGCGGTGAGATCGTAGAGGTCGGTGAGAAGTGGCAGTCCAAGTTCAAGGTGGGCTCCCGATTCTCCATCCAGCCTGCGCTCAATTACAAGGGTACTCTGGATGCCCCGGGCTACTCCTTCCCCTATATCGGCGGTGATGCAACCTATGTGGTCATTCCCAAGCAGGTGATGGAGCTCGACTGCCTGCTTCCCTATGACGGGGATGCCTTCTTCCTGGGAAGCCTTGCAGAGCCGGTCAGTTGCGTCGTGGGCACCTTCCATGCGATGTACCACACAACCAACGGCAGCTATGTCCACCAGATGGGAATCGTGGAAGGCGGCAATCTGGCCATCCTGGCCGGTGTCGGTCCCATGGGGCTTTCAGCCATCGACTATGCCCTGCACAACACCTATCGCAAACCCGGACGGCTGGTGGTTACCGATATCGATGTTGCCAGGCTCAAGCGGGCGGCAAGCCTGTACAGCATCGAGGATGCCAAGGCGAACGGGGTGGAGCTGATCTATCTTAATACCAAGGAGTGCAGCGACCCGGTTGCCAAGCTGATGGAGCTTACCGATGGGAAAGGCTATGACGATGTAATGGTGATGGCACCGGTCAGAGCATTGGTCGAGCAGGCTGACGCCATTCTAGCCAAGGATGGGTGTTTGAACTTCTTTGCAGGTCCGAACAAGACCGATTTCACAGCCAGCCTGAATTTTTACAATGTCCACTATGCCTCCACCCACATCGTAGGAACCAGCGGCGGCAACACCGCCGATATGCGCGAATCGCTGATGCTGATGGAGAAGGGCTTGATCAATCCCTCGGCCATGGTCACCCACATCGGAGGCCTTTCGGCAGTGCCTGAGGCCGTGATCAACCTGCCCAACATCCCCGGCGGCAAGAAAATGATGTACACGCATCTGGACTTCCCCTTGGTGGCGCTCTCAGACCTTGCCGAGCTTGGCAAGACCAATCCGGTCTTCGCCGAACTTGCCAAGTTGGTAGATAAGCACAACGGCCTGTGGTCGGCTGAGGCTGAGGCTTATCTGCTCGAGCATTGCACCAAACGCATCAAGGAGTAAGGATGAACAAGCATATTGCCATCGACTTGGGAGCTTCAAACGGTC
This sequence comes from Spirochaetales bacterium, assembly GCA_012514185.1. Taxonomy (GTDB): domain Bacteria; phylum Spirochaetota; class Spirochaetia; order Sphaerochaetales; family Sphaerochaetaceae; genus Sphaerochaeta. The sequence goes on along the minus strand of JAAZAT010000114.1, from coordinate 17,845 downwards.
GGGTCCTCGTAGGGGACCTGAAAGAGTTTGAGGTGGTACACCGGTTTGTGACCCACAATGACCAGATTCTTGGATCGTTCTATTGGAACCTCCAAAGCCTGTTCAGTGAGATCAAGACGGGGTTGAAGAAAGCCTTTGCAGAGTACCCGAACCAGATCACCTCCATAGGCATCGACACCTGGGGTGTCGACTATGTCCTCACCGATGAGGCCGGGGGTCTGGTTTCGCTGTGCTATCACTATCGTGACAGCCGGACCGACGGCATGATCGAGAAGGTTTCCTCCCGCCTCGGCGGCAAGATGCGCATCTATGAACGGACAGGCATTGCCTTCCAGCCGTTCAACACCTTGTATCAGCTTGCCGCCATGCAGCAGGACAGGCCTGATGCACTGAAAGCCGCCCGCCACTATCTGTCGGTCCCCGATTTACTGGCGTACTGGTTGTGCTCGGTCATGAAGAACGAACGGACCCATGCCTCGACCACCCAGCTCTATGATCCGAGGACCGGCGATTGGGCCTGGGACATCATCGATGAGATGCAGTTCGACCGATCGCTGTTCGGCCACATAGTGGACAGCGGCACCATTCTTGGTCCCTTGACCGAGGATGTGGCCCACGAAGTCGGCGCCCCCAAGAACGTGGTGGTCATCGCCAGCGCCGCCCACGACACGGCAAGTGCGGTGGCTGCGGTTCCGGCTGCCAAGGGAGAAACACCGCTCTATATCTCCAGCGGGACATGGTCTCTGCTGGGTGTGGAGCTTGCCGCGCCCCTGACCGACCGAACCGCCTTGGAGAGCGGCTTCACCAATGAGATTGCAGCCAGCGGGAATGTTCGGTTTCTGAAAAACATCATGGGTATGTGGATTCAGCAGGAGTGTGTCAGGCACTGGGAGCGCGAGGAAGGAAAGCCGATCAGCTGGAAGGACCTCGATGAGCAGACGCTGCTCTGCCAGGGCTACCAGGGGTATATCGACCCGGCTGACGGACGCTTTCTCAAGCCGAATACCTACGACAACCTGATGATCGACCGGATCAATGGCTGGTGTGATGAACACAACCTGGTCCGTCCCTCCTCAAAAGGTGAATACATGGTGGCGATCTACCGTGGTCTTGCCCGTGCATACCAGAAGGCGATCAAGGATTTGGAGGAGGTCCTCAAGACCAAGTTCACCTCCTTGCACATCATCGGAGGAGGGTGCAAGAATGAAATCCTTGACCAGTGGACTGCACACTTGACCGGTCTTACCGTGTACGCCGGTCCGGTCGAAGCCACTGCCTTGGGTAACTTGGTTGTCCAGGCATGGGCTACCGGAGAGCTGTCCAGTCTGCAGGAAGGTCGTGACAGGATTCGGTTGGAGCAGAAAGTGAAGGTCTTCCTTCCCTGAGTTCTCTTGGTAAACTTGTATGCCGGCTTCTTGAGGGAAGCTGGTTTTTTTGTGCATGATTGTAAAGGTTTACACTCAACTAATAGTTGTATTATGCACTTAATATTGTACCGATGGTAAAGAATATCAGAAAAACTGTAAACGTTTACATTTTTTCGTTGACAAACAGAAAAACCAGTGGGAAGATACTCGTAGCACAAAAGGTATCGGAAAAATCGTCTCACGTGATGTGGGAACGATGCAAAACAAGCTTGCCAGGAAGCGTAATCCTGGAAACATACGAAAGGAGTTTTCTATGAAGAAACTAGTGGCCGTTCTGTTGGTGCTCGCACTGTTGGGTACTGCTGTCTTTGCTCAGGGTTCCTCCGAAGCAAAGAGTGACAAGGTGAAGATCGGAGCCCTGATCCGAAACCTGAACGAACAGTTCGTGAAAGACTATGCCGACAACCTGCGCAAGCTCGCAGCCGAGAAAGGCGTGGACCTGAACCTTCAGGATGCACAGGGCGACGTAGCCCGCCAGCTTGACCAGCTGAACACCCTCATCACCCAGGGATACAAGTACTTTGTGATCATCCCTCAGGATACCAGCGCCACCGAGCAGATGGCTCAGCAGATCAAGGCAGCAGGTGGTGGAGCAGCATTCTCCAACATCCAGCCCTCCGTTGCAGCGCTGAAAGTCGGCAAGGACTTCTATCTTGCCTCCTCCCCCGAATTGGTCGCCGGCCAGTACCAGGCTCAGATCATCGACGAATATTTCGCCAAGAATCCTGAAAAGGCACCCGGCAAGGTCCTGAACATGCTCTACCTCCTCGGTCAGCTCGGCCACCCTGCCCAGATCAGCCGTGAAGCTGGTTTGCTCGACACCCTCAAGAGCCTGGGTTACACCGTCAACCTGATCGCCAGGGACACCGCCGACTGGTCTCCTGACAAGGCACAAGAGAAGATGGACACCTGGCTTGCAGCCCACCGCGGCAAGTTCAACATCGTAGTGGCACAGAACGACGGCATGGCCCTCGGCGCAGTGGAATCCTTGATCACCAACGGTTTGGTGGACAACGATCCCAGCGACGGCACCATCCTGACCTTCCCGGTCATCGGTATCGATGCAACCGCCGACGCTTTGAACTCCATGGACCAGAACAAGCTCTATGCCACCGTTCTGCAGGACTCCGTCGGACAGAGCAGCACGGCCTTCGAGCTCGCCTATGCCATGGCTACCAAGGGTAGTGCAACCGGCATGACCGCTTGGGGCATTGCTCCCGCAAGCCAGGTCATCAGCGAAGAGCCGGCGAATGATCCCGCCGTCATCGCACAATGCTACCTGGTTCCCTTCAAGCCCGTCACCAAGGCCAACTACAAGGACCTGATGTAATGAGATCTTGTGTCTCCCGCCCTCGGGCGGGAGGCACTTCATGAACGCCGATAGAAGTAGAGGAAAGAGGAAGTCACATGGAAAGCACATTCGCCTTGGAAATGGAGTCGATCACCAAGGTGTTTCCCGGAGTACGAGCCTTGGACGGTGTCACCTTCCGGGTGAAACCCGGGACGGTACATGCCCTCATGGGCGAGAATGGTGCGGGCAAATCGACGTTGATGAAGTGTTTGTTCGGCATCTACAAGGAAGACGAGGGGACCATCAAGCTCAATGGTGAAATCCATCATTTCAAGGATAGCCATGACGCCCTGCAGAATGGGGTATCAATGATTCATCAGGAACTTTCCAATGTTCCTGAGCGCTCGGTCGCCCAGAATATCTATCTTGGTCGCGAGCCCTTGAAGAAGACGGGCTTGATCGATCACAAGCGTATGAATGAGGATACCAAGGAGCTGCTCAAGCGCCTTGAGATCGATATCAAGCCCGATTGCAGAATCGGCTCGCTGTCCATCTCGATGCAGCAGACCTGTGAGATTGCCAAGGCGGTCTCCTACAACAGCCGTGTGGTGGTGATGGACGAGCCTACCAGCTCGCTCACTGATAATGAGGTGGCCCACCTGTTCAAGATCATCCGCCAACTGAAGGCCCACAATGTCGCGGTGGTGTACATCTCCCACAAGATGGAAGAGATCTTTGCCATTGCTGATGAAGTGAGTGTCATGCGGGACGGGAAAATGATCGGGACCTATCCCGTTTCGGATTTGTCCAATGATAGACTGATAAACCTGATGGTCGGTCGGGATGCAAACCTCCGCTTTCCCACCGTAAAAAGCAGCATCGGAGAAGAGATCCTGCGTGTGGAAAACCTTACCGCACTTAATTCCCGCTCCTTCAAGGACATCTCCTTCTCGCTGAAGCGGGGTGAAATACTGGGTATCGGTGGTTTGGTAGGTGCACAGCGTACCGAACTGATGGAGGCCATCTTCGGAGTGCGCGCCATCCGCGAAGGAAAGATTTTCATCAAAGGTGAGGAGGTTTCCAACATCACTCCCCGCAAAGCCATCGAGCACGGTCTGGGTATGATTACCGAGGACCGGAGAGGCAGTGGAATCTTTCCGCTGTTGGACATCTCCACCAATACATCCATTGCCTCGCTGAAGGAGTACCTGAGTAAAATCGGACTTCTGCAGCATAAGCAGCTCAAAGAAGAAGCGGCCAAGTATAATGAAGCCCTGCGCACCAAGACTCCTACCATGGAGACGCTGATCCAGAATCTATCAGGGGGAAACCAGCAGAAGGTAATCATTAGCCGCTGGTTGATGACGTTGCCTGACATCCTCATCATGGATGAGCCGACCCGCGGTATCGACGTCGGGGCGAAGTATGAAATCTATCAGATAATGTGCCAGTTGGTTGAGCAGGGAAAGGCCATCATCATGGTCAGCTCCGAGATGCCTGAGTTGATCGGGATGTCCAACCGTGTCATGGTGCTGTGCAACGGCCGTTGCACCGGCATGCTGGACAAGCAGCAGTGCAGCCAGGAGGCCATCATGCGCCTTGCCACCCAGTTCATGTAGGATAAGAGGGAGAATGACCGAAAATGGAAATGAAGAAACTACTGAATGACAGTAAGAAACTAGCGAGCCAGTACACAACCTGGGTCACCTTCGTCGGCCTGCTGTTATTGCTTTCCGTCCTTACCAAGGGAAACGCCCTTCGTTGGAACAGTATCCGCAACCTGCTGATCGCCGAGTCGGTCCGCTCGTTTGCAGCACTCGGTGTCGGCATGATCATCATCACCAAGGGCATCGACCTCTCGATCGGGTATGTCGTCTGCCTCACGGCCAGCGTGGCGGCATCCTTTGCCCAGAACCCCGACTATGCTTCGGCAATTTATGCAGGGCAGAGCTTCCCCCTCATCGTTCCCGTAGTTGCAGCGGTGGCGGCCGGCGGGCTGTTCGGACTGTTCAACGGGTATTTGATCGCCTACGGAAAACTGCCTCCGTTCATCGCTACGCTTGGATCGATGTCCATCGCCAAGGGCTTGCAGCTTATTTACACGAAGGCTGCCGTAGTTGGCTCGTTGAACCAAAACTTCAAGAACATCAGCCAAGGCAGTGTCGGTCCGATTCCCAACCTTATCATTTATGTCATCATCGCCGCCTTCATCGTCTGGGTGGTGCTCAGGCACACCAGGCAAGGTACCAACTTCTATGCAATCGGCGGCAACGCCCAGGCTGCACGGGTATCCGGCATCAATGTCGAACGTGAATTGATGATGGTGTACACCTATGCTGGCATTTTATACGGCATTGCTGGTACACTGCTTGCAAGCCGCCTTGGCCTTGCCAACTCGCTTACCGCCAATGGCATGGAGTTGGACGCCATCGCAGCCGTCACCGTCGGGGGAGTTTCCCAAAGCGGTGGTGTAGGTTCAGTCAGCGGGATGATGGTCGGTGTATTCACCATGGGCCTGATCAACTACGGTATGTCCTTCCTCGGTGTGGACAGTTATTACCAGCAGTTGGTGAAGGGCTTCATCATCATCGTGGCTGTCTACTTTGATATGAAGAAATACGCACGCAGAAGCTAGACAAGGGGTATGCAATGGACAAGGGTGAGACAGCAACCATCAAGGACGTTGCCAAGTTGGCTGGTGTCTCCATTGCCACGGTTAGCAGGGTTTTAAACAAGCTCGGGGTGGTCAACCCCGAGACAGAACGCAAGGTGCTCTCGGCGGTGGCCATGCTGCACTATCAGCGAAATGCGGTAGCCAGGTCGCTCAAGCTCAAGGTCACCAAAAGCATCGGCATCATGGTCCCGGAAATTTCAAATACCTTTTTCACGGAAATTGTCGAGCAGTTGGAGCATCTGCTCGGACCTCTTGGATATGCCCTGCTTGTCTGCAGTTCCGAGAACTCGGTGGCCGAGGAGAAGCGCAAGCTCTCTTTGCTGCTCGAGCGCAATGTGGATGGCTTGGTGGTCATTCCCGTCAGTGATGTCGGGACGCACTTCACCAACCCTTCGCTTTCCAACACCCCGTTTGTGATGATCGACCGGAAAATCGAGGGCATGAACTGTGACGTCATCCTGACCGACAACCGGCAGGGAGCCTATGACGTCACTTCAGCCCTCATCCGGGAGGGGAGGACACGTATCGGCTTTCTCGGAGGTGACGCCCACGTTCATACTTCAGTAGAGCGCCTCCACGGATATTTGGATGCCATGAAGGCTCATCAGCTTGAGGTCGATAAAGAGTTCATTTTCCTTGGTGGCATGACGCAGAAAGCCGGCTACACCCTGATGCAGCAAGCTCTTTCCATGGCAGGGTGTCCCAATGCTTTTTTTATGGTCAATGACATGGTCCATATCGGGGCCACCAGCTATCTGATGGCGCACGAGGGCCGGCAGATGCATAGCCGCATGGCGTTTGCCGCCTTCGACTATCTCTACTATGCCCCGTTGCTGCAGTTCTGCCACTATGCAGTTGCCCAGCCGCTTGATCTGATCGGAAAGTCGGCCGCCAGGCTCTTGATCCGCCGGATGGAAGGGGACAGGCAGGGGTTTCCTGCCACCATCGTGCTGGAACCCACCATCCATGCGATGAAAGAGAACGGGGGGATCGTCACCGACGGGAAGTCCAAGGCCTCCCGGTATGACCACTCCCCCCGATTCGACAAGGTCTTCAGTTAGGAAGCTCCTCGTCAAAACAGACAGCCACCTTGCCGCAGGCTCCGCTTGCCATCAGGGCATACGCTTCATCAGCCTTCTCCAACGGGAATCGGTGGGTGATGAGATCCTCGGGATGGATGTTCCAACGTACCAGTCTCTCTACCAAGTCCTCCATCTTCCAGATGCTGGTGACCCAGCTGCCATAGATGGTCTTCTGGTCGTGCAGCATATCTTCGCTGGGATTGAAGTGGACCGTCCCGCCTTCCCCGACGAATGCAATCCTGCCCCATTTGCGGGTGGCTTTGATCGCTGTAGCCCTTCCTGGATCGCTTGCCGAGCAGTCAAAGGCCCGCTCGACCCCATGGCCTCCGGTAACAGCCTTGACTTGGGCGACATTCTCTTCTGAGGGGGTGAAGACGTGGTCCACAAGACCCAGCTTCTTTGCCAGTTCTATGCGGGCGCTTTGGCCTTCGATGCCGATGAGCTTGTTTGCTCCCATCGCCTTTGCCAGCATGAGGGCGGCCAATCCCACCGGGCCCAAGCCGACGACCAAGACTGCATCGTTGCCGCTCACCCCGATTTTTTCGATGGCTTCATACACGGTTCCGAAGCCGCAGGCAACCTGCGCTCCGTCGGCGTAGCTGAGCTCGTCCGGAAGCAGGACCAGGTCTTTCTCATCGCAGAGCAGGTACTCTGCCATGCCCCCGTCACGCTGCCAGCCATAGGCCGCCCGCTTGTCGCTGGTGCAGCTGATCATGAACCCTTGGCGGCACTCATGGCAGACCCCACAGCCGCTGATGTGGTAGACGATGACGCGATCGCCCTTCTTGAACCGCTTGAGGCCTTCGCCTTCCTCGACGATCTGGCCGCAGGGTTCATGGCCGGCGATCACATTCTGATACCCTTCAGGGCCTTTGCCCAAGTGCTCGCGGTAGATGCAGCGGATATCGCTGCCGCAGATTGTGGTGCACTTGGTCTTCACCAATACCTGGCCGTGTCCCGGCTTGGGTACTTCATACTCTGCGAATGCAACGGTGCTGTTGCCGGGCAGCATCGCCCCTTTCATCATGCGTTTGGTCATCGCTTTCCTCCTCTGCGATAGTTCTCGGGACAAGGGATGGTTCCCTCTTCGTCCCATAAGTCATGCCATGAATCGGCTTCCTTCCATAAGAATACCTGGCCCTTGATCAGGCGGTTGTTGCATTCGGCACGTTCAAGAAGCATGAGTTCTTCCTTGCTCAACGGGTCGCCGAGCACGCTTTCGAGGTTGCTTCTCAGGTTCCGCTCCTTGGTTGATTGAGGAATGGGTACGATGCCGTTGCCCCGTGCCCATTTCAAACAGATTGAGGCCGGGTGGACGTTGTGCTTTCTGGCAAGCTCGACAACGATCGGGTGCTCCATGTCCACTACATCCTCACTGGTGGTATCACGCTCGGGACGGTTGGGGGAGCCGAGCGGACTGTAGCCGATCGGGATGATGCCCTGCTCGGCCAGATAGGATCGAAATGCTGTCTGCTGGAAACAGGGATGCAGCTCCATCTCGTTTACCGCAGGCCTGATGGAACACGAGTCCAAGAGCAGCTTCAGCTTGGGCACCGTCATGTTGCTGGTTCCGATATGGCGGACCAATCCCTCTCGGACCAACTCCTCCATGGCTTGCCAAGTTTCCATGAACTCTTCATGGATGTAGGGACGCGCGTCCGGGCTGCGGCTGGAGACATCGCACTTGGGTGGATGGTAGTTGGGAAACGGCCAGTGGACCAAGTACAGGTCGAGGTAGTCAAGGCGCAAATCCTTCAGGCTCTGTTTTGCCGACGCAATGACGTTCTTGTATCCATGCATGTCGTTCCAGACCTTGCTTGTGATCCAAAGCTCTTCTCTGGGTATGGTGCTTGCATGGAGCACCTCCCCGATCTCCTTCTCATTGGCGTAGACGCTGGCACAGTCGATGTTGCGATAGCCGATTTCCAAGGCAAGCTTGACGGCTTGGGCCATTTCGACGGCGCTGACATGGTCGCTGCCGAAGGTTCCTACTCCGATCACCGGCAATTGTGCACCCGTGGCGGGAATGGTAATGCTTGTATGACTCATGCGGTCCTCCTCATCTCAAGCATACGGGGTTTCTCAGATATTACAATGCTTGATATGCGAAAAAGCTATATCGTTTTGCGAATAGTGTGATACACTCACCGAAGATGAAACAAATTGGTTTGAAGCTCAGATTCCAAGACGGCTATGACATGGCTGTCGCCAGCGGGGTGGTGCAATACGCCAGGGCAAAAGGTGATTGGCAGGTCAGGGGGCAAGGGCCGTGGTTCTTCTCCCTCGACCAGGAGGCTTTGGCGGAGTGTGATGCCCTGATTGCCCGCATCGAAGATGACCAGGAAGCCCTCTTTTGTGCTTCCTTGGGGATCCCGGTTGTTGATATTGCAGGCTCCTCCACGCTCAAGCTCTTCAGCCAAGTGCGCAATGACGACTACCAGACCGGGGTGAGCGCCGGCACCTACCTGAAGAAACTGGGCAGCAGGAATGTCGCCTGGTGCGGAGTCGACCAAGTGCATTGGGCACGGGAGCGCTTTGTGGGATTTGCCAGCAGCCTCAGCATGAATCCTTCAGATATTGCTTCTTTTTCACGTCCGCTTTCCTGGTGGAGGCAGTTGTATGAGCCGTCGCAAGAGCTGGAATCATGGCTGGCGGGGTTGGAAAAACCCATCGGCTTGTTCTGTTGCAACGACCTGTCGGCGATGAAGGTCGAGCTTGCCTGCCAGCGGCTCTCGATCAGCATCCCCAGCTCCATCATGGTGCTTGGGGTGGACAACGAGACGCTGCTTTGCGAACTGGCCAGCCCTTCAATTTCCAGCATCCAGCCCGACTGCAAGACCATCGGGTATGAGGCATCGGCCATGCTCGATGCGATGCTGGGCAACAGGCAAAGCGGGATGCACATGAGGCGCATCGCTCCCGGCCCCGTTACCGAGCGAGAGAGCACCCGCTTGGTACTCTGCGAGGATGAGCAGGTGGCCAATGCCCTTCGCTTGATAAAAGCACGTGCCACGTCGGGTTTGACAGCCAGCGATGTTGCAAACGAGGCGGCGATTTGCAGGCGCGCCCTTGAGATGCGGTTTCGGCAATTCCGCAAGCATACGATATGGGAGGAGATAACCTTTGAGAAGCTCGAGCAGGCCTGCTTGCTGCTGACCCGCTCAAATGCAACCATCGCCCAGATCAGCGAACAGTGCGGATTCGGTTCGGTCCATCGGTTCTACAGTCTGTTCAAACGAACCTATGGACAGACACCGAATCAATTCCGATCCAAGAAACAAAGCTTCTGATACTAGCCCCCGCCATCGCATCTATGGCATGATGGATGCAGAGGTATGCCATGGAACTTATGCTTGATACTGCGAATCTTGCTGAAATCGAGAGAGGCCTTGCGACCTATCCCATCAGCGGGGTGACTTCCAATCCAACCATCATCAAGGCTGAAGGCGGTGTTGATTTCTTTCTGCACATGCAAAAGATCAGAAAGCTTATCGGAGAAGAGAGAAGCCTGCATGTGCAGGTCGTCAGTACCGCCTGCCCTGCAATCCTTGCTGAAGCAGAGAAAATCATCTCATTGCTCGGACCTTCAACCTTCGTCAAGATTCCAGTTACACAAGAGGGGCTTGAGGCGATCCGCATCCTCTCCAAGAGAGGGGTCAATGTTACGGCAACCGCCATCTACACAACGTTGCAGGGAATTCTTGCCATGCTCAGCGGAGCGCGATACCTGGCGGTCTACTACAACAGGATGCTGAACATCGATATCGATGCGGCAAAGGTAATCAAGGAGTTGAGCTCTCTTTTATGGGCGAACAGCACCAGCTGCCAGGTATTGGCGGCAAGCTTCAAGAACATCAACGAGATTACGACCGCGTATGCAAACGGGGCCAGTTGCTGTACGGTTCCCTACTCGTTGCTCAGCACAGGTCTTGCCATGCCCTCGATCACCAAGGCCGTCCAGGATTTCTCGAAGAACTGGGAAGAGGTATATGGAAAACGAACACTTCTCGATCTTTGAACTGGCTCACAACGCTCTCTCGTACCGTCATCTCGAGGATGGGTATGTACAATTTCTGCGATTCAATGAGAGTGACGGCGTGCCGTTCAACTCTCATCCGCTCTATCGGGCCATGGCCAAGACAAGTGCATCGATCTGCCTGCGCTTCACCACCCAAGGCAAAGCCGTGGTGCATATCAAGCGGTACCATCAGTCGTTGCTTGCCAAACGAGATGATCAAGTGCTCGATTTCGCCGCCCTCTACGGCCGGCCGCTTGACCTTTCCGAGTCGATCGATGTGAGCATCGACGGAAAGCTGTCCCACCATCCACTGGCAAACGGACAACTCGTATTCGAGGAAAATCAGGAGATAACCATCCATCTACCCCTGCACCATCAGGTGGGCGTGAGATTGGAAGGGGAGGTTGCGCCTAGGCCCAAGCAGCAAAGGACGCTCCTTCTGCTCGGGGATTCAATCATCCAGGGGGTGGGCATCCACCATCCTTCCCAGGATCTGGCAAGCCGGCTGGGTTCCCTTCTTGGGGTGCAGGTTATCAACCAAGGCCTTGCCGGGGCGATGATCAATGCCAAGCTGGTGCAAAAGCTGGAGCTCGCTGAACCTGTTGCCTCGATTCTGGTCTCTGTAGGCACCAATGATTGGACGATACGGGAGAACCTTGCTGAAGTACGCGGTGAGATGTTCGCCCTGTTGGGGCGAATCCGCAAGTTCTATCCCAAGGTCCCGGTGCTCCTGCTGACCCCGCTCTATCGCACCGATATTTTGCAGGACAAGAGGATGGGCAGCTTCAAGGAGCTGACCCAGGCAATGGTGCAGGCTACGAGATGCTTTGCCGGTGTCGAAGTTGCGGACGGTCTTTCCCTCTCACTCAGGGATGCCTACGATGACCAATTCCTGCATCCCGACCACAGGGGGATTTCGTTCCTGGCCAAGTCGCTTGCCCCTCTGATTCCCTTTCAGCGGTAGGTTGCTTCCAAAAAAGCAACTGCCTCCTTGATGTGGTTCAAGGCGCGTTCAATGTTTGAACGCTGCGTGCCGAAATTCAGCCGAACGAACCGGCGGTAAGCCGTCCCTCCGAACCAGGTCCCGTCGTTGAAAGCCAGGTGTGCCCGTTGGCCGAAGAACCGGGAGAGCAGGCCTCCCTGAGAACTGGCAGAGCTGTCATAGAGCTCGGGATGCGCCTGTGCATCGAGTTCGACCAAATCCAGGATGGCCGAGCAGTCCAACAAGCCGATGAAGGAAGCCTGCGGTTTGATGAATACGATGGATGGCACTTCCTTGAGCAGGGTTCGCTCAATGAGGTCTGCATTCTTTTGCAGGTAGACGAGCAACTCATCAAGCCATTTTGAGCCGTGTTGGTAGGAGGCGAGGGCGAGGGTTGTGGCAACCAGGGAAGGGTCGGCAATGAAGAGCTGCCCGAGGCGGGTCAAGAAGCGCTGCTTTAAATCAGGATTGTTGAACAAGGTGACCGAGTAGTGCTCCCCGGCGATGTTGAACGTTTTTGATGGGGCCATGCACACCACGGCTTCACAGCCGACCTGTCTTGCGCTTTCAAGCAGCGTGATGTGCTTGCCATAGCTCAGGTCTGCATGAATCTCATCACAGATGATGACGACGTTGTTCTGCTTGGCTATCTCACACAAGCGGACAAGCTCCTGCTCGGAAAAGACCAACCCCGTGGGGTTCTGGGGAGAGCAGAAAATCAGGATCTTGGCCTGTTTGCAGAGGTGTTCATAGGCATCCCAATCAAGGCTGAATGCACGGCTGTCCTGGTTGTACAACAGAGGCCAGCCTAGCACATTCCGGTGCAGGTTGTTGACAATCCTGATGAACGGCTGATAAGCGGGAAGCGGTATGATGATGCCGTCCCCCTCATCAGTAAGCAGCTCCACCAGAACGGCGATGCTGGTGAGCACCCCTTGGCTGATCACCACTTGGGCGGGCTGGATATCCAGCTTGTGCCTCTCTTGTGCCCACGTACAGAAGACTTGCCGTTGGTTGTTTGCATACGGATAGCCGTAAATGGCATGTTCGCTGAGGATTCGAGCCTTTTGCGCCACTTCTGAGGCGACAGGAAAATCCATGTCTGCTACCCAAAACGGTTCTGCATCAGGATTTCCGCACAGGCTCTTGATTGCTTCCTTGTTCCACTTGACCGAGAGTGAGGAACGGCGGTCGACTGACCGATCAAAATTATACAACATCAGGGCGATACTCCACGGTGTAAGTCGAACGCGGATTGGGATATCTTCCGCTTTTCACCTTCTGCTTGAAAACAATTGCCTGGGTCGGACAGCGGTGGTAGCAACCCAAACAGCCGGTGCAGGCCCTGTCAAATTCGGGTTTGCCTTCCACCATCTCGATGTTGAAGGAAGGGCACATGCGATAGCACAGGCCGCAGGAGATGCAGGCATCGGTGACGGTGAAATCGAGGGCCGTATCCATGAAGGCGCGATGGATGGGTACCATGAAGTGGTTGATGGCCATCCGGCTGAACGGCGGACGGGAGGGAAGCCTGATCTGTTCATCCCTGATATCCTGGGCGATTTCTGCTATCTTCGTGTCAGCCTTTGCATAGAGCTCGTCGATCTTGGCCTGCGTCGGTGCGGAGAGCAGTTTCACATACCCATCGGGCATGACAACATGGTTGACATAACTGGTGATCGCCCCGCTTTCCCGGAGTACCACATCCATGGCCTGGAAGGTGTATGCTTGGAACATGTACCTTGTGGCAATCTGGAAGAGGTACTTGACCGGACTCAGGTCCTGTTTTGCAAAGACTTCCTGGATGAAATGGGTTACCAGGTTGGGGGGAAATCCTTTATAGACAGGAAAGACAAAGCCAACCTGTTCGGTGAGTTGGAAGCTCTGGTCTTGCATCAGGTGAGGAATCATCAGGATTTGGCAGTCTCCAAGCTCGCCTGCCAGACGCTTTGCGATATAATAGCTGTTTCCGGTTCCAGAGAAACAGATGAGTGTTGTCTTCATGCAAGAGCCCCGGGATCGAATGACGAGAGCAGGGAGCAGACCTTTCGGGTGTCCTCATCGTTTAGGTCGAGATTGGTGACCAGACGCACACTTTCTCCTTCTGTGTTTGCCAGGATGCCGATGCGTGCAAGTTGCTTCACGACATCTTGGGCGCTGAATGAGGGGACGGTGAAGAAGATGATGTTGGTCTCTACCCCTTGGATATCCACATCAGCCCACCCGGTCTTGACCAGGGTGTCGGCGATTGCCTTTGCGTGTGCATGGTCGTCCTTCAGGCGGTCGACATGATGTTCCAGGGCATACAAGCCTGCAGCAGCGAGAATGCCGGTTTGGCGCATGCCTCCTCCGAGCAGCTTGCGTACGGTAAGGGCTTGGGCAATGAACTCCTTGTCACCGCAGAGCATGCTCCCCACCGGGCAGCCCAGGCCCTTGGAGAGGCAGAAGGTGATGGTATCGGCATACTTGGCATAGGTCTTGACCGGAATGCCGGTGGCTGCCTGTGCATTGAAGACCCTCGCTCCATCCATGTGAACCTTCAGGTTGTGGGTGGATGCAAAGTCCTTGATCATCTCAAGGTTCTCAAGAGGGTAGCAGTATCCTCCGATGGTATTCTCCACCTCGATGAGGGCCGTGGTAGCCATATCGTAGGAACCTTGCTTGACCAGGGACTGAAGATCGGTTGCGTTGAGCACTCCCCGGGTTGCCTGGATGGTGATCGGCAGGGCTCCGGCTATGGCTGCAATGGAGCCGATCTCATGCTGGATGATATGGCTGTTGGCTGCACACAGGACTTCCTTACCCCGTCCTGCCTGGATGTACAGGCTGATAAGATTGCCCATGCACCCCGAAGAGACGAAAAGAGCTCGTTCTTTTCCGGTAAGCTCGGCTGCCAGTCTTTCAAGTTTGATCGTAGTGGGGTCTTCCCGATAGACATCATCCCCGACTTCAGCTGCGGCCATTGCTTTTCTCATTTCCAAGGTGGGTTTTGTAATCGTATCACTTCTGAGGTCAAATACCTGCATGCTCGCTCCTCCTGCTTCTGTAAAACTATACCGAACGCCGCTCATTCAGTCCAGTTAAAACGGAAGCAGGCCCCGCAATAAGGGCCTGCTTGGCTATTAGAACAAGGATGCGGTGAGAAACACCGTGGACATCAGCGAAGAGATGAGTGAGACGACGGTGATCTGGGTGTTGATCGAAGGTCCTGCGGTGTCCTTGAAGGGATCGCCGACGGTATCTCCGACGACGGCCGCCTTATGGGCGTCGGAACCTCTTCCTCCAAACTTGCCTGACTCGATATACTTTTTGGTGTTGTCCCAGAGTCCTCCGCTGTTGGACATGAAGAGGGCCAGGAGAAGGCCGCTGACAATGTTTCCTGCCAGAAAGCCTCCGATCGCTTGCACGCCGCCGATGAACCCTACCAGCAACGTCGCGATGATGGCCATAAGCCCGGCAGGGATCAGCTCTTTCAGGGCGCCGACGGTGGCAATGTCGATGCATCGGTCATACTCGGGCACCACCCCTTCCACACCCTCTTTCAAGCCTTTGATCGTCTTGAATTGACGATGGATTTCAGCAATCATGCGCTGTGCATTCCGGTCGACTCCCAATATCAGCATGGCACTGAATACTGCAGGAATGGCGGCTCCCGTCAAGAGTCCGAAGAAGACATACGGATTCATGATATCAAAGCCGCGCAAGAAGTTTTCTCCCATCCCCAAAGCTTCGGCAGCCTCGTTGACTTCCGTCATGAAAGCCCCGAGCAGGGCGATGACGGTCAGGCCGGCTGCTGCAATGGCGAAGCCTTTGGTCACTGCTTTCACCGTGTTGCCGGCGCTGTCGAGTGAGTCTGTAACCGCCAAGGCCTTGTCTCCCAGGCCAGCCATCTCAACCAGCCCTCGGGCATTGTCGACAATAGGGCCGTAGGCGTCGTTGGATATGATCATACCGACAATGGAGAGCATGCCGACAGCTGCCATGGAGATGCCGAACATGGCGTAGCCCGGGCCGAGCGGGTCACAGACAAGATACGCCGCCAAGGCTGCCGCCGCTATTCCTGCCATCGCCGGAAACACACTGAGAAATCCATAGGATGCTCCGCCCAGGATGGTGAATGCCGGACCATTTTCTGACGCTTTTGCAACATGCCGGACGGGATGCTTCTCGTCATTGGTATAGTAGTCGCTTGCGATGCCTATGATGGTCCCGACTCCAAGGCCGATGATCGCGGCCGTCCACAACCGCCAGGAGAACCCTAGCAGTTGGGTTGCAAGTGCGGTAAGTACGACATACAAGGCTGTAGTCACATAGGTGCTGCTGTTCAGCGCATGGTTGGGATTGTCCGACTTTCCCATTTTTGCCGTTCCGACTCCAATGATGGAAGCTAGAAGGCCCAGGGCTGCAAAGCAAAATACGGTGGAGACATTCTTGGTGGATGTTCCCCCGTCGAGACTGATGCCCATCACCAAAGAGGCCGCCATGCTGGCGACATTGGAGTCAAACAGGTCGGCTCCCATACCGGCCACATCTCCCACATTGTCCCCGACATTGTCTGCGATGACAGCCGGGTTTCGTGGATCATCCTCGGGGATCCCGAGTTCCACCTTCCCGACGAGGTCTGCGCTGATATCAGCAGTCTTGGTGAAAATTCCTCCTCCGGCCTTGGCGAACAAAGCCAGTGAACTGGCACCAAAACTGAATCCAAGAATGGCGGTTGCATCGTTTGTGATCATCAGGACGAGGGTTACTCCGAGCAAACTGGTGCCTACAACCGCCATGCCCATGACCGCTCCGCCTCGAAAGCCTGCGAGGAAAGCGAACTTGATGCCGGTCTGCGACGCTGTTGCGGCTTTGCGATTAGCGATGGTCGCCACTTGGATTCCGACTTTGCCTGCCAGGGCGGAGAAGGCGGCGCCGGCAAGAAACGCAATGGCCATGATGACGTTGTCCAAGGTCCCATTCCAGATCGGAGTGGGGATGAAGACCAGGATTGCCAGTGCGACGATACCGGTAAAACGGGCCAGGATCGTGTACTCCCTCTTGAGGAATGTATTGGCACCTCTTTGGATGTACGATCCAATATGTTCGACCTTGCTATTGCCGGCGGGCTGGGCCTTGACCCAGGTGTACAACCAGAATGCCATGCCGAAGGCGAACAGTGATATTGCTATTGAAGCCAACTGAATAATGGTAATCATAGAAAAACCTGCCTTATAGGGTGCTGTGCACCATGATGTGTTCTCGATGGAAATAGGCAGAGCTCAAGGCCTGCCATTGCAAGAGAACAAAGGTCGGCGTTTTTTCCCATCCCGGTCGTGCATGTAGACTACAAGGTAATCCTTGGATGTGGGTATGCTGTCTGAAAGGTGTTCGTACCTGCGGTGCTTGAATGAAATTGCAATCCCGGCCAGGCTGCAAACCATACCCGCCAAGGTTTCAAAAATCACTCTTGCCCTGTTTGGAACTGGATCCGCCGTCTCGCTGATCATGTCCTGCCCGCTGAAATGAGTGATCTTCTGGAGTTGGACAGGAGTGTTTCCCGATGCAAGCTTTGAGGGCACGGTGCTGGTGAATTGCATCGGAAAGCCGAGGAAATATAAAGTCAGGCCGATGATAACCAGCAACCAAGGCAAACGTGCCTGAAAGCTGAACATGTGACCCTCCTGCATTGTTTTTCCTCAACTACTTCCATTCTAGGAAGGCGGGTGGTGGATGTCAAGGAATGCAAGGCGGCACAAAGAAGATCCCCGGGAAAGCCCGGGGATCGAAAGTGCAGAAATCGTACAACTACTTCTTGTAGATGTCCTTGACCGGATGGTAGTCCATGGTGTTGTTGTGCCATCCACCCCACTTGTTGGTATCGATCATGTTGATCGTTACGTAGTAGTAGAGAGGCATGAGAGCCTGGTCTTCGTTGATCATGATGTCCTCAGCTGTGCGCAGAACACCAAAGCGGTCTTCACCGGCGGGCATTCTTGCAGCTTCGTTGATCAGGACGTCATAGACTTCGTTGGTATACTTTCCACCGTTCATGCCGGCTCCGGTGAGGAACATGTCGAGGAAGGTATTCGGATCCTGGTAGTCACCAACCCATCCGGCGCGAGCGACTTGGAAGTTGCCCTGGTTGCGGTTGGAGAGGTAGGTCTGCCATTCCTGGTTCTCAAGAACTACGTTGATGCCCAGGTTGTTCTTCCACTCCTGCTGAATGAATTCAGCAATCTGCTTGTGACCCTCGTTGGTATTGTAGAGGATGGAAACAGTCGGGAAGCCGGCTCCGTTGGGATATCCAGCCTTTGCAAGCATGTCCTGAGCCATCGTGATGGCTTCGTCCATGGTCTCAAACGGGAACTCAAGTCCGGGGTATCCGG